>DATJHR010000184.1:0-26628 GCA_035493735.1 Acidocella sp.
AGGGTCGCGGCGCTTCCCTTGGCAAAGCGGTTCAATCTGTGCCCATTGAGCATCGGTCAGAATAAGGCGATCCATAAACAGCGTGAATCACAACTACCCAGACCAGGGGAATCCTTTAAATCCCAACAGACCCTGAAAAAAAGAAGCAAAAAACTTCTTTGAGCTGGGCCGTGCTGGTTTCACCGGCACGGGCCCAGCTTCAAGAAAGTTTTTGCGCCGCTTTTTTCAAAAAGCGGCCACTTTCTTACTTTCTCACTGCGCCAGGCTGACCGCGATGGCTTTGAACACGGAAGCGGGAACGGTGCCGCCATAGACTTTTTTCATCGGCGCATTGTTGTCATTGCCGACCCAGACGGCGATGATGTCAGGTCCCGCGTCACCGACGAACCAGGCGTCGCGGTAATCCTGCGTGGTTCCCGTCTTGCCCGCCGTGTAGAGGCCGGGGACGAACGCGCCGGTGGCCGTACCGTTCAGGACCACCGCGCGCATCATCGCCGCAACCTCCCCCGCCTGCTCGGGGGGCACGACCGGAACCGGCGGCGGTGCGGCATAGGGCACACCGTTGACGGCGGTGACGCCGTAGGGGGTGACGCGATTGCCGCCATTGAAAAACGCGGCATAGGCGCCTGCGAGCTGCATCACCCCGACTCCGCCGGTGCCAAGCGCCATCGTCACGTCGTCAGGGAAATGATCGTTGAGGCCGAGCGTGCGGGCCAGGGCGATCACGCGGCGCGGACCGCCGGCGCGCAACAGGATGCGAATGGCGACGGTGTTCATCGAATCGGCCAGCGCCTCGGTCATGGTCACCTCGCCATGATAGACGCGCTCATCGTCGCGCGGATCGTAACCCCGGAAATAAAGCGGCGCATCGAGCACCTGATCATCCGGCGACATGCCGGCACGCAGGCCCGCCAGCCAGACGATCGGCTTGATGGCGGAGCCGGTTTGCCGCCGCGCCAGCACGGCCCGGTCATAGCCGTCACGGTCCCCGACCCCGCCGACGAGAGCCCGTACGGCGCCGGTCCGGGCATCCAACACCACCACCGCACCCTGGCTGATGCGCAAGGCCGCGCCATGTGCGGCGATGGCGGCGTCCAAAGCGGCCTCGGCCACGTGCTGCAGCCGGGGATCCAGGGTGGTGGTGAGCGACACGTCCTGCCCTCCAGGAATGAGGCCGCTATCGCGCTGCATGACCCAGAGGGCGAACCAGGAGTCGCGCATGGAGGGAGCCGCCGCCTGGTTGAGCTGCTGCTCCGCGGTATTTTCCGCCGCCAGGGAGATGCGCTGGGTGGCCACCATGGCGTTCAGCACGTCCCTCGCCCGCTCGGCCGCGGCGCGCGGGTCTGCCAGCGGATTCAAGGATGACGGGGCTTGTGGCAGGCCGGCGAGAATGGCGGCCTGGGCGAGCGTGAGCGCGGTTGCGGGCACGCCGAAATACAGCCGCGCCGCGGCATCGACGCCGTAAGCGCCCTCGCCGAGATAGACGCGGTTCAGATAAATCCCGAGGATTTCCTGTTTCGTGTAATGGCGGGCGAGCCACAGGCTGAGGATGGCTTCCTGGACCTTGCGCCGCAGCGAGCGCTGGTCCGTCAGGAACAAGGTTTTGGCGACCTGCTGGGTGAGGGTCGAGCCGCCTTGCACGATGCGGCCCCGGCCCACATCCAACAGCGCGGCGCGTGCGATGCCTTGCAGGTCGAAGGCGCCATGCTGGTAGAAGCGGCGGTCTTCGATGGCGATGAAGGCGCCGGGCACATAAGCGGGCAGCTCGCGCGGCAGCACGACGCGCCCCGCGACGTCCCCGAAGCGGGCGACCAGATGCCCCGACTGGTCATACAGACGAATCGCCGGCCGCCGCGGCGCGGTGACCGCGTGCGCCGGGTCCGGCATGTCCCAAGTGAAATAAAGCAGCACCAGCCCGAGGGCGATGGCGCCCCAGATCGCGCCGATGACGCCATAGCGCAGGGCAAGGCCAAGCCTGCGCCACCAACGGGGCGTTGTTCGGGACACGGGTTTACGGCGGGCCATGGCGCCTGCTGCCAAGCGCGCCGCGACCGCGTCAATGGTGGTTCACGGCATTGGCGAATGCCGGCCGAGGCTCTATACAGCGGCGGCGTGCGGGTGTGGCGGAATGGTAGACGCACCGGACTTAAAGTGAGGTTGAGTGCCCACCGGGAAACCAGTGGAGTAGAACTGCTCAAAGTCGGGGGAACCTGTAACATGGCAATCCCGAGCCAAGCCCGGCGACGGGAAGGTGTAGAGACTAGACGGGCAGCACCTACGGCCATGAGCTATGGTGAAGGGATAGTCCAGACCACGAACCGGCCGGCCATGATACGCTGGCCCGGGCGGCGAAAGCCGAGGTGGTACGAAAATCCGTTGGGCCCTAGGCCCGTGGGGGTTCAACTCCCCCCACCCGCACCAGCCGGCCCGCTGCCAAGACTTCAGGCAAGCCAAGAAGAAGGCTTCTTTTGTGAACAAAAAGAAGCAAAAAAACTTTTTTAGTTTGGGCCGTGCTGCTTTCCCGGCCACCGGCCCAGTTTCAAAAAAAGTTTTTGCGCCGCTTTTTTCAAAAAGCGGCCGCTTTCTTATCCTGCTCTAAGCCAGCGGAACGATGAAGCGCAGCCAGAAGCGGGTATCGTTGCCGCCGTAATTGGTCTGGGTGACGCCCCTGGTGAGATAGCTCTGCATGATGACCGGCCCGAAATCATAACCGACAAGGACGCCAAGCGCGAACTGACGCTGCTTCTGATATCCCGAGAACGGCGTGCTGACATCGGCAGAGAAATAACCGACCGGACCAACCGACCATTTGCCGAATCCTTTCGTCGCCGTGAGGTCGAGATTGAGGAAGTTCGGGTTGGTGTGGCTGTTGATCTGATTGCCATAGATCACGTTGGCGGTGAGATTATAGCCGTTTGCGGTGTAGCTGGCGGCGAAGCGCTGATTGATGGAGCCTGAATGGTCGGCGACCGGGCTGCTGACGCCGGAATAAAAGCCGAACAGATAGCTCACCCCCAGCCCGTTTCCGAGATCCCAGGCCAATTGCCCGGCGATCCACGGGTTATACCAGCCGGCGGTGTAAGAGCCCGGCGTGCCGGCCCCAACCAGAGGCGTTGCCGCCAAGGCCTGCACATGAGCCCCCAGAAAATGGTATGGCGTCGCCCAGACAATCACCGGAATGGTGACAACAAGCGTCTGGTTGCTCGGCGGCGTGCGCTGGCCGTAATCGGTCGTGTCGGCAAAGTACCAGCCTTGCGGCAAAGGTGCGCCGGTCGCGTAACCGATCGTTTCACCGGGCTGCGTCACGGAACCCGCCTGCGCGGCCTCCGGCACCATGGCCGCCATGGCGATGGACGCAGCGACCCCCAAGGCCATGGCGTGCCGAGAGACATCATTGATTCGATATTTTATCGACATGTTCCCCCCCCTGATGCGCCCCCGGGCAAGGCCAGAAACGCCTGATGTCGTTATTCTTTGTTGAACAATCGCTGATATCCGCACGTTCGATACCGAGAGGCACCCAGCACAGACCACGCCAAGCGCCAAGCAACTGTTTTCCCTCGATAAACAAGAAAGAAAGGTCGTCCCCAGAAGCGTGACATTGTGTGCCCACTTCGTCGCAGAAACGCAACAAAAAATCGAAGAAAGAGGCCGCTTTTTGAAAAAAGCGGCGCAAAAACTTTTTTAAAACTGGGCCCGGGACGCTGAAGCGGCGCGGCTGACGCTTCCGTTCAAACGCGTCGGTAGATAAAGTCGTGGAGGTCGGCTTGGGCCTCGGCCTCCGCCATCTCATTCATCCGCGCATGATGGGGCGAAAAACGGCAGACCGGATCGGTTGCCGCGGCGTTGCCCGTGATGGCCAGCGCCTGGCACCGGCAACCGCCCCAATCGATTTCCCGCATGGCGCATGAGGCGCAGGGCTCTTCCATCCAGCCCGTCCCGCGGAACCGCGTGAAGGCCTCGCCATGTTCCCAGATATCCCGCAAATTGCGGTCTCCCATCCTGTCGAACACCAGGCCGGGAATGGTCTCCGCGGCATGACAGGGGAGAACACGGCCATCGGGCACGACGTTCAACATCTTCTGCCCCCATCCCCCCATGCAGGTTTTGGGAAATTCCGCGTAGTAATCAGGCACGACATAGTCGATGACCAGCCGCCCCTTCAGGCTTTGGCGACGTTCGGCGACCACACGATCAGCTTCCTCGAACTGCGCCCGCGTGGGCATGAGGGCGGCACGGTTGCGGAACGCCCAGCCATGATATTGCACATGGGCCACCTCCAGCCGGTCGGCACCCAGTGCCACGGCAAGATCGATGATGGCGGGAAGTTCCTGCAGGTTCTGCCGGTGCATGACGGCGTTGATGGTGAGCGACATGCCCGCCCGCGGCACCAGGCGCGCAATGCTGAGCTTCTTCTCATGTCCGTTTTTATAGTGACCGATGCGATCCGCCGTTTCCGCATTTGCGCCCTGAATGCTGACTTGTACATGGCCAAGCCCCGCTGCCGCCAGCTCGTGCAGTTTCGCCTCGTTCAGCAGGACGGCAGAGGTGATCAGGTTTGCGTAGAGCCCGTGCGCCGTGGCGTGCGCCACCAGTTGCGGCAGATCCTGCCGCACCGTTGGCTCACCACCCGAGAAGTGAATCTGCAGCACACCCAGATCGGCGGCTTCCTCGATCACCTGCTGCCAAAATTTCGTGTCGCGCTCCTGGCCGGCCTTGAGCATTTCAACCGGGTTGGAACAATAAGGGCATTGCAGCGGGCAACGATGTGTCAACTCCGCCATCAGTGCCAACGGGGGAGAAATCGCATTCATGACTGGATCAACCCCTGATCGTGCAAAGTCTGCAGAAACGCCAAGACATCGCCCTGAATCTCCTCGGCCGGCGTCGCGAAGCGTGCCGACAACCGCGATGTGATGTCTTCGACGGAAGACACGGCATCGCATTCCGACAGGATCGCATCGGCGACATCATCGAGCATGATCACCTTTTCAGGCGCCATCAAAATGGCGACATTCCTGGCTTTGTCGAACTGCCGGCGTACCCCGCGCCGCAAAGCCGGAACGGATGTGCGGGTGAGGGTCACCGCGCCACGGACTCCGCCGAAGCTTTACCCAGGAAGGCGCCATGGGGAATATGGCCCGGCGCCACGTAAGCGGCGTATAAACCATCGAGCTGCGCCCAGAGAACATCGCATTTGAAACGCAGCGCCGCGAGAACAAGCTCCTGCTCCTCGCGCGTCTTCGCCTGCGTTAGAACATAGTTGAGCGCAAAATCGGCATCGCGCGGCGCCTGGTGAAGCCGCGCGTTGAAATAAGCCAACGTGTCCTGGGAGACGAAATCATAATGCGCCAGCATTCCGGCCACGCGCTCGGCGATGATGGCGGGCGAAAACAATTCGGTCAGAGAGGAAGCAACCGCTTCGAGCAAGCTCCGGTCGCGGACGAAATGCACATAGGCGTCCACGGCAAAGCGGGTGGTGGGCAGGATTCCGGCGGTCGATTCCACATAGGCCGCGTCCAGCCCGACCCCTGTCGCCAGGCGCAACCACCGGGCAATGCCACCGTCGCCCGGTTGCTCGCCATCATGGTCGACCAGACGCTGCCGCCAGATCCTCCGCTCGTCGGCATTGGGCAGCCGGGCAATGACGATGGCATCCTTTTTCGGGATCGAACTCTGATAATAATAGCGATTCAGCGCCCAGGCCTGGACCTGTTGCTGCGAGCACGCACCGGCATGAAGCATGCGGTGAAAGGGATGATGATTGTGGTAGTGTCGCGCGCCGATATCACGCAGCGCCTGCTCGAACTCGCTTTTTGTTAACTTTTCCATCATAAAGTTATTTCCATCCCGTCCCAGGCAATTTCCCAACCATTCGCACGCACTGTCTTCGCCTCAGGGGAATCGTCGCACAGGATGGGATTTGTATTATTGATATGTATGTATATTTTACGCTTGATTTTAGCCCCTGAAAAGCCCGCGAGGCTGCCTTCGCTCCCGGAGAGGCTCACATGGCCCATCCGCGCCCCGGTCTTCGTGCCGACGCCGGCAACGATCATCTCATCGTCCCGCCATAGGGTCCCATCAAAGAACAGCGCATCGGCCGCCTCGAAACGATGCACCATCTCCGCCGTGAGGTGGGCACAGCCGGGGACAAAGAAAAGCGTGCGGCCTTCATCATCCCATACGCGCAGCCCGACCACCGCCTGGGCGTTGAGCAGTTCCGGCAGATCCCTCCCATCTTCTTGATATAATGGAATTTTTCCCGGCACGGCGAAGGTTTCAACGTTGAGGCCCAAGGGGCCCCCCGAGGCATCCTGCAGCTTGGCCGCGCGCCCTTCCGTAAGGGCTTGGAAACTCACATGTTTTTTGTCGAGAACGGAAAAGACCTCGTTCGCACGCAGGATGCGCTCGACAAAAGGCGGGGCGTAGATGTTGAACTGATGCGCTTCGCGCAGGGACAACAGGCCGGCGATACAGTCGATATCCCCGCCTGACAGGATGACGGCAGCAATCGGCGCACCGCGGATCGCGGCGCCATCACCGGGCTGCAGCGCGGGCGTCGCACGCAATTGCGCCGGCAGATCCGGGCTGGCATTGAGCAGGACCCAACGCTGCCCGTCCGCACTCACCGCCAAGGAGGCCTGGGTGCGGGGCTTTACCCGAGGATCACCCGCGCGGGCGCGGCGGCAGTTTTCGCAGCGGCAGTTCCATTGCGGAAAACCGCCCCCCGCCGCTGCCCCCAGAACTTTTATCTGCAAGACCAACCTCCCGGGCGCGCTGCACGCTGATTGCACACGCCGATTGACATCGAAACGCGACTGTTTCGGAAACCCGGAAGGGACAGGCGACCGCCGCTGTGTAAAAGGGACGGATAACCGCCAGGTTTGTCTTTCCTCCCAGGATTTGACCTGAACAGCCTGTTGCGCGAAAGCCTATCCGATCGGCGCCGTTCTGAAAATAGCGCACGACCCACGCGGGGGAGAAAGTGGCCGCTTTTAAAAAAGCGGCCGAAAAAGTTGCGGCTCTGGCCCTGCGGCCGTGAAAACCGGCCGAATCAGCCAGAAATTCGCGATTACTTGGCCTGGGAGACGAGCGGCACGGATGACGTAAGGCTTGCCTGATAGCTCAGCGCGGCGTTTCCGGCCGGATAACCGTTTTTGCTCAAGATATAAGCCATGACATCTTCATATTGGGCATGAGAAAGGCCGCCGGCTTGTCCAAGCGGCATCTGCTCGGCAACCACGGTAAACACCTTGCCCACGGTCTTGGGGCTGGCAGCCGGGGCAAAGCTTTGGCCCATCAGCGCCGGACCGGCCATACCTTGCAGCCCGGTTCCATGGCACATGGCACAGCTTTGCGAATAGACGGCGGCGCCCGCGGTCGCCTGCGACGAGGTGTACAAGGCCGGCGTGGCAGCCCCCGCGCCGGCAGCCATGCCGACAAAGAGAATGCTGGTTAGCAGAGCAACAGGTTTAATCACATCAACTACCTTTAAAAAGCTGATAGGGAACATGCTGTGGAGCTTACCGCCTTCGGGCCAGCTCTGTAAGCCCCCCTGCCCCATTGCGGGGCGCCCGGCCAGCCAAGGGGCAGGCTTCTTTTTGTGAACAAAAAGAAGCAAAAAAACTTTGTTAGTTTGGCCGTGCTGGTTTCGCTGTCACCGGCCCAGATTAACAAAAGTTTTTGCGCCGCTTCTTCCAGGGGCTGTTGGAATCATCGCCCCCTAGAGCATGATTACCTTAGATCGCTTCTGCTCCAATCGGCTTCTAGACAAAGAAAGTGGCCGCTTTTTGAAAAAAGCGGCGCAAAAACTCTTGCTATGCGGGGCCTAATTCTGTGTCGGCGACAACGCCCACGGCCCAGAGCAAATAAAGTTTTTTTGCTTCTTTTTGTTCACAAAAAGAAGCCTTCCCCTTGCCTTGGCCGATTTGGCCTAAGGCAATCGCACTCTTCCGACACTCGGCCTGTACCAGGCTCTAACACAAAAAAATCCGGCCGCTGACGCGGTCGGATCCCGTCGAGGATACAGAAGGCGCCGTTAGGGTTGGCTTCGACGCGGGGGTTACGCCTCTCTCTCCAGCGCTGCTAATTCATCCTCCGCAAACACCCTTGAGCGCGTGAGAAAGCGCAACCCCGTGCCATTGTCCAAGGAAAACATGCCGCCGATGCCAGGGACAACGTCGATGATCAGCTGGGTGTTTTTCCAATAAGCGAACTGCGAGGGACTCATGAAGAACGGCGCACCGCCAATCTCGCCGAGCCGGACATCCTCCGGCCCGACGATAAAGTCGTCTGCGGCATAGCACATGGGCGACGATCCATCACAACATCCGCCGGATTGGTGGAAGATGACAGGGCCATGCTGCTGCCGCAGCCTCTCAATCAGATGCGAGGCCGCCTCCGTCGCCACGACCCGTTGCGGCAGCGCCGTCATCATCGCCCCCTAAAAGAAGCCGAGCGCGTTCGGGCTGTAGCTGACCAAAAGATTCTTCGTTTGCTGATAATGATCCAGCATCATCTTATGGTTCTCCCGCCCGATTCCGGACTGCTTGTAACCACCGAATGCCGCATGGGCGGGATAGAGATGATAGCAATTCGTCCACACCCGCCCGGCTTTGATGCCACGTCCCATCCGATAGGCCCGCGCGCCATCCCGGCACCACACACCCGCGCCCAGGCCATAAAGCGTCTCGTTTGCAATCTGCAGCGCTTCGGCTTCGTCCTTGAAGGTCGTGACGGAGAGCACCGGCCCGAAAATTTCTTCCTGGAACAGCCGCATTTTATTGTTGCCACGAAACACTGTCGGTTCGATGTAGAAACCGTCAGACAACTCGGCCGCCACCGCCGGCCGGCCACCGCCAATCAAAAGCTCGGCCCCTTCCTGCTTGCCGATGTCGATGTAAGACAGGATCTTTTGCACCTGTTCGCTTGAGGCCTGGGCCCCGAGCATCGTCGCGGCATGCAGAGGATTGCCCTGTTTGATGGCTTTGACGCGCTCCAGAACGCGCTCCATGAACCGCTCGTAAATGCTCTCCTGGATCAGCGCGCGTGATGGGCAGGTGCAGACCTCCCCTTGGTTCAAGGCGAAAAGCAAGAGACCTTCGACCGCCTTATCAAGAAAGGCATCATCTTCGCTCATCACATCGGCGAAGAAAACGTTGGGCGACTTGCCCCCCAACTCAAGGGTCACGGGAATGAGGTTATGACTGGCATATTGCATGATCAACCGCCCGGTGGTCGTCTCACCGGTAAAAGCGATCTTGGCGATCCGGTTTGACGATGCCAAGGGCTTGCCAGCCTCCAGGCCGAACCCGTTCACGATGTTCAGGACGCCCGGCGGCAGCAGGTCACCAATGAGTTCCGCCAGAACCATGATGCTGACCGGCGTTTGTTCCGCCGGCTTCAGAACCACGGCATTGCCCGCGGCGAGCGCCGGCGCCAGCTTCCAAATGGCCATCAACAGCGGAAAATTCCACGGGATGATTTGCCCGACGACACCGAGCGGCTCGTGGAAATGATAGGCAATCGTGGTTTCGTCGATCTCTGAAAGCGTGCCTTCCTGGGCCCGCGCGCAGGACGCGAAATAGCGCAGGTGATCGATCGCCAAGGGAATATCCGCGAGCGTGGTTTCACGAATGGGCTTGCCGTTATCGACCGTCTCGACATAGGCGAGCAAATCCAGATTTTGCTCCATCTTGTCGGCGATGCGGTTGAGAATCAGAGCGCGTTCCGCCGCACTCCGCTTCCCCCAAGCCTCGGCCGCTTCGTGCGCCGCATCGAGCGCCAGGTTGATGTCGGCCTCCGTGGAGCGTGCGGCCTGGGTGAAAACATGCCCGGTGATTGGCGACATATTATCGAAATACTGCCCGCCAAGCGGAGGCGTGAATTTGCCGTTGATGAAATTGTCGTAGCGCGGCTTGAACGAAAACCCCGCGATCGCGCTGCCGGCAAGGGGAGAAATGGCTGCATCGAGCATGACAGTTTCCTCATCTTTTTTGTTTATGATATTTTTGTACGATTGCATTTTTTAGCACCGTTACAGATCGCTCGCAACCAGAGCGCCCTCAAGATCCCAATAACCCCTGCCCCACACAGCGCATTTACGAAATGTCCTGGTTGAACGAACGTATCCGCCCGGACAAGGATGAAAAAGAGCCTGCCACGGCGACGCGCAGCAGGCTTTAGGTCTGGGAGTGTATCCATCTACAGGATAGTGACTTATCCGGCCTTCGATCAAAAAAGTCCTTGATCTAGATCAACTGGCGAGCGGGGCGATCAGGCCGGCAAAAAATCCGGTACGGATAAATAACGTTCACCTGTATCATAATTGAACCCGAGAATCCGCGCACCAGGGTCGAGCTCTGGGAGCTTTTTGGCAATGGCCGCCAGGGTGGCGCCGGATGACACGCCGACCAGCAGGCCTTCGTCGCGGGCCGAACGCCGGGCGAATTCCCGCGCCTCTTCGGCCTCGACCTGAATGACGCCGGTCAGGACGTCCACATGCAAATTTTCCGGCACAAAGCCGGCGCCAATGCCTTGGATCGGGTGCGGCCCCGGCGCGCCCCCGGAGATCACCGGGGAAAGGCTGGGCTCAACCGCAAACACCTTCAGGTTGGGCCAATGCTGGCGCAGCGTCTCGGCACAGCCGGTGATATGCCCGCCCGTGCCGACACCCGTGATCAGCACATCGATCCCCTCCGGAAAATCGGCGAGAATCTCCTGCGCCGTGGTGCGGGCGTGGATCTCGATGTTTGCCGGATTTTCAAACTGCTGCGGAATCCAAGCCCCGTCCATCTGCCGGGCCAATTCATGGGCCCGCTCAATCGCCCCCTTCATGCCCTTTTCCTTCGGCGTCAGGTCGAAGGTGGCGCCATAGGCCTGCATCAGCCGCCGGCGTTCGACCGACATCGATTCAGGCATGACGAGAATCAGCTTGTAGCCCTTCACGGCCGCGACCAAGGCCAGGCCAATCCCGGTATTGCCGGAGGTCGGCTCGATGATGAGCCCACCCGGCCGGAGCCGACCATCCGCCTCTGCGGCTTCGACCATCGACAGGGCAATGCGATCCTTGATCGATCCACCCGGATTGTTGCGTTCGGACTTGATCCAGACTTCAGCCCCTGGGAACAGGCGGCTCAGCCGAATATGCGGCGTCTGGCCGATGGTTTCCAACACATTGTTAACTCTCATCAGATTCTCCTCAAATTCGACGGACGGTTCCTATTCATCACGTTCATCACGCGCTAGCGCCCCTGCCATGCGGCCTTCCGCTTTTCGATAAAGGCGGACATTCCCTCCTCCTTGTCTGCCGTAGCGCAGAGACCGTTGAAGAGACGCCGCTCCAGCAACACACCTTGCGCCAGGCCGGTTTCGAAGGCGGCGTTCACCATTTCCTTCACCGCCATCGCCGCGAGGGGGGGCATTTCGGCGATGGTGTGCGCCGTCTTCAGCGCTTCTTCCTGCAATTGGCTTTCGGGGACGATCCGCGCCACCAGGCCGCTGCGCTCGGCTTCCTGCGCGTCCATCATGCGCCCCGTCAGGCACATCTCCATGGCTTTTGCCTTGCCGATCGCCCGGGTGAGACGCTGCGACCCGCCCATGCCGGGGCCGATCCCCAGTTTGATCTCCGGCTGGCCGAATTTGGCGGTATCGGCGGCGATGATGAAATCCGCCATCATCGCCAGCTCGCATCCCCCGCCCAAGGCGAATCCGGAGACCGCGGCAAACCACGGCTTCCGGGTTGCGGTGAGACGTTCAAAGCCGGCGAAAAAATTCTCGCCGTACATGGCCGCGAAGCCCTTCGGCTGCATTTCCTTGATATCCGCGCCGGCCGCAAAGGCTTTTTCATTTCCAGTCAAAACCAAGCAGCGCTTGCTGCTATCCCGCTCGTATTCAGAAAAAACTTGCTCGAGTTCCTGCAACACCTGGCTGTTCAACGCGTTCAGCGCCTGCGGGCGGTTGAGCCGAACCACCGTGACCGCGTCCCTCTGCTCCCGCAGCAATGTGTCATGACGCATTTTTGCCCTCCCGAAATATCCATAGGTTGCGGCCCATTTGCGAGGCGGTACGGCCGAACCCGATGTTCGTACCGCAGGGACAAAGTGGGGGCAATCGCCCCACGCGTCGTGGCCTCTACCTGACGCTCAGACAGCCACCAACGACACCAGCAAGGGATGATGGTCTGAGGCCCCCGGCGCCAGAACCTCCGCCCCGACACAATGGAAGCCGCGTACGAAACAGCGATCCAGCCGCAAGGGGAGCACGCCGGCCGAACGGTGCGTGGGCTGACGCCCGCCGACATCTTGAAAACCGGGTAGGAACGGCGCGCCGATCATATTGCAGTCCCCCAGGATCGCGGCCCGTGGCGCCGATACGGCCGCGATCCGGCGCAGCTGCAAGCGGTTCAACATCTGCCCATGCGACAGATGGACATTGGCAATGCTATAATCGTCGAAATCCAGAAGCTGGCAGATGCGCCGAACAATCAGGCCCCGTTGCAGGGCAAGACTTTGCGCAGGCCGCTGAAAAGGATGTGGACTCCACGCGGCGAGCCCATGGGCCCGTCCAGGCAGGACGCTGCGCGCATAGTGTCCGCCAAACCGTTGGGCCACGCTATCGATCTCGGCCGTCACCTCCTGCATGAGAAGCAAGTCGGGGCGATGCTCGCCCACCAGATCCTGAATATGGACGATCTGCGCGCCCCGCGAGTGCCGCAGATTCCAGCTGATGATTTTCATTTACGGATCGATCTCGTCATCCGCGTGCCAGAGCCGCCACGCCTTCATGAGCAGACCGATGCCTGACCATAAAGCGACCACCGCGATCGTCCAGGCGATCACGCGCGGCACAAAGAAGGCGAGCAAGGCGAGACAGACCAGCACCGTGCCGCCGGTGCAGATCACCAGCGTTTCCTCCGGCACCACGTTCCGCCGCTGGGACAGCAAGGCGCTCAAGGTGCTGCCCAGCCCGATGATGCCCGAAAACAGACGCCCGGACATGGCTGTGACGGGATAGGGTTTAGGATCTGGCGAGGCCGTAACCGGCTGCCGCTGGCTGCGCCGCCCTTGGGACAGCCGGACTTCCGTGCTGCCCTGCAAATCCCTCAGGTAAATCTCTTCCATATGCCGGGCGAGTTCACGGTCCTTGACCGTCACGTCAAGTTCACGATTGGACACCCAGCTGGCCAGGTTGGAATTGCTCGAGCCAATCCGTGTCCAGCAACCGTCGGCGACGGCGGTTTTGGCATGCAGCATCGGCCCGTTCCATTCGAAGACGCGCACCCCCGCCTGCAGCAGAGGACGATAAGCGGCCTTGGACAGGGTTCCGACCAACGGCCAATTGCTTGAACCAGGGACAAGGAGACGGACATCAACCCCGATTTGCGCCGCGCCACCCAGGGCGCGCACATAGCCCGTGGTCGCCACGAAGTAGCCATCGGTCAACCACAGCGTCCGTGTCGCGACGGCCGCGACGAGCTGCTCCAGACGATATAATCCCATCGCCTCCGGGCGGCCGGCGATCACCGATACGTCGCAACCGCCTTCCCGGGCAAGCGCCGCCGGCCCTTCGGCCGGCGGCAGGCTTGCCCCCCCGATAAACGCCCAGCTATCGGAAAACGCCGCCTCAATATGCGCCACGGCCGGCCCGCGGATCTCGATCGCCGTATCCCGCCATGGCGGGAGGTTGCGCGCTGGATTGCCCACCCAGTCGTGACCGATGCAAAGCCCACCGGTAAAGGCCACGGCGCCATCGACGCATAAAATCTTGCGATGGTCGCGGCTGATCAAACGCAAAGGGTTCATGAAATGCGGCGGATTATACCGGCGCACCTGGACCCCCGCTTCGGTAAGCCGCCGCCAGAAAGCCCGCGAGGTCCGGGTGGCGCAGCCCAGCCAGTCATAAATGATTTTGCAGGCAACCCCTCTTTGTTGCGCACTGATGAGCGCGGCGGCAAACGCCTCTCCGACCTCATCTTCCTGGAGGATGTAATTTTCCAAATGAACCGTGGCCGATGCGCGGCCAATCGCCTGCAACCAGACGGAGAACGTCTCTGGCCCGTCGCACAAAATCCGCACCCGATTGCCCGTTGACTGTTGGGCGTCCGCCACACGGGAAAATACATGGGTCGCCAGAGCTTCAAGAGGATCCACACTGTCCATGCTTTTAAGCTATTGAAACAAAATAAATACCAACGCTGTTCAAACCTTAAAAGGACAAAGAACCCGCCTGCGCAAAGTTCCGCCTCTTCTCCTTAATTCTCCTGTTGTGGCAAATATTTTCCCGCTGCGGTAAAAAAATTTAGGTAAGGTTTGTAGACAAGTCCCACGCAGGAGAAACCGCAGCCCGGCCGAAAACGGGCTTGAAATTCTGCCGTTTCAATCGCACATCAGGAAAACGGAAAATGCCGATAAATTGCTGTGTTCTTTGATTTTTCTTCTGGCAACCCAGCTCGTACAGAGCTTAGACTTTCCTCAAGCAAAAGAACCAGTGCAATTTAGATAAATCGAAAGCGATGAGGCTTTTCAGGGAAATTGTAACTACACCCACATCTTGTATCGTTCGGCCCTATTTCGCCACTATACTTGCCGAAAGCAAACAAAGGAAGCTGGAACATTCGAGAGCTGCGAAAAAAGGACTATATTAGTTGACAGGAGTAACCATGGGTATGGTCGACCAGATTTTCTCTCGCTCGATGCAGTCATACGAGGCGCAACGGCAACATGAGATGTCGCTCCTCGAATACCTCGATCTGTGCCGGCGAGACCCCATGACTTACGCCTCCGCCGCCGAGCGCATGGTCGCGGCGATCGGCGAAGCCCAAGTGATTGATACCTCGAAGGATCCGCGCCTCGGGCGGATCTTCATGAACCGCACCATTAAAGTCTATCCCGCTTTTGCCGATTTCTACGGCATGGAAGATACGGTCGAGCGGATCGTCAATTTCTTCCGCTATTCGGCCCAGGGGCTCGAAGAGCGCAAGCAAATTCTCTACCTTCTGGGCCCGGTCGGGGGCGGCAAATCGTCGATCGCCGAGCGGCTGAAGCAGCTCATGGAGCAGATCCCGATCTATGTGCTCAAAGCCGGGCAACAGCTCAGCCCTATTTTTGAAAGCCCGCTTGGCCTGTTCCACCCCGAGCATATGGGCCCGGAACTCGAGGCCCAGTTCGGCATTCCGCCGCGCCGGCTGCCGGGGCTGATGTCGCCCTGGGCGGTGAAGCGCCTGGACGCGTTTGGCGGTGACATTTCCAAATTCACCGTGGTGAAATTACACCCCTCGCGGCTGCGCCAGATCGCCATTGCCAAAACCGAGCCGGGCGATGAGAACAACCAGGACATTTCCAGCCTGGTGGGCAAAGTCGACATCCGCATGCTCGAGCTCTACAGCCAGAACGACACGGATGCTTACAGCTATTCGGGCGGCCTCAACCGGACCACGCAAGGGCTTCTCGAATTTGTGGAAATGTTCAAAGCCCCGATCAAAATCCTTCACCCTCTGCTGACGGCGACCCAGGAGAACAATTACACCGGCACCGAAAATGTCGGCGCCATCCCCTACCATGGCATCATCCTGGCCCATTCGAACGAGGCGGAGTGGCAGGGCTTCAAACATAATAAAAACAACGAGGCCTTCATCGACCGGATTTGCGTGATCAAGGTCCCTTACTGCCTGCGGGTGACGGAAGAGCAAAAAATCTACGAAAAGCTGATCCGCAACAGCGAGCTCGCGAACGCGCCTTGCGCCGCGGCAACCCTGGAAATGCTCGCGCGCTTTGCCGTCTTATCCCGCCTGCGCCCGCACCCGAACTCCAACCTCTTTTCAAAATTGCGGGTCTATAACGGCGAGAATTTGCGCGAGACCGAACCGAATGTGAAGACCATGCAGGAATATCGGGATACGGCCGGCGTCGATGAGGGCATGGAAGGCATATCCACCCGCTTCGCCTTCAAGGTCCTTTCCGCCACGTTCAACCACGATACGAGAGAGGTTGGCGCCGATCCGGTTCATTTGATGTATGTTCTGGAACAGCACATCAAACGCGAGCAATTCGGCGAGGAGACTGAGAAACAATATCTTGAATTCATCAAAGGAGTTCTGGCGCCGCGCTATGCCGAGTTCATCGGCAATGAAATCCAGAAGGCCTATCTTGAGTCCTACAACGACTACGGCCAAAACCTGTTTGATCGCTATCTGGATTATGCCGACGCCTGGATCGAGAATCTCGACTTCAAAGACCCGGATACCGGCCAAATGCTTGACCGTGAGCAATTGAACCAAGAGCTGACGAAGATTGAAAAGCCGGCGGGGATCGCCAACCCCAAGGATTTTCGGAATGAGGTTGTGAAGTTCGCCCTGAGGGCGCGTGCGCAGCGTTCGGGAAAAAATCCTTCATGGACGTCCTATGAAAAAATCCGCGAGGTCATTGAACGGCGAATGTTCAGCCAGGTCGAAGACCTTCTGCCGGTGATCAGTTTCGGCACCAAGAAGGAAGTCGAGACTGAGAGAAAACACTCCGAATTTCTGGAGCGCATGATGGCGCGTGGATATACCGACCGGCAGGTCCGGCGCCTTGTTGAATGGTATATGCGCGTGAAGCAAGCAGGATAGCAAGATGAGCGCTTAAGATGAATATAATCGACCGCCGTTTGAACCCCCAAGGCAAGAGCTTGTCCAATCGTCGGCGCTTTATCCGGCGCGCCAAGCAGGAGTTGGCGGAAGCTGTTCAAAAGAGCACGGCTGAACGCAGCATCTCCGATCTTGGATCAGAAGAAAAAGTCTGGGTGAAGACCAACCGTTTGAAAGAACCGCAAATACGGCATTCCCCCGCTGTGGGCCAACGGGACTATGTTCTTCCCGGCAACAAGCAATATGAGCAAGGAGACCGCCTGAAACGCAGCTCATCGCAAGCCGGGCTGGGCGGCAGGCAGGCTTCGGCCCATGGCGAAGGCGAAGACGGGTTTCACTTTGTGCTCAACCAGGAAGAATTTCTGGATATATTTTTCGATGACCTTGAGCTTCCCGACCTCCTGCGCAAGCAGATGAAGTCGTCCGACAATTTCATACCCATTCGCGCCGGTTATGCCATTAGCGGCTCATTGCCCAACATGAATCTCACGCGGACCATGAGAAACAGCCTGGCCCGCCGTATCGCCCTGAAACGCCCTCATCCGGCACAACTCGCCCTCGTCGAAGCGGAGATCGCCCGGCTTGGGGAGGC
This sequence comes from Acidocella sp., assembly GCA_035493735.1. Classification (GTDB taxonomy): domain Bacteria; phylum Pseudomonadota; class Alphaproteobacteria; order Acetobacterales; family Acetobacteraceae; genus Acidocella. Next base: position 17,220 of record DATJHR010000184.1, read on the forward strand.
CGACGATCCCGACAGCGTCAAGAAATACGCAGAGCTTTCTGAACATCTCGAAATTCAACGAAAGAGAAGCCAACGCATTCCCTTTATCGACCCGATCGACGTTCGCTATAATCGGTTTGAGCTTGTACCACAGCCCGTCACCAGCGCTGTGATGTTCTGCCTGATGGATGTCTCCGGATCCATGACCGAGCATATGAAGGATCTGGCCAAGCGCTTCTACAAGCTGCTCTATCTTTTCCTGCGCCGGCGCTACAAGGATGTGGACCTTGTGTTTATTCGCCATACCCATATGGCGCGCGAGGTCGACGAAGAGACCTTTTTCTTCAGCACCGAGACCGGCGGCACCGTGGTCTCGACGGCCTTTGAGGAAATGCTCCGTGTCGTGGGGCAGAGATACCCCGCCAACAATTGGAACATTTATGCCGCCCAGGCATCTGACGGCGATAACGTTCCAAGCGACAACGCCAAGGTTGTGAGCCTGCTTAGGGAGAAGATTCTCCCCGCCTGCCAATATTTCGCCTATATTGAAGTTGGTCATCAAGACGGCATGACGCAGATGACCGACCTTTGGCGAACATACGAAACCCTCATACGGAGCGGAGAGCCGATCGCGGCGCGTAAGGTCCATGATCGGGCGCAGATTTTTCCTGTGTTTCGCGACCTTTTCACGCCGCCCAAAAAGGCAAAATGAGGCTGCTGATGAATTACCCGGCACCAGAAAAAGGCGCGAAAGACTGGAATTTCGAGAGCCTGAAGCGCATTTATCATGAAATCGACGTCATCGCCGAGAAGGAGCTCGCCCTTGATCTTTATCCCAATCAGATAGAGATCATTACCTTTGAACAAATGCTCGACGCCTATTCGTCGATCGGCATGCCGTTGATGTACCAGCATTGGTCATTCGGCAAAAACTTCGCGCGAGACGAGCTTCTCTATCGTCACGGGCTTCGCAACCTGGCCTACGAAATCGTTATCAATTCCAACCCGTGCATTTCGTATCTCATGGAAGAGAACTCCATGATGATGCAGACTTTGGTGATTGCGCACGCGGCATTCGGTCACAATCATTTCTTCAAAAACAACAATCTCTTTAAACAATGGACGGATGCCAACGGCATTCTCTCCTACCTTGAATTCGCCAAAGGTTATATCGCTCTCTGCGAATCGCGTTATGGCGAGGCCGAGGTCGAGCGCATCCTGGACGCCGCCCATGCTCTGATGACGCAAGGCGTAAACCGCTACCCCAAACGCAAGACCTTCAACCTTGCCGATGAGGAGCGCAAGGCACGAGAACGATTCGAAGAACAGGAACGTTCCTACAATGAGCTTTGGAAGACTGTACCTTCTTCTTCGGCCAAACCAGCGAACGATCCTCGCAACGCTTCTGCGAGACGGCATTTGCTCGGCCTGCCGGAAGAAAATATTCTGTATTTTCTGGAAAAGAAATCCCCTCTTCTGAAGCCCTGGGAGCGGGAAATCATCCGGATCGTTCGACAGGTCGCCCAGTATTTCTATCCTCAGAAACAAACCAAGATGATGAATGAAGGATGCGCGACATTCATTCACTATTACATCATGAATCGGTTGCACCAGACCGGCCGGCTGAGCGAAGGCACGATGTTAGAGTTTCTCCAAAGCCATACAGCCGCCGTATTTCAGCCGGATTTTGACCATCCCGGCTATTATGGGATGAACCCGTATGCGCTGGGCTTCGGCTTGATGCAGGACATCAAACGTGTCTGCAAACATCCGACCGAGGAGGATAAAGCCTGGAATCCGGATATCGCCGGCTGCGGGGACTGGCTTGGGGCCCTTAAGGAAGCCTGGGCGAACCATCGCGACGAGAGTTTTATTCGGCAATATCTAAGCCCTCACCTCATCCGCAAAATGAAATTTTTTGACGTGTATGACGATGGGAAATCCGACCTCCTGGTGAAAGCCATTCATAATGAGCATGGCTACCGCACCATTCGCACCAACCTTGCCGATCAGTTCGACGTCATTCAAAACGAACCTGAGATCGAAATCGTCGATGTCGACTTGAACGGGGATCGCAAACTGCTCCTGCAGCACAGAATTCACAATGGACGTCTAATCGACGAGCGGGATGTCAAAGATGTCCTCCGGCACCTGGCAAATCTTTGGGGATATGAAGTGATCCTCTCCGAAGTGTCCGCCCAGACCCAGGCGACCATAAAACAATATGCCGTCGGGCCGGAGCGCTAGCCCACCTCCGTTTGCGCCGAGCTGGTTTCAACGCCGCAGGCCCAGGTCAATAAAGGTTTTTGCGCCGCTTTTTTTCAAAAAGCGGCCACTTTCTTTGTCCAACACGTCGGACATTGGACGGTTCGGGACTTGCCAGCCGAGGCTGGCACCCTTCATAAGCCAGCCTCCTTGAGACCCCAACCTTGATCAGGCCCCCGGCTTGTCTAAAACCCCTTAAAATCCGATACCTCCCCAGGTAATGACGATCGACCCATAGAGCTCTTTGATGGACTGGCGCACCACCCTATGTTAATCCGACATCTGTCCTATTTCGCTACTTTGGCGCGCGAGAAGCACTACGCGCGCGCCGCGGAAATCTGCAATATCGCGCAGCCCACCCTTTCCGCGGCCATCCGCAAGCTGGAAGAAGATCTGCAAGTCGTTCTTGTTGTCCGGGGCCATCGCTTCATGGGGCTGACCCCGGATGGGGAGAAAGTTTTGCAATGGGGCCGCCGCATCCTGTCTGATTATGACAGCCTCCGCGAAGGGCTGAGCGGCTCACCGTCCGGTCTGTCAGGCACGCTCGAACTGGGCGCGGTTCCCGCGGCCATGCCGGCGCTGCCCTTTCTCACCCAGATCTACGCATCGCAGCACCCCAATGTGACCATCAACATTCAATCGATGACCTCGAAAGCCATCCAGCACGCGATCGAGACCTTCGAAATTGATGCCGGCGTGACCTATATCGACGACAAATCACTCGAGAACAATCGCTACATCCCGCTATACCCGGAACGCTACATTTTCGTGACTCGTCGAGGCAGCAAACACGCCGACCGGAGCACGATCACCTGGGCCGAAGCAGCCGAGGAACGGCTCTGCCTACTGAGCGAAAGCATGCGAAACCGCCGTTTTATCGACGAGATCCTGGCTTCGCTCGGCACACGGGTCAATCCTGTTGTCGTGAGCAATACGTTCCTGGGCGTCTATGCTCATACGGCCTTGGGCAACTGGTCCAGCATCGTTCCGCATACCTTCCAGCTGATGTTCGGGGGTATTCCCGACCTTTGCGCGGTGCCGCTCGTCGAGCCCGAAGCGACCCAAATGTTGGGACTTATTCTACCAAACCGTGAGCCATTATCTCCGATCGCCGGAACGCTGCTCTCGATCGCGACCTCAGCCGATCTTCGTACCCATCTCGCTTAGCCCCTCCGAAACGCCGCCGCCCGGGCGCACTTGAAAATTTCCACCAAGCGCGAAAATAGCGTCAGATCATTATGTTAGGAGATTTCTGTGCGCGCAGTCGGTTTTAAAGCCTGCCACCCCGTTCAGCACGCCGAGGCGCTGCTCGATTTCGAAACGCCTACGCCCGTTCCCGGCCCGAAAGACCTGCTCGTCGAAATCCGCGCCGTGTCGGTCAATCCCGTGGATACGAAAGTGCGGCGGGGCATGATACCGACAACGGGAGACTGGCGGATTCTGGGATGGGATGCCGCCGGCGTCGTGGTCGCCACCGGCAGCGAGACCAGCCTGTTCAAGGTCGGCGACGAAGTGTTCTATGCCGGCGCGCTCACCCGCCCCGGCACGAATGCGCAATTCCATGTGGTGGATGAGCGCCTCGTTGGCGCCAAGCCGCGGTCTCTCGGCTGGGCCGAAGCGGCGGCACTGCCGCTCACGGCGGTCACCGCGTGGGAAGCCTTGTTCGACCGGCTCGACGTCAAGAAGCCCGTGAGCGGCATCAAGCCCTCGATCCTCATCATCGGCGGCGCCGGCGGGGTCGGCTCCATTACCATTCAGCTGGCCCGTCAACTCACCGATCTTCAGGTCATCGCCACGGCCTCGCGGCCGGAAACGCAGGCCTGGGTGCGCGACCTCGGCGCTCATCATGTCCTGGATCACAGCAAGCCGCTCGACCAGGAACTGGCCGCGCAAGGGCTCGCCGCTCCCGGTTTCGTGTTCTGCACCACGAACACAGAGCAGCATCTCGCCGCGATTATCGAGCTGATCGCGCCTCAGGGCCGGCTCTGTGTCATTGACGATCCGGCAACGCTCGACATCATGCCGTTCAAGCTCAAGAGCATTTCCGTCCACTGGGAACTCATGTACACGCGCTCGCTGTTCCAGACCCCGGACATGCAGGCGCAGCACATGATTCTGAATGAGGTGTCGCGGCTGGTCGATGGCGGGGCGCTCCGCACCACGCTGAGCGAAACGCTCGGCACGATCAACGCGGCCAACCTGAAAACCGCGCATGCTCTGCTTGAAGCCGGCCGTGCAAAGGGCAAACTGGTGCTGGAAGGCTTCTAATGTCCGGCCGCCGGCTCCCCTTTAGGGAGGGGCCGGCAAGTCCCCTTCAAGGCTCTGCATTGCCGACATGGCTGGCAGACGATACATGCAGCCCATGCTGCTCTTTCACCTCCCTTTGTCCCACAGCCTGCTCTGGCCGACTTTGCACGCGTTTTCGGCCCATGACTGGCTGATCCTCGCTTGCACGCTCTTTGTCGGTGGGTTGGTGAAAGGTGTGGTCAGCATCGGCGTGCCGCTGGTCGCGATGCCCCTCCTCACCGGCATGCTCTCGGTCAAACAGACGGTTCTGTTGCTCTCATTGCCGATCATGATCGGCAATGTCCCGCAGGCGTTCGAGGGCGGACATAGCTGGACAACGCTCCGACATATCGGCTTTCTGGCGATCGGCACAGTTGTCGGCATTGCCGTGGGGGTCAAAATCCTCCTCAGCATCCCGGGCCATCTGGCGATGGGTTTGGCCGGCCTCATCCTCATCACCGCCTGCCTGGCGCTGCTGATCGCCCCGAAATTCAAGCTGCCCAAGCGGGCCGCCGCGCCTGCCGGCCTTACGGTCGGATTTATCGGCGGCCTGATGGAGGGGATTTCCGCGATTCCCGGGCCGCTTTTGGCCACCTATCTGTTGGCCACCGGTGCGACGGGCAAGCAATTCACCAAACAGATCGCCCTGATTTTGATCATCTCTATCGCGGCCTTGATCCTCACGTTCGGGCAATCACGCCACGCCGGCAATGCCGATCTGCTGATTTCAGCCCTCGCCAGCATCCCCGTCGTGGCCGGCATTATCGTCGGCCGACCTCTCCGGGACGCCTTGCCGCCCGCACTTTTCCGCACGTTCGTGCTGATTTTTATTCTTGCTGCCGCCGTGCAAATGGTGCTGCGGTCTCACCTGTTTTCCTGAAGAAACTGGCCGGTTTTTGAAAAAGCCGGCGCAAAAACTTTTGCTCCTGGCGCCGGGGCGCAGTGTGCGCGGTGGCGCTGCGCAAAGTTTTTCGAAAGGAGCATCCCTTGCGGATGGAAAACCATATCGCCTAAATCTGTAAGAGCCATGAAACAGCTGCTTGACCGAACATTCTCGCATCTCGACGGATCAGCATTTCTGCTGGCGCAAACGATGACGAGCCCTCAAGACCGCGCATTTTGATGGCCGGCAGGACCGCCACAACATTCAGCTGCGGATCAGCGACCGAGTCTTGCCGGGAATGCCCAAGATGCGGCCTGTTTTCGGTCCTTCCGGAGATGTGCCCGGGTCTCGTGGCAGATTGCCCACGCTGCCATTATACCTTGTGGCGGATGCGCAAAGTTCCGTTCGAGTTTGCCCTCGCCTGCGGCCTCGCCGCGCTGCTGTTTTACCTGTTTGCCCTGGTGGCGCCGTTTCTGGACATTTCGGTGTATGGGCGATTTCAACTGGCTTATTTGGCCACCGGCCCGTGGCGCCTGAACCTGCAGAATTTCGCCAATGTCGGCCTGCTGGTCCTGGCCGTGACCATCATCTTTCCCGGTCTCAAGCTCGGCATCATGCTGGCCACACTGATCGGGCTGGCGACCAGATCTGTTCCGCCACGCTGGCTCAAAACGATCTTTCGTTACCACGAAATGGTCGCGCCCTGGGCCATGATCGACGTCTATCTTCTCGGCTTTATGGTCGCTTACACGCGCCTGACCGCCATCGCCACGGTTCATCTCGACACCGCGCTTTATCTTCTGATCGGCTTGATGGTGTCCATGGCCGCCGCCGATGCCGCCTTGGACAAAGAGGCCGTCTGGCGCGCGTTGCATGAGGCCGACAACCCGCCCGCCGCGGATCAGCCCATCCCGCAGCCGGTCGATCATCGGGTGTCCGCTTATGTCGGTTGCCTCACCTGCGGCATGGTCAATCATGCCTCCCCCGGTGCGCGATGCCTGCGCTGCCATGCCACCCTGCATCGTCGCAAGCCTCACAGCATCGGGCGCAGCTGGGCCCTCACCATCGCCGCAGCGCTGCTGTACATGCCCGCGAACCTGTATCCGGTCATGCAGATTACCCAGCTGGTCACGACCCGGTCCTTCACCATCATGGGCGGCATTGCCGAACTTGAGAGTTACGGTCTTTGGCCATTGGCGCTGTTGGTCTTCTTCGCCAGCATCTGCATTCCGCTCGCCAAGCTCTTAACCCTCGCCTACATGCTCATCCAGACCCAGGCCGGTAGCCCAGGCCACCTCGCCGGCCGGACCCGGGCTTTCGCCATTATCGAATTCATCGGCCGCTGGTCGATGATTGACGTGTTCATGATCTCCATTCTCGTCGCACTCGTGCATTTCGGCCAGCTTGCCTATGTGCGCGCTGAAGTGGGCGCGGCGTATTTTGCCGCGGTCGTCGTGCTGACGATGTTCGCCGTTTCCGTCTTCGACCCGCGCCTCATGTGGGATGCTGCCGAAACGCCGTACATTCAAGCCCCTCGCGCAGCGCAACTGGAACCCGGAACCCGGTAAATGCCCGTCGATACGCCCGCCACCACCCCTCAACCACCACAGACACCGCCGCCCGCGCATTTGCGCCGGCCGCACTTTTCCTTCGTCTGGCTGGTGCCGCTCGTGGCCGCCATCATGGCCGCCTATCTCGGCTACCGTACGGTTCTTCAAGAAGGGCCAGTGTTAACGGTCACCTTTACCAGCGCCGATGACATCGCGGCCGGTCAGACGCAAGTGAAGTACAAGGCGGTTGCCCTGGGCACCGTGGAAAGCGTCGCTCTAAGCAGCGACAACAGCGAAGTCGTGGTTCAGGTGCGCATGAACAATGTCGGCGCGCGCTTCCTCACCTCCCATGCCCGCTTCTGGGTCGTGCGGCCGAACTTTACCCCCAGCAACTTTTCGGGCCTCTTGACGCTCGTCTCCGGCGCCTATATCGCCGTCGACCCGGGCCGACCCGGCGGCCAGTTCCAGGACCATTTCACCGGCCTCGAAGGTCCGCCAGGTGTCCGCTCTGACCAGCCGGGCCAAACCTATCAGCTGAGAACCGCCTCCATCGGATCGTTGGCGGCCGGCTCTCCCGTGTTCTACCGCGACATCGTGGTCGGCGAGGTTCTCGGCTATGATATCGGCAACGGTCTCGGCCCGGTCACGGTGAATATTTTTGTGCGCGCCCCCTTCGACCACCTGGTGCGCCCTCAAAGCCATTTCTGGAAATCATCCGGCGTCACCGCCCAGTTGCAAAATGGCGCCTTCCATATCGAATTTCAGTCTCTGCAAGCCATCGTTTCCGGCGGGGTGACCTTCGATCTGCCGCAGGAAGGTGCGAAAAGCGCACCGAGCCCCGACAACGCCGTGTTTCCCCTCTACAATACACGCGATGATGCCACGTCCGCCGGCTACCAGAATCAAATCCCGGTTGTGGCGTATTTCACGAGTTCGGTCGCGGGCCTCACGCCCGGCGCACCGGTCGATGTCCTCGGCATCCAGGTCGGTGTCGTCAAAAGCGTGAAGCTCATGCTCGATCCTTACGCCGGCAAAGCGAAGGTCCGCGTCTTCATGAATATCCAGCCTGAACGCGTTCAGCAGGTCCAGCAGTTGCCGAAGAATCTGAGTCCCGACCAGGTTCTGCAGAAGATGGTCAATCAAGGTCTGCGGGCCCAACTCGGCACCGTGAGCTATGTCACCGGCCAAAAGGAGATCACGCTCGCATGGGTCGCCGGCGCCACCCCCGTGAAACTCGCCAAGGAGGGCACCGCCCTGGTGATCCCCAGCCAATCCGGCGGGCTCGACGATGCCATCAATTCCGTGGCGAGCATTTCCAGCAGCCTGTCCAAAGTGGATTTTGATAAGCTCAGCAACAACCTGAACAAGCTGCTGACCACGGCCAATGGAACGCTGGGCAACCCGCAACTCGAGCAAGCCCTGACGCAGCTCAACAAGACGCTGCGCAGCGCGAACGGCACGCTGCAGACCGTGAAGCAAACCTACGGCGACGATTCAAATTTCCAACGCAACCTGCAAGAGCTCATGAATGAGGCAAACGATGCCCTGCGCTCCATCAAGCTGCTGGCCGATTACCTGAATCTTCACCCTCAGGCCTTGCTTCTGGGGCGCGGCAACCAATGAAACGCGCCCGAGCGATCCGCATGGTCGCCGCCTTCATGGCGACCGCCCTGGTTGGGGGCTGCGCCTCAGCGCCGGTGACCTCCTATCGTCTGGCGAGCGCGCCGGGGCCGGTGGAACAGATGGCGCCACTGACGGTCAGCGTCCGCCGTGTCAGCATCCCAAGCTATCTCGACCAGGGCAACGTCCCCAAGCCGGTCAGCCCTTTCGTGGTCGGCTCATTCCCCAATTCCGTTTGGGCCGGCCCATTCTCCGACATGCTGCAAGCGACGATGGTCCAGGATCTGGCGCAGCGCTTGAACGGCGCCACGGTCATCGACAGCGACGGGTCTATCGAATTGCCCTCCGATGTGCAGATCGAAATCAACGTGCTGCGCTTTGATCCCTCAGTGGCGGGGGATGTCGAGCTGAGCATGCAGGTGGCCCTGAAAGAAGGCGCGGACCATAAATTGCTGGGCGTTCAGACCATCACGCACGCGCATCCCGCCGGCCCAACCGCCGCCGATATCGTCGCCGCCATGAGCGCCTTATGGGCCTCCGCCGCCGATCAGATCGCCACCAGTGTAGCGGCTACGAAATAAGGAAGTGGCCGCTTTTTGAAAAAAGCGGCGCAAAAACTTCTGCTAATCAGGGCCGGTGGCCGCGAAACCAGCCCGGCCCAGTTTGAAAAAGTTTTTTGCTTCTTTTTTTCAAAAAAGAAGCGCTTCCTTTTTCTTGCCTTAGGCTACGACGCGTTCAAAAACCGCTGGAACTCGTCCTTATAGTCCGGATGCCAGCGCGACAAGGCCGGGCGCCCTTGGATCACGTCTTGCGCGGCCCAAAGCAT
>DATJHR010000185.1:0-3858 GCA_035493735.1 Acidocella sp.
TATAGACGCTCGGCAGTGATCTCGCCGCGCTTGCGCAGCTGGGTGTTAAGGAAAATGCCATGCGGCGAGCGGCCGACCGGGATCCGTTCGTAATCGCCGGTGACCGGGTCCATGACCGCCACGGCCTCGGCGAAGCGCAGGGCGATCCAGAGCTTGCCGTCCGGGGCGATGCCCATATCGTCCGGTCCGCAGCCGGGCAGGGGATAGGTGCGGCGTACCTTCAGCGTGACGGGGTCGAGCGCGGTGAGCGAGCCGCCGAGCCGGTTGGAGACATAGAGCACCGAGCCGTCGTCAGAGCGAAAAATATTGTGCGCGCCTTTGCCGGTTGTTACACGGCGGGTGATCGCGCCGGTTTCCGGGTCCAGCTCCACCACCTCGCTCCTCCCCATCACCGCGACCAGCACCCGGCCATTGTGCCAGAGCACGCCGGCCGGGGTGTCGCCGACATGCGCCTTCCAGCGGATGGTCATGTTGGTGAGGTCGAAGGAGACGAGCGTGTCCGCACCCTGCATGGAGTTGAAGCTCCAGCGGCTGTCCGGCGAGAAATCGAGATGGCTCGGCATTGACCCGGGCGAGAAGCGCTTCACCAGCTTGAGCGTCTGCCCGTCATAAATGTCGACATGGTCGAGGCGCAGCGCGTTCACCACCAGATATTTCTGGTCCGGCGTGTAGCCGAGCTGGTAGGGGTCGGCCATGCGGACATGCCCAAGCGGGCCGGCGGTGATCGGGTCGAAGCCGAACAGCGCGTTGCCGCTGGCATCCGAGACATAGAGGGTTTTGCGGTCCGGCGTGAGCGCCCAATGGCTGGGTTCGCGATAGGTCGGCAGGGTGTTCACCACCTTCCGGGTGTTCATGTCGATCACGCTGACCGAGGCCCCGGCGGAATTCATGACGATGGCCAGCGGCGGCGCGTCGGCGGCGAAGGCGCGGGTGGCGAGGAGGGCAAAAGGCAGGCCAAGGGCGGTGCGGCGGGTGATCATGTTAGCGGTTTAGTCGTTTCCATTGGGGTTGCGAAGACAGCGCTGACCCAAAGAAAGAAAACGCTGCTGGTGGTTGCGATTAAAGTATTATCGGTCACCGAATGCACGGCGAAGGCGAGGAAGACGAGGCGCATGAACCAGCGCGGCTCGGGTGCCAGGGCGGCGCTGCCGCGCGCAGCCCAGAACCACAGCGACAGCAGCAAGGCGGCAAGCCCCAGCGCTCCGCCTTCCGCGCCGATGCGCAGATATTCGTCATGCGCCGCATTGGTGCCGATGAGCGCGGCGAGCGGCGAGGTGAGGGGGATGATCACTTTTCCGGCACCGACGCCCCAACCGATGAGGGGCGAGGCATCGAACGCGTGCTGGAAATAGGGCCACACCAAAGCGCGGTGGGAGAGCGACTCCGCCTCGCCGAGCCGCGCCAGATCGATCACACGGAACATTGTGAGGTCGGGCCAGAACATCACCGCCAGGCTGAGCAGCGCGCCCAAAGCGGCCAGGAGCAAAAGGTGGCGCTGCCGCGCCAGCACCGCCACGGTGACCGCCAGCCCGAGCAACAGGGGCCCCCGAGCGCCAGTGAACAGGATGATGGTGAGGTTGAGGGCGGCAAAGCCAAGATATCCGACCTCGCGGCGTTCCAGAAACTCCAGGAGCCCGGCATAAACGCCGATCAGGGCAAAGCCGGCCAGGAAAGGCGGCTCGCCGGATGCGCCGAGCCGCACGGCGCCTTGCTCAATCTCATACATGTGATTGAACCCGGCGAGCGCCAGCAGGAGGCCGAAACCGACTGTGACGGCGGGTGCTACAATCGTGGTGCGCTTCACGGCGCGCACAAAGGGGGCGGGCAGGCGCAGGAAGCCGAACAGAAACGGCGCCGCCGAACCGAGGAGCGAGCGCGTCGAGCCGGGCAGCGACAGGCCCGGATACAGCCCGTGCATCAGCCCGGTGCAAAACATCAGGACAAACGCGAAGGCGGGATTGTACCGGTCGCCCTTGAGCCCCGCGCGCAGCGCCAGCACCGCCACCAGCAGCAGGCCGAACGCCTTCATCACGGCGATGATGGCCTCATGCCCGCCAATCAGCCGGGCGAGCCAGCTGTCGGGTGAGGTTTCGAGCACCAACACCCAGAGGGCGCAGGCCGGGGCGGGATGGCGGCAGGTGAGCCCGAAGGCGCACATTCCCGCCAGGATCAGCAATGCCGTGAGCATAATTCGTTTCATAACCGAATCAAAGTGGCGCGGCTTGAGATTTTTGCGTTAAATCGCGATGGTATCGATTATGATCCTGAACTCCATCGTGAATGGCGAGGGACCGGAGGTGGTCCTGTTGCATGGCCTGTTCGGCGCTGCGCGCAATCTCGGCGTCATCGCCCGGGCCTTAAGCGAGGGGGCGCGCGTGATCTCCCTCGATCTGCGCAACCATGGTGACAGCCCGCATGGGCCCGCCATGGATTTTGGCACCATGGCGGCGGATGTCGCGGAGACGATGCAAAGCCTGGGGGTGAGCCGGGCGGCCATCGTCGGCCATTCCCTCGGCGGCAAGACCGCCATGGCGCTGGCGCTGACCCGCCCCGCGCTGGTTGAGCGGCTGGTGGTGATGGACATTGCGCCGGTGAGCTACGACCATGACTATGACGCCTATGTGGCGGCGATGCAGGCGATTGAACTGCATCCGGGCCTGGCCCGTTATGAGGCGGATGCGGCTTTGGCCAATGTGGTGGAGGCCCCGCCGATGCGGGCCTTCCTGCTCAACAACCTGGTGCTGGGGAATGCGCCGCACTGGCGCATCGGGCTCCAGGAAATCGCCGCCGCCATGCCGGATCTGCTGCGCTGGGATGACCCGCCTGGGATGCGCCCCTATACCGGCCCGACCCTGTTTCTGCGCGGCGGCGACTCGCATTATGTGCGGCCTGAGGCGGATGCGGTGATCGACCGGCTGTTTCCCCGGGCCGAGCGCGAAACGGTGGCGGGCGCAAGCCACTGGCTGCACGCTGACAAACCGCAGCAGGTCATCGCCAGCCTGAAAGGTTTTTTGAACCGATGAGCGAGCTATACGACGTGATCGTGATCGGCGCCGGCATCGCCGGCGCCACGGTCGCCGCCAATCTCGGGGCCACGCACAGGGTCGCGCTGGTGGAGGCGGAGGAGCAGGCGGGCTACCACACCACCGGGCGCTCCGCCGCCATCTGGGTCCTCAATTACGGCCCGCCCGACGTGCGGGTGCTGACCGGTCTTTCCCGGGATTTCTTTCTGAACCCGCCGGCGGATATCGGCACTGAGCAACTCGCGGTCGGGCGCAAGGTCGTCTATCTGGCGCCGCCCGAGCAGAGCGGCGTGCTGGACGCGCTGATCGGCCAGAACCTCGGCATCGAGGAGATTTCCCTCGCCGAGGTGCAGGCGATGGTGCCGGCGCTGATCCCAGGCTACGCCGCGCGCGCCGGGGTGGAATCCGATTCCTTCGACATGGATGTGGCGGCCCTGCACCAGTTTTACCTGCGCCGGGCGCGCCAGGCGGGCGGCGTTTTGCTCCTGCGCAGCCGCGCGGGGCGGATCGAGCGCAAGGGCGCGGTTTGGGAGGTGGAGACCTCAGGCGGCGTGGTTATTTCCGCGCCGCTGGTCGTGAACGCGGCCGGGGCCTGGGGCGACGAGGTGGCGCGGATCGCCGGACTGGCGCCGCTCGGCCTGGTGCCCTGCCGGCGCACCGCGGCGATCATCGACCCCGCGCCTTATCAGGTCGAACACTGGCCGATGGTGCTGTCCGCCGCGCATGACTGGTATATCCGCACCGAGGCGCGGACCCGGCTGATGGTCACGCCCTGCGACGAAACGCCGATGCCCCCCCACGACGTGCAGCCGGACGAACTGGATGTGGCGATCGG
>DATJHR010000186.1:0-23948 GCA_035493735.1 Acidocella sp.
AGACCGAGCTCAGGATGAACCAGGAGAACATCCACAGATACAGAAACGGGATGTTGAACACGGTGAACGTCACCTCGTTGACCACAGGCAGCATCGCCACGATCGCAATGAGCGGTATTCCAAGCCCGACGAATACTCTTAACATCGCTATTCCCTTCGCAATCACTCTGCCGAACGTGGCTGGCAACGAACGACCCGTCCGATTTTTGATCAAGCAATAGATGTGCCAGCAAGCACAGACTACATTATAGGCGGACACAAGAACATTTTGCCGTACCAAAGAGCATAAAAGATTTTGTTTTAATTTAACTGCCTAATATTTATCCTAACGGTCGAGGCTTTCGGCTATGCCGGCAGGGTGGCAGCTCCTATCGGTGCAACCGTCAGACCGGCGGCGGCGCGAATGTGCAGCCGTACCGCGCACAGATCTCCTGCACCGATTCCGGGGTTGGCGCCGACAGGGCAGCCAAATCGGCAAACATGCTCGTTACACCGCCGCCGGGCGTGACGATCACCAGAAAGCGGCTTGGCGCATCGGTTGGATTGCGAAAAGCTGTGCAGGCGCCCCCGCGGCCCATAGAACATCCCGCCCTTGGACGTGAAAGTTTCTCACTTTCGAAAATCTGTAGATATATAGTTGGGGTAAAATCAGGGTCAAAATTGAGCAACCCCTTTGATTTTGTTCATTTTCCAGGAGACTTCTAATCTTGAGGCCGATGGTTCGACTCCATCAGGGCGCGCCAATTTCCCCTTCAAATCAATCTACTAGCGTGTTTTGAATAGGCCTGCGGCTGGGCGGGGTTGCTTGGCCAGGTCGGTAGCCAGAAGAAGCCGCCAGCATCGAAGGACAGACCGGCCGCCTCAGAGCACCTATTGCGGGCGCCGGGGCCGAAGTTGCCGGCGCTGGGCATGAAACGTGCCAGTTCCCCGGCGCTGCAACGGCCTTGGCCGTAGGTTGCCATATCTGACGCCAAGTTTGCGTCAATAAGACGCAGGTCCGAGCCGGCCGATCGGGGCGCACCCGCACCTTCTGCGCGACGAGCCGGTAAATGAAAAATTTTGTATCGGTTTGGCAGCGAATGTATGGCATAGACACAGGTCCGAATGTATAGTTCTTCTTACGTAACGAGTTTGGTGCGGCATCCAGGCCTCGTTCCCTAGAAGGACCATAATGAGCGACTTTGCGACGAAGTTTGCCGAGACAAGCATTGAAGCCAGGTCGGATGTTTCCCTTTATCGGTCTTCGATGCTTTGGACGCCGGATTGGGAACCTCATGATGAATGGCTCGAAGCCATCCCGTTCCTGTTTTGGCTGATGGATGTCCTCCGTCCGCGGGATGTCGTGGTGGTCGGGGAGGGCGTGAGAGACGTTTTCTACACAGCCTGCCAAGCGGCAGAGCGTTTCCGGGGCCCTGCCAGGATCCGGTTTTTCACGCAGGCTGACGAGTCGACGGCATTCATAGGCGCCGAGCGTATCCGGCGCGCGCGGTGGCAGGGCTTCTCTGAGGTAAAACGTGGGGGCGGGGAAGCGGTGCTCCAGGCCGCTGACGGCATTGATCTCCTGTGCCTGAGCCGTTCCGAGACGGCGCGGATGGACTTTGAGACTTTCTCAGCCCTCCGCGGCAGGATCAGGCGAACCGGCGGCCTGCTCTTGGAGGATCCTGCCGCGGCGGAAGCGGTGCTGGAGGAGGAGCCTCGCCAGCTCTTTAGCTTCAGGCTCAATCTTGCGAGCGGCCCCATGGTGATCTCTCCCACCACGCCCCATGCCCCACGAACAGCGCTTCAGCACGTGTTCGCGCAGTTCCATGATGAGCCGCCGTTAGAGTTCATGTTCCGCGGTATGTTGAACAAGTTGGGAACCGGCTTGCGGGCGACCGCGTCCGCAACGGTCGGCTGGCGCACTGCGGACCGGTATGAAGCCGAACTCGCCCATGTGGCCGGGGCACTCGATCTGGCCCGAAATGAGGTTGCAGCTTTGCACGGCTTGGCCGCAGAGGCGGAGCGGCTTCGCAGCGCGCACGAGGCTGAGCTCGGCCGTCTCGCGGGGGCACTTGATCGGGCCCGAACCGATTGTGCGGCGCTGCAGGTCTCGGCCGCGGAGGCGGCGAGGCTGCGCCATGAGATCGCAAGGCAACGGGTTGAGTTTGCCAAGCGAGAGGCTGACACACAGAACGCCTTGGCGCAGGCGCGTGCCGAACTCTCCGCAATTGTCAGTTCTACCAGCTGGCGGTTGACCGGGCCGGTGCGCTCGGCCCTGGGGCGGCGGCACAGCTCTCGCCGGCTGGTGCGGCGAAGCCTAAAGCTGTTTTGGTGGGCGGCGACGCTACAACAACTGGCGCCATGCACGGCGTGTGGTCCCTCTGGTCGCCCCGGCGCCGGGACAGGCGTTCGCCCCGACGACCGGGATTATTTCCGTGGCTCGCACGGCGGAACAGCCGTCGATGCCGGAAGGATCCGACAAGGCGTTCCAAGATCGAATCGACAAGATCCACGCCGAGCTCAATGGCCTCAGGAGTGCGCTCAACCTCGAAACGTTACGGACTGACTGGGCCCTGGGGGCAATCGAGGGGGTGACGGCAGACATCGATGCCTATCACACAATCCGACGCCAATCCGATTACCTGGCGGCCTTCGAGAAAGCCGAGCCGCTCGTCTCCGTTTGTGTGGCAACAGTAAACCGCTCGGCGCTCCTGATGGAGAGAGCGATCCCTTCGCTTCTTGCGCAGACCTATCAAAACCTTCAGATCGTCGTGGTGGGCGATCACTGCACCGACGATACCGCCCAGCGCCTCGCGGCGCTGCGGGATCGTCGTGTCAGCTTCGTGAACCTTCCGGCGCGTGGCCCATACCCGCGGCCCGGCCTTGATCGTTGGTGCGTGGCGGGAGCAAACGCGATGAACCATGCTCTCTCGCTATGCGAGGGCGACTTTGTTACCCATCTCGATGATGATGACTCGGCGACCGCGGATCGGATCGAGACGCTGGTAACTGCGGCGAAGGAGAGGCGTGCCGACTTCCTCTGGCATCCCTTCTGGTACGAAACTCACGACGGGACTTGGCAGCGCCTCGGCAATGGCCGCCTCGAGGCAGGGCAAGTCACGACAGGTTCGATTTTCTACCATCGTTACTTTGCGAGGTACCCATGGGACGTCCACGCTTATCGCTTGAACGAGCCGGGCGACTGGAACCGCTTACGCAAGATTAAGATACTCCGCCCGCATCTCCATTTTGTCGATCAGCCGTTGCTCTTCCATCACAAGGAGCAAAGTCAACCCGTCTTCGTCGCATATGATGGCGAGCAGTTCTTGGAATAACTTCCGCGAGCCATTCTTGGAGCAACTCCCGTGCTGACCATCCACATGACAACCCATCGCCGATTCGCGTGTGGCCTTCTCCGGCGTGCGGTCAAGTCCGTCCTCTCGCAGAGCTTTCGGGACTTCGAGTTCATCATCTGTGATGATGCGAGCACAGATGGGACGGCTGACTACTTAAAAGATATCGAAGCCATGGATCCGCGGGTGCGCGTGATCCGCAATCTGCGCAACGTGAATAGTGTCGCGATCTCGCTCGGCCGATGCCTGAAAGCCGCTTCGGCTGACCGGCCGTGGGTCAGTTGGATGTTCGACGATTGCGTTCTACTGCCGGACGCCTTGCGCTGTCTCGTGAACATGACAGTGAACCACCGCTTAGAGATGGTGTATGGCATTACGAATGTGCTGAAGCCGGATGGCGGGGTGTTTCCGGTAGGTGACCTCAGCCCCGAGGAGGTACGACAGCGCGTCGCCAAGTCCTCGGTGCTCGTGCCCAATGGCGGGATTCTGATCAAGCGCCAGGTTTTTGACCGGCATGGTTGGTATGACCCCAGCATCGTCCTGCGTCGCTCTTGCGACTGGGATTTATTCCGCCGGATCATAGGCGCCGGGACCCCGTTTGCGGCCACGCAGGAGGTTGTGATGGAGGAATACGGGGCCCTGCAGACAGATTCCCTCCGAAATGCGTTCACGACGACCTTCGACCTCATGATGAGATTCGCGCAGGCAAGGGACAAGACGGGTCTACGCCTCGGGGTCGACGAGATACTCCACATGCCGATGGATTGGATACCTCCCAACGATTGGAGCAGCGAAGAGCTCGGCCTGATTCGGTACATATTTATGGAGTACTTCCTATCCGTGGCCGACATGCCGCGCGCTTTCCGGTGGGCGGCGCTGCTGGCGCCCCAGCTTCAGCGTGACTCACTGATGCTTCAAAATCTCAAACGGAAGGCGTCAGAAGGCGATGGAAGCGTGTCGCTGATGGCCGCCGGCGCCTATGCGGGCTTGGTTCTGGAGGCCTATCGCCGCTGCCGTGAAACCGCAGCGGAACAGGGGGCGCGATAAAAAATGCAGGACATGGCGCAGAGACGGATCGCGCTGGCATTCACCGAACACGAGCGTGGCGCTCCTTTTCAATGGATCCCGGGCGACAGTCCGGACCTGGCATGCAGCCCGGATGAGGCGGTGGATGTCGTCTTGATCGACAACATTCACCGTTGGGATGCCCTTAAAATCGGTGTCAATCTGCGCGCGATCAAGCGAATCCTGCGGGCGGGCGGGCTCCTGCGGGTCAGCACCCCGAATCTCGATGCTGCGGTCCACGCCTATTTGCTGGACTGGGACGGTTCGCGGTGTGAGTCCCGCGCCGCATATTTCAATGAATGGTGGCGCACGACCAAAGCTCAGTTCCTTTTTAATGAAGAGGAACTCCGGCGCGTTTTAAGGGAGGCGGGGTTCGTGGATCTTCAATCCTTTGTCGCGGGCGCCAGTAGTGATCCGTTGTTTTGGGATGCCGGCAGCGTCGACAACATGCTTCTGGTGTTGGAAGCGCGCAAGCCGCGGATGCCGGTGTGATTAAGATTCCCTTCCTGGCGCCAAGACCGGCGCGGCTCAGCACGTTGATGGATGAGCTCGAAGAAATCGAGGCAACCGGCGTCTTCACAAACTATGGCCCGGTCAACACCAGGTTCGAACAGGCGCTCGTCAAGGAACTGTTTGGACGAGGCGGATGCCTTACCGTCAACAATGCGACCTTGGGGTTGATGTTGGCGATGCGCGACGCCGTGGGTAACGCCCCGGCGTCTGGCCAACGCTTCGCGCTGATGCCCTCTTTCACCTTCGCCGCGACGGCCCATGCGGCGATATGGGCCGGGTTGACGCCCTTGCTCTGCGACATTGACGCCCAGACCTGGCTTGCCCGCGCTGACGCGGAAGAGGAGCTGCTTAAGCGTTACGGAGGTCAGGTATCTGTTGTCGTCCCCTATGCGACCTTCGGTAATTGCATCGATTTGAAACGTTACGACCGGCTCGCACGTGACTATGGTGTGTCAGTTGTTGTCGACGCCGCAGCATCGCTGGGTTCAGTGGATGAAGCAGGGCGTTGCTTTGGGGTTGGGAGCAGGTGGCCGATCGTCTACTCGATGCATGCCACAAAGACCTTCGCAACGGGGGAGGGCGGCATTATCTACTGCGACGATGCCGAGCTGTTACGCCGGCTTCGCGCGATGGGTAATTTCGGCTTCGGCGAGCCGCGCACGGCGACCATGCCCGGCCTCAACGCGAAGCTTAGCGAGATCGGGGCTCTCTTGGGACTCGCCAAATTGCGGGAGCTTGAGGGCATCGTGACGCATCGGGCCGAACTTGCCGAAGCGTACCGCAAGAACCTGCCTGGCTGGACCTTTCAACAGATCGTCGGGCAGCGTCTTGCTTACCAGTTTATACCTGTTCTCTTGCCAGATCGCCTGCACAGTCAGCGGGATGCCATCATTGCCGAGCTCGCGAAGAATGGGATTGCTGTGGCAAAATACTTCAGCCCTCATCTGGCCGAGCAGCCTTACTTCGAAAAGACTTCCAGAATAGGCGATCTGACCACGACCAAACATGTCTCGCAGCGAATCTTGTCGCTTCCCTTGTTTGACGGCATGTCGGCGGCCGAAGTGGAGCAAGTTTGCGAGACACTCAGGAAGGTGACCGGCGAAGCATGAATGCCAATTTCCTCAGCCCAGAAGAGCTGGAGCAGATTGGCTTCGCCTCCATGGGGAGGGATGTACGCATTAGCCGGCAAGCTCTCTTCTTCGCGCCGGAGAGGATTCGGATCGGGAACAATATCAGGATCGATTCTTTCTGTATCCTTTCGGCCGGAGAGCCCGGGCTTTATGTCGGGCGCAATGTTCATGTTTCGGCTTACACGTCCATTCTGGGCAGAAGCGCAGTTTGCATCGGCGACTTTGCCACAATTTCCGTTCGCTGTTCGATCTTCAGTTCGAACGATGACTATACTGGCGAGACGATGACGAACCCCACCGTCCCAGCAGAGTTTCGTGGTGCGACGAACGCGCCGGTGCATATTGAGCAGCATGCGATCTTGGGGGCGGGAACGGTCGTCCTGCCGGGTGTCCGCGTTGGGGAAAGTGCGGCCATCGGTGCAGGAAGCTTGCTGAAGGTGGATGTCCCACCGTTCCGGATCGCTGCGGGCGTGCCCGCTCGCCTGCTGGGACACCGAAGCCGACGGCACCGGTTGTTGGCCGAAGAACTTTTACGCCGCGCCCACCAGAGAGCCCAATAAGGGGGCCTTGAAATTTGTTTATTGAATCTTTGCAGTCTGAACCAGACAGTCAAAGGTTCGCTGATAGCGAAACCTTCGCTGCACGAATATGAAGTCACGCATCGTCCGTAACCGCGCCCGCCGCGCCAGCGCCTGAAGATTTTCGGGCGACCTTTGCTCGAAGGTGAGGCCGAGATGCGTCAGTGACGCAAACAAGGCTGCGTACGTTTTATAGTAGGGGTGGAACGGTATCTGCCAGGGTTTTTCTCCGCCCACGAAATGGAGGATTTGCGGCGGCCTTGTATATTTGAGCTTCCATTCGAGGTACACATTGGCGAAGTTCCATTGCGGAGCCAGCCGGACCCGGCGTTTTTCCGCCACGGCGTTCAACGCGCTTTGGTCATGGTAGGCGCAGCGCGCCGTGTTTTTCAGAAAAAACTCAAAGGCCTCCGCGCAGAGCGAACGCCAGGTCGGCGCGTCGGCGAGCAGGACGCCTGCATTGAAATAGCCGGCGTTTCCATCGATGCCCAGATTTGAAAAATAAGCCCGGGTCTTTCGGCCAACCGGCCCCAGTTCATCACGACGGAAGTAATTGCGATCTTCTGCAGCGCCAATGTAACCTTGCGGGAGCTCGGCTTCAAGCAATTGCAAGGGGTCGCCCGTTGGCCATGTATCACCATCAAGATAGAGTATTCGATCGTAAATGTTGGGAACGGCATCCATCATGAAAAAGCGGCCGATTGAGGATATCGGCACGTGGGTTTTGTTAAACAACCGGTGATCGAAAGCGGAGTAGCATGCGGGGTCGAGCACGTCCGTATGAATGCCATACGGCTCCAGAAAGTCTCGTAGCCGCTGCACTGTGTCGCCCGGAATGGCCGTGGTTACGATTCTGATATCGGCAGCGTCGATTGGGACCTTTTTTCGAACTTCCAAGGCCGAAGCAATTGTCGGCAAGGCAAAACCAAGGTCAGTAACAAACAAGATGCCACGACGGCGCGCTGAATGATTTTCCCCGAGGTTCATGGTGGCGTCCACGCGTGACGAAACCCATCAACCAAATAAGTTGTTGGCCTTTGTTTCCCAAGGAAGCCGGATGAACTTCAAGCGATTTGTAATCGCTTCGACATTCTGCGGCCAGATGAGTAAGAAAGTGGCCGCTTTTTGAAAAAAGCGGCGCAAAAACTTTTGCTACTCTAGGCCGGCGGCCGCGAAACCAGCACGGCCCAAGTTCACAAAGTTTTTTTGCTTCTTTTTGTTCACAAAAAGAAGCCTTTCTTCCTTTTCAGCTCATCACGCCGATCTGCCAGGGCACGAACTCATACCGCCCGACGCCGAGCAGCTCGCTTTTTGATTTCTCTCCGGAGGCGGTGCGCAGCAGAAGCTCGAAGATCCGCTGGCCCATTTCCGGCAGGCTCGCTGTGCCGTCCAGGATCTCGCCGCAATTGAGGTCCATATCTTCTTCCAGCCGCCGGAACATCGGCGTGTTGGTCGCGAGCTTCACCGAGGGGGTGGGCTTGCAGCCGAACATCGAGCCGCGGCCGGTGGTGAAGGCGATGAGATTCGCCCCGCCGGCCACCTGGCCGGTGGCGGACACCGGGTCGAAGCCGGGCGTGTCCATGAAGACCAGCCCCTTCGCCTTCACCTGTTCGGCGTATTTGTAGACTTCCATCAGCGGCCCGGTGCCGCCCTTCATCGACGAACCGAGCGATTTTTCGAAAATATTGGCCAGTCCTCCCATCTGGTTGCCGGGGCTCACCACGCCATTAATCTGCGTGTCGCGGCCTTTGTTGTAATCATCCTTCCACCACCGGATGCGCTCGATCAGCTTCTCGCCCACCTTGCGGCTCACCGCGCGGCGGGTCAGCGTGTGTTCAACGCCATAAATTTCCGGCGTTTCGGAGAGAATCGCCGTGCCGCCGTGGCGCGCCAGCAGATCCATCGCCGCCCCCAGCGCCGGGTTGGCGGTGATGGAGGAGAAGCCGTCCGAGCCGCCACATTGCAGGCCGACGATCAGATGGCTGGCGGAGACGGTCTGCCGCTGCACTTTGTTCGCTTCGGGCAGCAGAGCCTTCACCGCCTCGATCGCGGCCTCGATGGTTTTACGCGTGCCGCCGGTTTCCTGCATGGTGAAGGTCTTCAAATACGGCCCCACCGCCAGGCCTTGCTCGGCCATCAGCCCGGCGATTTGGTGCCGCTCGCACCCCAGCCCGATGATCAGCGCCGCAGCCAGGTTCGGATGCCTGATATAGCCCGCGGTGGTGCGACGCAGCAGAGACATCGGCTCGCCGGACATTTCCATGCCGCAGCCGATGCCGTGGCTGAAGGCCACCACGCCATCCACGTTAGGATAATCGGCGAGCCGTTCCGGCGTGAAGTAATCGGCGACCGCGTGCACCACGGTGGCCGAGCAGTTCACGGTGGACATCACGCCGATATAGTTCCGCGTGCCAACCCGCCCATCCGGCCGCACGATGCCCTGGAAGGTCGCGCGTTTGGCCTCAGGGATCATCTCCACCGGGCGGTAATCGGCGCTATAGGCATAGTCGCGGTCGAAATCGGAAAACACGGTGTTATGGCTGTGCACCAGCGCGCCGGGCGCGATATCGTCGCCGGCAAAGCCGATCGTCACATTGTATTTACGGATCGGCTCGCCCTTGGCGATCACGCGCGTGGCGATTTTGTAGCCCGCCTGCACGTCATCGCGGCAGGTCACGCCTTCCTCCGGAATGTCCGCCCCCGCCGTCAGGGGGATACGGGCGACCACGACATTATCGTCGGGGTTAAGCCGGACGATGCTGCCGGTGATGCGTTTGGCGGAGAGGTCGATCATGCTCATGGAAACGTATCCTGTTTATGTTTTTTGGGAGGGAAGGGCCGCCGGGGCAGCCCCGGTACTGGCCCGCACGACGAGTTCGGCGTCGATTTCGGTGAAGGGCGCCGCCGGCTCCGCGGCGATCCGGGCGAGCAGATAGTCGCCCGCACGCCGTCCGATCTCGTCGGCGGCGACACGCACGGTGGTGAGCGCCGGCGTGACATAGGCGGCAAAATCCAGATCGTTGAAGCCGGCGACGGAAATATCGCGCGGCACGTCGAGCCCTTGCATCTGCGCCTCGATCAGCGCGCCGAAGGCGAGCTGGTCATTGCCGCAGATCACCGCGGTCGGTGCCGGTGTCGAGGCGAGAAGTTCGCGCATACCGCGCCGTCCTTCCTCGATGCGGTAGGGGCGCTCAAGAAACCAGTGCGCTTGCAGCGCCAGGCCGCGCCGGGCCAGACTCTGGCGAATGCCGGAAACGCGGTCGGCGGCACGGTCATTCTGGCGCCAGGCGCCACCGATCACGGCGATTCGCTCATGGCCCAGATCCAGCAGATGGTCCGTCAGCCGGGCCGCCGCCGCTTCGTGGTTCAGGCCGACGCAGGGGCGGGTGGAAGAGAGGGTCCAGGTCTGGACGCAGGGCACGATAGTGCGGTCGAGCAGCCGCTCGAGTTCCGTGTGCCGCTCGCCGCCGACCAGCATCAGCCCGTCAATCCCGCGTTCGAGCAGCGATCGAACCTCGCGCAGCTCGATCTCAGGGTCATAGAACGAGCTGGCGAGCAGCAGCGTGTAGCCGGCCGCGTGCAACCGGCTCTGCAACCCGGCAATTCCCCGCGCGAAATGCGCGTTTTCGATCGTCGGCACCACGGCGCCGATCGTCCATGTTTTGTTGGACGAGAGCGCCCGGGCCGCGCCATTGGCAAGGTAGCCGAGTTTGGCGCAAGCCTGCATCACCCGGGCGGCGGCTTCGGGGGCGACCACCGCCTTGCGGTTCAGCACGCGCGAGACCGTCGCGCTCGAAACCCCCGCATGGCGCGCCACGTCATCCAGGGTAACGGCAGGCAGGCGCCGCCGGCTGCGCCGCGCGGTGGGCGTAAGCAAGGGGGCGACAAAGGAGGGCCGGGGAGGCGATGAAGTCACGGCAGCCAACGTTTCCCTGAAAAAATGTCTGGGCTTGCGGTGTTATGTAAGCGTTTACATCGTGCCGGCGCTTGCACGCCGGGTCAAGCCACTACAGGATGCCGCGCCATGCCGGCCCAAAGCCGCTTGTTGTTTCTGCAACCCAGAACATACGAAACCAAAGGGGCAAAACCGCGCCCGCCTCGCGTTTGCGCAGTTGCAAAGAAAAAGGGGATGCCTTATATGTTGCATCGCAGCATGAGCTTAGCTCTGCTGCAGGACGTTTCCTCCCTAAACTTGGCGGTGCTTTTGCACCGCCTTTTTTTTGCCGCGTCAAATTTCTAAAAAACAATGCGCGACGGCTCAGCGCCCTTCCAGGGGCACGGGATTGTGATTGCGAATATGCGCGATTTTCAGGCGGCGGTCGAACAGCCCGATACGGCGCCATGGCAGCGATTTGCCGCTCGGCTGCGGCGGCATGAGGGGGCCGCGGGGTTTACGCGAAAAATTAATCCGCACTATGACACCGCATCGCAATAAGGAGGCTGTCTGACCGTGTCGTTGCCTATCAAAAAGACCCTGGACCGGCTGCCCGGCGGAATGATGATTGTCCCGTTGATCATCGGTTCCCTGATCGTGACGCTGGCGCCGCATACCGCCCAATTCTTCGGGTCCTTCACGGGCGCCCTGTTCACCGGGGCGCTGCCCATTCTTGCGGTGTTCTATGTTTGCATGGGCTCGACGATTTCGGTTGGCATGCTCCCGAACGTGGCGCGCAAAGGTGGGGTCCTGCTCGCCGCGAAAATCCTGCTCGGTGTCGTGGTCGGCGTGGTTCTGGGGCATTTCCTCGGCGAGGCCCCGATTGGTTCGGGCTGGTTTGCCGGCGTCTCCACACTGGCGATTGTCGCCGCGATCAATGACACGAATGGCGGTCTGTATATGGCGCTGATGGGCCAATACGGCACAGCGGACGAAGCGGCCGCCTATTCGGTCATGACGCTGGAATCGGGCCCGTTCCTGACCATGGTCACGCTGGGCGTGGCCGGTCTGGCCGCCTTTCCCTGGCAGACGCTGGTGGGCGCGATCCTGCCGCTCGCCTTCGGCATTCTCATCGGCAATCTCGACCGGCAGATGCGTGATTTCCTGGGGCGCGCGGCGCCGGTGATGATTCCGTTCTTCGCCTTCGCCCTTGGCACCACGCTCAACCTGCACCTGGTCTGGCGTGCCGGCCTGCTGGGGCTCGTTCTGGGGCTGGTGGTTGTGGCCGTGTCCGGCGTCGTCATGGTGATCGCCGACAAGATGACGGGCGGCAATGGCACGGCGGGCGTCGCCGCGGCCACCACCGCCGGCAATGCCGCCGCGGTTCCGGCCCTGGTGGCGAGCGCCAACCATGTCTATGCGGCGGCGGCGCCGCCGGCCACGGTGCTGGTGGCGGCTTGCGTCATCGTGTCCAGCATTGCCGCGCCGATCCTCACCGCCTGGTGGGCCGGAATGGTGAAAAAGCCGAAGCCGGCCGAGGTGACGGTCTGATGTCCATGACGCCTGAAATCCTGATCATCGCCGATGATCTTTCGGGGGCGGCCGATTGCGCGATCGCCTGCCTGGCCGCCGGGCTCGACAGCGTCGTCGCCCTCGACGGGGACCAGCCGGTGCCGCCGGCGGGGGCCGCCGCGATCGATACGGACAGCCGCCGCTTGTCCGGCGATGCGGCCGCCGCCGTCACCGCGCGCATGTTGCGCCGCCACGGCGGGGCGCAAACCCGGTTGATCTATAAAAAGATGGATTCGACGGCCCGCGGCAATTTCGCCTCCGAAATCGCCGCCTGTCTGGCGGTGGTGCGGAGCGAATTTTCCGCGCCGGAAGCCGTGGCGATTTTTGCCCCGGCTTTCCCGCAGATCGGCCGCACCACCCAGGGCGGCCATCAATATCTGCGCGGTGTGCCGCTGGAGGAAACCGAAACCTGGCGCCATGACGGCATTGCCGGCCGCGCCCATCTGCCGGAGATGATGGCGCGGACCGGCCTGAAGGTCGGCCTGGTCGAGCTTGCCGCCATCCGCGGCCCGGAGCTGTCCGCCACGCTTCGTGATATGAGCCGCCGCTACGATGTACTGGTGTGCGATGCCGAAGCGGAGGAGGATTTGCAGGCGGTTGCCATGGCGGGCCAGCAACTTGGCCCGATGACCGTATGGGCGGGCTCCGCCGGCCTGGCCCGCTATCTGCCGCAGGCGGCCGCGTTGGCGCGCCCGGCGGCGGTGCCCGCGCCCGCGGCAGACCCTACCGGCCCGGTGATCTGCGCGGTGGGCAGCCTCTCGCAAGTCTCGCGCGGCCAGTTCGAGCGGCTCCGGGCCGCCGATGGGGTCACCGGCTTTGTCGTGCCGCCGGTGCTGTTGCGCCTGGGCGAGGGAACTGACGACTGGCACCGGCTCAGCGCCTCCATCGCCGCAGCGATCGCAGCGGGGCAGGATATCGCGGTAATGATCGGCGACTCAGATCATCTGGATACCAGCGAGGCGCTGAAACTCGCCGCCGTTCTGGGCACACTCCTGCATCCGTTTCTGGCGCAAGCGCGAGGGATCGTCGCCACAGGCGGCGAGACGGCGCGCGCTCTGCTGCGGACGCTGGACGTGACGGCCCTGCGCCTCGTCACCGAGGTCGAACCCGGCGTGCCGGTGTCACGCATCGGCGCCGGGCCGGCCCGCGGTTTGCGCGTGATCACCAAAGCGGGCGCGTTCGGCACGGAACAAACGCTGCTGCGCTGCCGTGACCATTTGAAATCCTCTCTCTCCAATTGAAGGTGAAGCCATGAGCCTACCCCGTATTGCGATTACCATGGGCGATGCCGCCGGCGTTGGCCCGGAAGTGATCGTTAAGAGCCTCGCCCATGCCGAGCTGTATGACACCTGCCGTCCCGTGGTGATCGGCGATGCCGGGCGCCTGCGCCAGGCGGTGGAGATCACCGGCGTGAAACTGACGATCAACCCGCTGACCCAGGAGACGATCGGCGAGGCGCGCTACACGCCCGGCATCGTCGATGTCGTGGACCTCAAGCTCATCCCTGCCGATCTGCCGTTCGGCAAGCTCTCGCCCATCGCCGGCGATGCCGCCTACCAGTTCATCAAGGTCGCGACCGAGCTGGCCGTGGCCAAGCAGGTGGAGGCCATCTGCACCGCGCCGCTCAACAAGGAAGCGCTGCATGCCGGCGGCCATATCTATCCCGGCCATACGGAATTGCTGGCGGCCCTGACCGGCACCGAGGAAGTCTCGATGATGCTGACCGCGCCCCGGCTGCGCGTGATTCACGTCACCACCCATATCGGCCTGATGGATGCGATCCGCAAAATCGAGCCGGGCCTGGTGGAGCGGACCATCGCGCGCGGCCATGAGGTGCTGGTGAAAGCCGGACTGCCGCGCCAGAAAATCGGTGTCTGCGCCATCAACCCGCATGCCGGCGAGCACGGCCTGTTCGGTCAGGGCGAGGAAGAGGAGAAGATCACCCCCGCCGTCGAAGCCTGCCGCGCCAAAGGCTGGGATGTCGAAGGCCCGCTGCCGGCTGACACGCTGTTCTTTCGCGCCGGCCGCGGCGATTTCGACCTGGTGGTGGCCATGTATCACGACCAGGGCCACGGCCCGGTCAAGGTGCTGGGCATCGAAGCCGGCGTGAACATCACGGTCGGCCTGCCGGTGATCCGCACCTCGGTCGATCACGGCACCGCCTTCGACATTGCCGGCACAGGCAAGGCCGACGAGCGCAGCCTGCTGGAAGCGCTGCGTCAGGGCATCGACCTCGCGCCCCGGCCGAACTGAGCTAAGGAAGGCGGCCGCTTTTTAAAATTAAGAAAGCGGCCGCTTTTTCGGGTGCAAGGTCAAGCGAAGGGGAAGACTTCTTTTTGTGAACAAAAAGAAGCAAAAAAACTTTTTTAACCTGGGCCGTGCTGGTTCCAACGCCACTGGCCTAGGCGAGTAAAAATTTTTGCGCCGCTTTTTTTAAAAAGCGGCCCTTTTCATCGTCTAGCTTGGCCTGTGGCGCCGAGACAAAACGTCAGGAAAGCGCGTAACGCCATCCGCCGGCGCGCCGCGGCTTGTTCTTGCCGGCGACCGTTGTTGCCTTCTCTTCCTCCCGAACGCGCCGCTCGGACGAAAGGCTGTCACGGGACGTGGCGGTGACCACCCGCGCCGGGCCGGTGCGATGAAAGCGTGGAATGGCCCAGAGCACGAAGCTGTAGGATTTCTGATACATCACTGTCTTGTCCCGCTGTCCTTGAGTTGAACCTCAAGAAACGTGGTGCGCTTCTAGCGCCAAACAAAGCGGTCTTTCGTGATGTTCCGATTAAAGTATTTTATTGAAAATAAACCGCTTTCTTGCGGCGGCGCGCGCAACCCGAGCGTCACAGGCCCAGATAAGCGAAAGTTTTTTGCTTCTTTTTTTCAAAAAAGAAGCCTTCCCTTCCTTCCTTTAACCTTGCGGTGGCTTGCCTGGGATAGCGGGAAATAATTGCTTTGGCATCAGATTGCCAAACCAGGCGAGGGCCGCGAGCCAAGACGGGAACGTGATGCTCCGCTGTCCGCGTGCGATGCCGGTCGCGATGATTTTCGCCGCCCGCGAGGCGTCCATTAGCCCCGGCATGGCGTAGGGGTTCCGGGCCGTCAGTGGCGTGCGGATGAAGCCGGGGCGCACGATGGTCAGAACGACGCCCTCCCGGGCGGCGCGCGGTGCCACAGCCCGCACCCAGAAATCCAGCGCCGCCTTCGCCGCGGAATAGGCGGGGGAGCTGGGCAGGGCGATAAGCCCGGCGATCGAGCCGATGATCACGATGTGCCGGCAGCGGCGTTCCAGGGCCGGCATCACGGTGTTGAACACGCCATCCACATTGGTCGCGAATATCGCGCGGATCTGCCCGTTCCTCTCGAAAGGCCCGTGTCCCGGTCCGGCAGAGATCCCGGCATTGGCGATTGTTAAATCCAGGCCGGCAATGCCGCGCACCCAGGCTTCCATGCCAGCTTGGTCGGTCACGTCGAGCAGTGTTTCCGTCGTGCCGGCGCCGCGGGCCCGCACCTCCGCCGCCACGGCGCCAAGGCGGGCGGCATCGCGGCCGCTGAGATGCAGGGTGACGCCGGGGGCCGCGAGTTCGCGCGCCAGCGCGCTCCCCAGCCCGCTCGAGGCGCCGGTCAAAGCGATGTTTCGATACAGCATATGGGCAGCCTAGCAGCCTCCTGCTAAGAGGCCAGCCTATGAGTGAGAAAACCTTGATTGCCTCCATGACCGGCTTCGCCCGCCGTCAGGGCGAGGTGGGCGCGGTGTCCTGGGCCTGGGAACTGCGCAGCGTGAATGGTCGCGGCCTCGATATCAAATTGCGCTTGCCGAACGGGCTGGACGCGCTGGAACTGCCGCTCCGTGAGCTCGCGGCCAAGCGGCTGAAGCGCGGCAATGTCTCGGGCACGCTCACGATCAAGCGTGAGGCCGCGGCGGGCATCACCGCCGACCTCGCCGCGCTCGAGCGGGTGAAAGAGCTGGCCATCGACCTCGCCGACAGCATTCCCGGCGCACTGCCGCCGCGGGCCGAGCTGCTGTTGGCTTT
The DNA here is from genome assembly GCA_035493735.1 of Acidocella sp. GTDB lineage: Bacteria > Pseudomonadota > Alphaproteobacteria > Acetobacterales > Acetobacteraceae > Acidocella. The sequence continues at coordinate 16,090 of DATJHR010000186.1, forward strand.
GCCGGGCGTGATGCGCAGCGCCTCCGCGCAGGACGATACGGAAGAGATGCAGGCAGCCTTGCAGCAGGAGGTGCGCGCCGGCTTCGCCGCGGCGCTTGGAGACCTTGCGGCGGCGCGGGCCGGGGAGGGGGCGCGTCTTGCCGGGATCGCCGGCGTGCTGCTCACCGAGATCGAGGCTTTGCACGGCGCCGCGACGGAAGAGGCGGCGACCCAGCCGGCCTTGCACAAGGCGCGGCTGCAGGCGCAGCTGGCGGAAATCCTCGGCAGCACGCCGTCCCTGCCGGAGGAAAAAATCGCCCAGGAGATCGCGCTGCTGGCGACGAAATCGGATGTGCGTGAAGAGCTCGACCGGCTGCATGCGCATATCGAAGCAGCCCGCGCGCTGTTGGCCGAAGGCGTGGCGGTCGGCCGTAAGCTCGATTTTCTGATGCAGGAATTCAACCGCGAAGCGAACACCCTGTGCAGCAAATCGGTGTCGCTGCCGCTGACCTCCATTGGCCTGTCGTTGAAGGCGACGATCGAGCAATTGCGTGAGCAGGTGCAGAACATTGAGTAGGCGCGGTCTTTGTCTGGTTTTGGCGGCCCCTTCCGGCGCCGGCAAAACCTCGTTGTCGCGGGCTTTGCTGGCGTCAGACCCGCAGCTCCATCTCTCGATCAGCGTCACCACCCGGGCGCCGCGCGCCGGCGAGGTGGATGGCCAGCACTACCATTTCATCGACCAGACGGCGTTCGACGCGATGGTGGCAGCGCATGAGTTTCTGGAATATGCGCAGGTGTTCGGCCGGTCCTACGGCACGCCGCGCGGCCCGGTCGAGGCGGCTCTGGCCGATGGGCAGGATATATTGTTCGACATCGATTGGCAGGGTTTCCGCCAACTGCGCACCGCCTTGAGCAGGGATGTCGTCGGCGTGTTCATCAAGCCGCCCTCGCTCAGCGCGTTGCGCCAGCGCCTGGTCGCGCGCGGGGATGATGCCGAGCAGGTCGAGCGCCGCATGTCTCACGCCGAGGCCGAACTTTCCCATGCCGGCGAGTTCGATTACATCGTTGAAAACGCCGACTTTGAGACGGCGCTGGCGGATTTGCGCGCGATCCTGCGCGCCGGCCGTCTCGCCACATTCCGGCAGGTTTTGGCGCCATAAAGGGCAGGGTACGAAGCCGCGTTTTCCGCGTGGGCGTGATTTGGAAGAATTCGTGATTTATGCTATCAGATTGCGTGAACTTAAGGCAAAACTTTTAATGATTTCAGCGTCTTATTTCGTGCGGCATAACGCCTTCGGCGGCCGCGCCGCGGCTTCCCTGATCTGACATGAACGATATCACCGACGAGCCCGGCGGCGCCGGTCTGACGCCCCGCGGGTTGGAGCCTGTCTCGATCGAGCAGGAGATGCGGAAATCGTATCTCGATTATGCCATGTCCGTCATCGTCAGCCGCGCGCTGCCCGATGTGCGGGACGGGCTGAAGCCAGTCCACCGGCGTATCCTGTATGCGATGAACGAGGCCGGCAACACGCCGGACAAGCCTTACCGTAAGTCCGCGCGCATGACCGGTGACGTGATGGGTGCCTACCATCCGCATGGCGACAGCGCGATTTATCTTGCGGCCGTGCGTATGGCGCAGGATTTCTCGATGCGCCTGCCGCTGATCGACGGCCAGGGCAATTTCGGCTCGATCGACGGCGATATGCCAGCGGCGATGCGTTACACCGAAATGCGCCTCGACCCGGCGGCCATGCTGCTGCTCGCCGATATCGACAAGGACACCGTCGATTTCCAGCCGAACTACGACGAAAGCGAGCAGGAGCCGCAGGTTCTGCCTGCCGCGTTTCCGAATCTTCTGATCAACGGCTCGAACGGCATCGCGGTCGGCATGGCCACCAACATCCCGCCGCACAACCCGGGCGAGATCATGGATGCGGCGCTGGCGCTGATCGCCGATCCGGACATTTCGCTCGAGGCGCTGATGAAGATCGTGCCCGGCCCGGATTTCCCCACCGCCGGCATCATTCTCGGGCGCTCTGGCATCCGCAACGCCTTCGAAACCGGGCGCGGCGCCATCACCGTGCGGGCGCGGGCGACCATCGAGCAGATCCGCAAGGATCGTGATGCCATCATCGTCACCGAGATTCCCTATCAGGTAAACAAGAGCACGCTGCTGGAACGCATCGCCGAGCTGGTGCGCGCCAAAGAGATCGAGGGCATCGCCGATCTGCGTGACGAGAGCGACCGCGAGGGCTTGCGCATCGTCGTGGAGTTGCGGCGCGATGCCACGCCGGAAGTGGTGCTGAACAAGCTTTACCGCTTCACCAACCTGCAGACGACGTTCGGCATCAACATGCTGGCGCTCGACAAGGGCCGGCCGCGGCAGATGGGCCTCAAGGACATGCTCAGCTGCTTCGTGGAATTCCGCGAAGAGGTGATTCTCCGCCGCGCTCGTTTTGAACTGGCAAAGGCCCGCGATCGCGCGCATCTGCTCATCGGTCTCGCCATTGCCGTGGCGAATATCGACGAAGTCATCCGCATCATCCGCAGCAGCCCGGATTCCAACACCGCCCGCGCGGCGCTGATGTCGCGCGACTGGTCGGCGGAGAATGTCGTGCCGCTGCTGGCCCTGATCGATGATGTTGGCAACACGGTTTCCGCCGAGAACACGATCCGCCTGACCGAGGCGCAGGCGCGCGGGATTCTGGAATTGCGCCTGGCCCGCCTTACCGGGCTGGAGCGCGAAAAAATTCAGGCCGAACTGAGCGAAGTCGCCGTCAAGATCGCGGAACTTCTCGACATCATCGGCTCGCGCATCCGCCGCCTCGAAGTCATGCGCGAGGAGCTGGTCGCCGCGCGCGCCAAGATCGCCTCGGAGCGCCGTTCCAGCATCGAGGATCTGGAAACCGACCAGGACGACGAAGCCCTGATCGAGCCCGGCCAGATGGTCGTGACGCTCACCCGTGACGGCTTCATCAAGCGGACCGCGTTGGAAACCTTCCGGGCGCAGAATCGCGGCGGCCGAGGCCGCTCCGCGACCTCCACGCGCGGCGATGACGTGGTGACGCGCAGTTTCAACGCGCACACCCATCAGTTCGTGTTGTTCTTCTCCTCCGGCGGCAAGGCGTTCCGCGAGAAAGTTTGGAAATTGCCGGAGGCCACGACCACCGCCAAGGGCCGCGCGCTGATCAACCTGCTGCCGGAGCTGGGCACGGACGAAATCACCACGGTGCTGCCGCTGCCGCAGGATGAAAGCCTGTGGGAGAATCTGCATCTGGTCTTCGCCACGGCCAGCGGCAATGTGCGCCGCAACCGGCTGGCGGATTTCAAAAATGTCCGCGCCTCCGGCCTGATCGCCATGAAGCTCGACGAGGGCGACCGGCTGATCGGCGTCGCCACCTGCCGAGAGGGCGATGATGTGTTCCTGGCGACGAAGCGCGGCCGTTGCATCCGCTTCCAGATCACGGATGAGACACTGCGCGTGTTCTCCGGCCGCGATTCGTCGGGCGTGCGCGGCATCAGGCTAGGGGCCGATGACGAGGTGATGAGCCTCTCGGTGCTGAAGCATGTCGAGGCGACGGTTGAAGAGCGCGCCGCCTATCTCAAATATGCCGCGGCCCAGCGCCGCAATGGCGATGACGAGACCGCCGAGACGCCAGAGGCCGGGGAAGAGCCGGTCTCCGACATCGCGCTGTCCGAGGCGCGCCTGGCTGAACTCGGGGCGGCTGAGGAAATCCTCCTCACCGTCACCGACTCCGGCTTTGGCAAGCGTTCCTCGGCCTATGAGTATCGCGTCACCAACCGTGGCGGGCAGGGCATCGCCAACATCACGCTGAGCGCCCGGCGCAACGGCACGGCGGTTGCCGCCAGCTTCCAGGTGCGGGAGGGCGACGATGTGATGATGGTGACCGATGGCGGCCGCCTCATCCGCGTGCCGGTCGACCAGGTGCGCATCACCGGCCGTGCCGCCATGGGCGTGACGATGTTCCGTTTGGACGATGATGAACGTGTGACCAGCGTGTTCCCCGTATTGGAGCAGGAAGCCGAAGATGGCTAAGCCCCGCATCGCCCTTTATCCCGGCACCTTCGACCCCATCACCAACGGCCATCTGGACATCATTGCGCGCGCCGCAAAGCTGGCCGACCGGCTGGTGGTGGGGGTGGCGATGAATGCCGGGAAGGGGCCGATCTTTTCGCTCGAGGAGCGGACGGAGCTGGTGAAGGCGGAAATCGACCTCATTGCCGCCAATAGCGGCACCAAAATCGAGGTGCGGCCGTTCTCGTCGCTGCTGATCGCCTTTGCCCGCGAGGTCGGGGCGGTGATGATCGTGCGGGGCTTACGCGCGGTCTCGGATTTCGACTATGAGTTCCAGATGGCGGGGATGAACTACCGGCTTGATCCGGAGATCGAGACGGTGTTCCTGATGGCGAGCGAGCATCACCAGTTCATTTCGTCGCGCTTCGTGAAAGATATTGCCGCTCTGGGGGGCGACATTTCTTCCTTCGTGCCGAAGCTGACGGGTGCGCGAACGCTCGCCAAACTGAGGAGCTGAAATGCTGAAACGCCGTGCTTTTTGTTCAGCCGCCGCTGCAACCCCTTTTGTGACAGGATTGATGATGACCGAGCCCGTAGATGCCGCCCCCACCTCGAACACCGTGCTGATGGAGCTGAAATACGGCAACGTCACCATCCAGCTGCGCCCGGACCTGGCGCCGCAGGCAGCCGAGCGCATCCGGGTCCTGACCGCCCAGGGCTTCTATGACGGCTGCAAGTTCTTCCGCGTTATTCCCGGTTTCGTCGCGCAGACCGGCGATCGGACCAATACCGGCATGCATGGCTCGGACCTGCCGAACCTGCCCGCCGAATTCACCAACGAAGCCAGCTTCCTGACCGGCGCGGTCGGCATGGCCCGCACGTCGGACCCGAACTCCGCCAACAGCCAGTTCTTCATCTGCCTGGCCCCCGCCACCTTCCTCGACAACAACTACACGTTGGTCGGGCAGGTCACTGCGGGCATGGAAGCCGTGGAGAAGATCAAGCCCGGCGCCGGTCAGAGCGGCTCGGTCACCGATCCGGATTCCATCATCAAAATGACCCTCGTGGCATAAAATCCGTCTCCCTCTATTGACGGCGGGTGGCAAAATCTGGTTCACCCGCCCTCACGCGAGACTGTTCCGGTCTCGCCGGCGAGCCTGTAGCTCAGTGGTAGAGCATTCGACTTTTAATCGAACGGCCGTGGGTTCGACCCCCACCGGGCTCACCAAAATCAAAACGGGATAAAGCATAATGAGCTGGTCCCTCGTTGTTTGAAGGGAGCAAGCTTCGCGCCTTGGGCGCGTTGTTTCAGCGCCAGCGCCACATGCGGTTTCCGCGCCCCTGGCGCCGCCGCTTTTTCAAAAACGCGCCGGCTTCCGTTTGCTCGAATCGCAAAGGCGTTCGATCAAAACATCATCCCGCGTTAAATAGATCTTGTTTTGATCATAAAACAAAAGTAATTTTTGTGCAGCCTGGCGTTTAAATATCAATATAATTCTTTATTAAAAATACAATTCGGCTGGATTTGTCGGTCTTTTGGAAAATCGAGTCGATGGCGGTTGTTTCAGTCCCTATTCGCGGAAGCGGCATAATCAATGGCTCGTTCTATGTTTTCCGCCCGTGCGGAATATGTTGTCAGGGTCGATGGCAAGGTTTTCGGCGTCCTCTTCCCGACTCTGGAAGAGGCCGAGGAGATGGCACGAACCTTCGTCACCAGGGGGGCCGCTAAGGTGGTCATCGCGCGCCATGGCCGGGGCTTGATCGTCAAACGCTTCGGCTCGGCGGCGCCGCGCGCTGACTTGGCGAATGCAACCTGTCGAAGCGACGGCGCGAAGCCTTCCTGAAGCTCCATCGGCAGTCCGAAAAGCAACCTTATTACGCGAAGCGTCATTTTCTGGAATCGCCAGAGGCCCTACGCGCCCTTGTCGGTGCCAGCGGCAGCACCTCCTGCATGGCCGCATGATGGCAAAGATAAAATCCTTCTCATCTTTCTTTTTGCCTGTTGCGCCGATGCAACTCACGTCCCTATAACCACTCTCTCGGAAAGGAGGCGCGCCCATGTCGTCGGATGACACTCTGAACCGCGTTAACGGCCCAAACTCCTTCAGGGATGGTAAACACAAGTCGGACCGTGACACCGCCGTTTACGTCGAGGATGGATGGATTTTCCGGGTGAAGCCGGGGGCGCCCATCGAATGCATCCGTGCGACAAGCCGCCCGGAAGCCCTGCCGCAGGGTGATCATAGAGATCCGAGGCCATGATCAGGCCCTTGCGTGGAGCAGAGGCGTAAGCTCCGAATCAAAAACAAAAGTTTTTGCGCCGCTTTTGATCGAAAAAGCGGCTGCTTCCTTTAATCTTTTTCCTGCCCGGTCAGTCGGTCTGTTAGGGCGAGCAGCAGTCCCAGCACCGCGAAGGCGAGCACCACCACCACCTGCCAGAGCAGGTCGCGGTCCTTCTGGCTGCTGATCTCGAGAAAGCTCCCGAGCAGATGCACCGCGGCGATAACCGTGATGGTTGCGATCAGTCGCAGCTTCAAGCCGCTGAAGTTGATCCGCACCAGCCATTCCGGCCTCGTATCGCTTTCCATAAACGTGACGCGGCGCACGAAATTCTCATAGCCCGAGAGGGTCACTAACACGACCAGATTGGCCGTCAGGGATAAATCGATGAGCGAAACGGTGAGAAGGATAAGATCTTTCTCGCTCATCCCCGGCAGGGCCGGCAGCGCATGAGCAAGTTCGCTGAGGAAATACACGATCAGCGTCGCCAGCAAGACCAGCATGGCGAGATAGATCGGTACCAGCAGCAGCCGACCGCTGAACAGCAGCACTTCGATCCACCGGGACAGGACCCTCATGCCGGGCGGGCCGTACGCGTGGTATGAACAACCATGGGCGGCAGGCGGGCAGAGGCCATGCGGAACTCCAATCCGGTCAGCGTCTTGCAACTATTACCGATAAACCGGAGTTCAGGTAAACGATGACATGGCCTGCCGTTCCGCTCATGCAGGTCGCTCAAACCGAGAGGCTCTGATGAACCAGATGACATTCCACGCTCCACGCCTGATCGAAATCGGGGGCGGCACGGTTGCGGGCGTCGCAGCGCTGCTGGCCCGGCTCGGCCTGTCCCGTCCGCTGATCGTCAGTGACCCGTTCATGGTTTCGTCGGGTATGCTTGAGCGGCTGACGCAGCCATTACGCGCCGCGGGGATTGCGTTTGACGTATTTTCCGAGACCATTCCGGAGCCGACCGACCTCATCGTTGAAACGGGTGTCAAACGCATCGCCCCGCATCATGACTGCCTGCTGGCCTTCGGTGGCGGGTCGCCGATCGATACCGCCAAGGCCATGACCATCCTCGCCGCCGGCGGCGGCAAAATGCGCGACTACAAAAGCCCCGCCGTGGCCGACAAAGCGGCCTTGCCGCTGATCGCCATTCCCACCACCGCGGGCACAGGCTCGGAAGCCACGCGCTTCACCATCGTCACCGATGCCGAGCGCGACGAAAAAATGCTCATCGCCGGGCTCGGCGCCATGCCGCTTGCCGCGATTGTTGATTACGAACTGACCTTCTCCGTGCCGCCGCGCATCACCGCCGATACCGGCGTCGACAGTTTCACCCATGCGCTGGAAGCCTATGTTTCCCGTCGGGCCAATGCATTTTCCGATCCGCTGGCCATCTCCGCCATGCGTCTGATTGGCGCCAATCTGCGCACCGCCTTTCATGAGCCAAAAAACGCCGCGGCGCGGGAGGCGATGATGCTCGGCGCCACGCAGGCGGGCATGGCCTTTTGCAACGCCTCCGTCGCCCTGGTGCATGGCATGTCACGGCCCATCGGCGCGC
>DATJHR010000187.1:0-11860 GCA_035493735.1 Acidocella sp.
TGTGGCGATCTCCTACAGCGCCTATACGGGCCTTAGCATCGACGAGATCATCGCCTTCATGGCCGATCCTCGTGCCGCCAATCGAGGCACGGATCGGCAGGTGTTCGAGTTGCTCAGCTCATGGTCGGCGCATGCGCTCTCCTGGGTCGGTGCGAACAACCGTTTGCTGCTCCGCTATGAAGATATGCTGGCAAATCCCGAAGCCGCTTTCGGCCGCGTCGTGCGCTTTCTGGGCAGCGGCGCCACGCCGGAGCGGCTGCGCCGCGCCGTCGCCTTCAGCAATTTTTCGGTCCTCGCCGCGCAGGAGAGTGCATCGGGCTATCATGCGCACAGCCCTGACGCGCGGACCGCGTTTTTCCGCGCCGGAACCAGCGGGCAATGGCGCGATGCGCTGACCAGCGCCCAGGCGCAAAAAATTACCGACGCGCATGGCGAAGTGATGCGTAATTTTGGTTATCTGGGTTGAGGGCGCGGAAGGAAGGAAGACTACTTTTTGTGAACAAAAAGTAGCAAAAAAACTTTGTTAATTTGGGCCCATGCGGTTTCAGCGTCTCAGGCCCCGTTTCGAAGAAGTTTTTGCGCCGCTTTTTTCAAAAAGCGGCTACTTTCTTCCTTCCCTATCAGGCAGCCGAGAGCTGCAACACACTCGCCAGGCCGGCACCGGTGAGCCGGTAATTCGCCGGATCCGCAAACACGGCGCGCAGCAGTTGGTTGTTCAGCGCGTGACCCGTGCGGCTGCCGACGAAGCGGCCGGAGATCGGCGCGCCGGCGAGTGCGAGATCGCCCACCACGTCCAGCAGTTTGTGCCGCACGAACTCATCGGCCCAGCGCAGCCCTTCGGGATTCAAAACTTTGTCGCCATCGACGACGATGGCGTTGGCAAGACTGCCGCCCTTGGCAAGACCGGCGTTGCGCAACGCCTCGATTTCGCCGGCCAGCGTGAAGGTGCGCGCCGCGGCGATTTCCCGCGCGAAACTCTCTTCGGTAAGGTGCAGGCTGTAAGCCTGGGCGCCAATCGCGGCGGCGGAAAACTCGATGGCGAGCGACAGCTCAAAGCCGCTTCCGCCCGGATTATGCGGGCGCAGTTCCGCGAACGCGCCGTTATGCTCGACCCGCACCGTGCGCAGGATTTCCAGCGTCCCGCGGCTGCCACCCTGCTCGATGGTGCCGGCGCTTTCAAGCAGGAACAGGAAAGGCGATGCGGAACCGTCGAGAATCGGCAACTCCGCGGCATTTACCTCAACCAGCAGATCGTCGATCCCACAGGCGGCGACCGCCGCCATCAGATGCTCGATGGTACCGACCCGCGCCGCGCCCTCGCCGATAACCGTGCAAAGCCGCGTATCGTTCACCTGGTCGAATTTGGCGGGAATGGACAGGCCAAGATCAACACGATGGAATACGATGCCGCTGCCGCAAGGTGCGGGCAGAAGTTTCAACGTCACATCCTGGCCGCTGTGCAAGCCGTGCCCCACGCAGGAAATCGCGCTCTTCAACGTCCGCCGCGGCATAAAACCCCGCTCGAATCCGGTGTGGCTGTAACGGTCACGCAAAGACGACATAGTGGTCCCATCGTTAATAATGCGATGCAATCTAGCGATGTGTTTCGCGTCGGGCCAGTCAATGATTATTTCTGATTATGTCGCCGCAAGGGTCTGATAATACGGCTTTTTTAACCCTGTATCCGATGTCCTGGCGCATGATTGCCTAGATCTCTCATGCTCAAATCAGCTTCTCGACAAAAGAAAGTGGCCGCTTTTTGAAAAAAGCGGCGCAAAAACTTTTACCATGCTGGGCCTGAGCCTTTGTCGCCGACAACGCCCATGGCCCCAAAGTAAATAAAGTTTTTTGCTTCTTTTTGTTCACAAAAAGAAGCCTTTCCCTCGCCTTGCTCTAACAGAGTCAGGAATCACAATGCCCGCCATGGTCAATGGCGGGCAAAATATGCGGCACCTCTGACGTGCTTGTGTGGATTTCTAAACCTTCCACACAAGCCCTAAATCCTCCGGAACTTCAGGAATTGTTCCGGCGCAAAAAGGCGGGAATTTCCAGCCCGATTTCGTCGATCTGGGCGGGGCGCACCGCGGCGCGAACCGGTTCGCGATATTGATCGACCGGCTCGTGCGGATCGGCATGGATGGCCGGCTCGTGGCGCACCGGCTGTGGCTGTGGCGGCTGCTTGGGCGCGCTGCCGAACCCGAACACGGATTTGAAGATGCTGGTTGCACGGCTCGGCTCATGGCGCGGCGGCTCGGCCGCGGGGGCAGCGGCGCGCGCGGGCGGCGCCATGCGCGGCGGCGCCTGCGGCGGCAGCGGCGCCGCAACCGGCTCGCTGAAGCCCAGATCCTCAGGGCCACGCGGCGCGTAAGCGCGCGACACTAGCGGCGCTGCCGGCGGCTCCGGCACATAGCCCGAACCGCCACGCATATGGGGCGCCTGCAGCGGCTGACCCAGCACCGGCACCGGTTGCACCGGGGCCTGCGCTTGCTGAACCTGCGCCGGCGCTGCCGCCGCCTCGGCGGGGCCGCCATTGACGACCTGCAGCTTCGGCATCTGGGCTGCCTGCGACGCGGTGTTGTCTATGCCGGTGGCCACCACGGAGACCCGGATGCGCCCGGAAAGGCTCTCATCCAGCGACATGCCGAACATGATGTTCGCATCCTTGTCCACTTCCTCGGCGATGCGATGCGCCGCCTGGTCCACCTCGAACAAGGTGACGTCGGAGCCGCCGGTGATATTGATCAGCAGGCCGCGCGCGCCCTTCATGTTGGTGTCCTCGAGCAGCGGATTGCTGATCGCGGCTTCCGCGGCGCGGATCGCGCGCTCCTCGCCTTCGGCCTCGCCGGTGCCCATCATCGCCTTGCCCATTTCGGACATCACCGAGCGGATATCCGCGTAGTCGAGATTCACGATGCCAGGCATGACCATCAAATCGGTGACGCCGCGCACGCCCATGTACAGGACGTTGTCGGCCATCTCGAACGCTTCTTTCCAGCCGGTCCGCTCGTTCGCAACCTTGAACAGATTCTGGTTGGGGATCACGATCAGAGTATCGACATAGGACTGCAGTTCGTTGATGCCTTCCTCGGCGGAGCGCATGCGGCGCTTGCCCTCGAAAGCAAACGGCTTGGTGACGACGCCAACGGTGAGGATGTTCCGTTCACGCGCCATGCGAGCGATGACCGGCGCAGCCCCGGTGCCGGTGCCACCACCCATGCCGGCGGTGATGAAGACCATATGCGTGTTTTCAAGATGCCGGGCCAGCTCATCGGCGGCTTCGTCGGCGGAGGCGCGGCCGACTTCAGGACGGCCGCCGGCACCATTGCCCTGCGTGAGATGCGGCCCGAGCTGAATGCGCCGTTCCGCCAGCGAACGCTGCAGCTGCTGCGCGTCGGTATTGGCGGCCACGAAATCCACGCCCGGCAGATTGAGGGAGATCATGTTGTTGACGGCATTACAGCCGCCGCCCCCCACACCGAAAACCGTGATGCGAGGCGTGAAATCGGTATGCGACGTCTTCTGGATCGTCAGGTTCAGGGTCATGAGAATCTCCTCAGATCATATCGGTAAAGAACGCGCCGTTTTCATGTCAAACACGATTTTTCAGAAAATCCACGGCACCGCGGAGCCAACCGCGATTTCGGTCGGTTTCGAAATTGATATCTTGCATGGTCTGGCCATCACCCGTGGCGAAGGCCAGCAGCCCGACCAGGGTGGCGAAGTTTGCCGAGGTCGCCGAATCGGGCAGGCCGATCAGGCCGCCGGGCCGCCCCAGCCTGACGTGGCGTTCAAGAATCTGCGCGGCCAGCTCACGCACGCCGCCCAACTGCGAGGCCCCGCCGGTGAGCACCACGCGGGTGCCGCCGGCGCTGCCGAGGCCGGCGGTTTCCATCCGGTCCTTGACCAGCTCGAATATCTCCTCGAGCCGCGGCCGAATGATGCTGATCAGCATGGAGCGGGGGATTTTCGCGATCTGATGCTCATCCTCGCCAACCTGCGGCACCGGCAGCAATTCGCGTTCATCGTCCGGGCTGCCTTGGCAATTGCCATACAGCGCCTTCAACCGCTCGGCATGCGCGACCGAGGTGGAAAATCCGCGCGCGATGTCATTGGTCACATGAATGCCGCCGATCGGCAGATGCGCGGTGTGCAACAGCTGCCCTTCGCCGAACACCGCCAGCGTCGTCGTACCGCCGCCCATGTCCACCACCGTGGCGCCGAGGTCGCGCTCGTCATCGACCAGCGAGGCCAGCCCCGCCGCCATCGGCGCGGAAACCAGCGCCGCGATGTCAAGCTCACAGCGTGACAGGCAGGCCGATAGCGTGCGCAAAGCGGTGTTGCCGGTATCGACCACATGCAGCTGTGCAGTCAGCGTATCGCAGAACAGGCCGCGCGGGTCGCTGACGCCGACCGTCTCGTCCGTGGAAAAATTTAGCGGCAGCACATGAATCGTGGCGCGTCCCTCGGAGGCCGCGCGGATTCGCGCCTCGCGCACCACGCGCTTGATGTCATCCGCCGTCACCGCGCGCCCATCCACCGGCCATTGCACGTTGAACAAGCGGCTTTCCGGCTGGCCGCAGGACAAATTGACATAGACCGATTTCAGCCGGATGTCGGCCTGCTCCTCGGCGGTGCCCACCGCCGCGCGGATCGCCTTCTCGGCCTCGTCGAGATCGACAATGCCGCCGGACTTGATGCCGCGGCTCTTCTGCCAGCCAAAGCCGAGCGCGCGCAGCCTGCCATCCGATTCGGCCCGGCCGATCAGGCAGGCGATTTTGGTGGAACCGATGTCGAGCACACCGAACGGCCCTGAACGCAGGCCGCGAACCCGCAACGTATCATCCGGCAGCGGCCTGAGCGCCCGGTCGGAAGCTTGCGTACGGCGCGACATGTCATTCATGGCCAAGCGCTCTCCTCATGTGTGACGGGACCTTCCCGAGTCGGGCTTCGGCGTAGGATACGGTTTCACAACGAGCCGTCCAGGGATGCGCAAATCAATCGATTGCACCGGCCGCTCCAGCAGCTGCATGCTCGCTTGCAGCGCGGCCAGCTGATCGATCGCATTCGCCTCGCCGGCATCAGGCAATTTCACCACCGTCCGGTCCTTCAGCACCAGGTTCCAGCGCAGCCCATCCACCCGCTCCGCTGCCACCACATGGGAAAACACGCTCGGCACGCTCTGCAATTCCGTGATCAGCGCCTGCGCGTTTTGCGGCGCGTCGGCGCCAACCAACAGCAGCAACCAAGGCTCGCGCCGCTTCGCCACGATCGCGTTCTGATCGGTGATGACATTGCCTTGCTTGTCGATCAGCTCGAATTTCGGCGGCTGGCCGTCCGTGCCGCCGGTCTGCCAGACCGCGAAGGCGTTACGCTCAACGATGCTGACAACGAGCGTTCCCGGCAGTTCGCGCTCCACCGTGGCCGTCTGCACCGGGCCCAGCTGCTCGACGCGCTTGCGCACGGCGTCGAGCGAGAAACCGAAGGTGGGCTCGCCCGTGTGGACGTCGATCGCCTGACGCAGCAGCGTCATGTCGGTCTCTTTGGCGCCGGTGATCGTCACGCCGGAAATCCGCAGGCCCAACGCCGCACCAAGCGAAGCAAGGCCCGAGCCGTGCGCCGCCGAGGCCGTCTCCGTTTTCGGCGCGGCGGCGGGTATCGAGGTCACCAGCCTGGCAATCACGCTCACCACGGCAAGCCCGCCGAGCAGCAACAAGCCGGGCCGCAGGCTGCGCCGCAGGCGCCGGATGAACAGCGCCCGCGACGACAGACGATCCTGCGCGGGCGCGGCTTTTTTCGCACGCGGACGCGGCGCCCGGCGGGGCGGCTCGCGGATCATCTCATCGTCGTCGACGCTTACGCGCGGCATGTCGCCTTCTCCACCATCCAGGCGCAAAGTGCGGAGAAGTCCATGCCGGTATAAGCTGCCTGTTCGGGCAGCAGCGAGGTGGGCGTCATGCCCGGCTGCGTGTTCACCTCCAGCAGCACAAGCCGGCCGCTTGCCTCGTCATAGCGCAAATCCGCCCGCGAGGCGCCGCGGCAGCCGAGCGCCTGGTGCGCCGCCAGCGCAATCTCCTTCGCGCGGTGCGTGATCTCCTCAGGCAGGTGCGCCGGCACCACATGGCGCGATCCGCCTTGAGCATATTTGGCGTGATAATCGTAGAATTTTTCGGTCGGCAGGATTTCCGTCACCGCCAGAGCGTGGTCTTCCAGCACGCCAACGGTCAGCTCCCGTCCCGGCACGTACAGCTCCGCCATCGCCGGGCCGTACTGCCATTCCTCCACGATTTTCGCGCGGCTATTGTCGCCTGGCTTGACGATATACACGCCGACCGAGGAGCCTTCATTCACCGGCTTCACCACATAAGGCGGTGGCAGCGGATCGTGATCGGCAAGCTCGCCCAGATCGATGATGCGGTGCGGCGCCACCGGCAAACCCGCCGCCGCGAACACCGCTTTCGCCGCCGCCTTGTCCATCGCCAGCGCTGAGGCCCGCACGCCGGAATGCGTGTAGGGAATGCCGAGATAATCCAGCACGCCCTGGATCGTGCCATCCTCGCCGAAACGCCCGTGCAGCGCATTGAACACCACATCCGGCGCCGGCGTCAGCGCCGCGACCAGCGCGCTGAGGTCCGCGGTGACCTCCACCGGCAGCACGTCGAATCCAAGGCCGCGCAGCGCCGCGATCACCTGCGTGCCCGAGTTCAAACTCACTTCCCGTTCGGCGGACATGCCGCCATGCAGAACCGCAACGCGGGTCATCCTGGCACTCCAATTCTCTTGATTTCCCAACGCAGCGATACACCCGAACTGCGCTCGACCCGCCCGCGCACCTCTTCGCCGAGCGCTTCCAGATCACTGGCCGTCGCCTCGCCGTTATTCAGCAGAAAATTGCAATGCAATTCCGAAACCTGCGCGCCGCCGCGGCGCAGGCCCCGGCAGCCGGCGGCATCGATCAATTCCCACGCTTTCATGTTCGGCGGGTTGGCGAAGGTGGAACCGCCCGTGCGCGCCCGCACCGGCTGTGTCGCCTCGCGGCGGGCCTTGATCTCCTGCATGCGCGCGGCGATCCCCCCGGCATCTGAAGCTTGCGCGCGCAGCCGGGCCCGCACCACCACCGCATCCGACGGCAAACTGGCATGGCGGTATGAAAGCGCGAGGTCGACCGCGTTGACGCGCACAATGTCCCCGGCGCGGGTGACGAGTTCGGCCCAGTCCAGAACCTCGGCGATCTCGCCGCCATAAGCACCGGCATTCATCGCTACCGCGCCGCCGATCGTGCCCGGAATGCCGGAGAGAAATTCAAGGCCGGACAGCGAGGCAGCGGCCGCATGTTCGGCGACGGTCACATCCAAAGCCGCGGCCCCGGCCACGATTCCGTCAGGCTCGACCACGATCTCGCTGAAGCCACGCGCCAGCTTGATCACCACGCCATGGAGGCCGCCATCGCGAATGATCAGGTTCGACGCCGCGCCGACCACCGTAACAGGCATTTCCAGCGGCAATTGCCGCATCAGCGCGCAAAGATCCTCGGCATCCGCCGGGCGCACCAGGAACTCCGCCGGCCCGCCCACGCGAAACCAGCTGATCGGCGCCAGGGGGGCATCTTTCGCGACCCGGCCGCGAATGTCCGGCAGCGTCATCATCGCCGCGCCTGCGCTTGCAGCGCCTGCAGCGCGCCGGGCAGCGCCGCAGCCCAATGCGTAATGTTGCCGGCGCCAAGGCAAACGACGTAATCGCCCTGGCGCGCGATGGCATGCACCATTTCCGCCAGATGCGCCGGATCGTTCAGCGGCACCACGGAACGGTGCCCGCGCATCCGCAGCCCCTCGACCAGCGCGTCGCGGTCAACACCCTCGATCGGCTCCTCGCCGGCCGCATACACATCGGCGACGATCACCGTGCCGGCATCGTTCATGCAGGTGCAGAATTCCTCGAACAAGCCGTGCAAGCGGCTGTAACGATGCGGCTGAACCACCGCCACCACATCGCGCGCGCCGGCCTGGCGCGCGGCCTTCAGCACCGCGGCAATCTCCACCGGATGATGGCCGTAATCATCGATCACGGTGATGCCGCCGGCCTCGCCGGTTTTGGTGAAGCGCCGCTTCACGCCGGCAAAGGCCGCGAGAGAGGCTTTGATCAACCCCTCGTCGATCTCCATTTCCGTCGCCACCGCAATCGCCGCCAGCGCATTTTGCACATTATGGTTGCCGAGCATCGGCAGCCGGAACGGCCCCAGGCGCCGCGCCCGGCCGGAGATGCGGTCAGCGAGCCGAACCTCGAACGTCGCGCCATCCTTGGAAGAGATGATGCGTTCCGCGCGGATGTCGGCCTGCGGCGAAAATCCGTAGGTGATCACACGGTGATCCGACAAGAACGGAATCATCTGCTGCACCGCCGGATGGTCGATGCACAAGACCGCAAAACCATAGAACGGGATGTTGGCGACGAATTGCCGGTAACCGGCTTCCATCGCCTCCCGTGAGCCCCAATGATCGAGATGTTCGGGGTCCATGTTGGTGACGATGGTGATCACCGCCGGCAGGCGCAGAAAACTGCCGTCGGATTCGTCGGCCTCCACCACCATCCAGTCGCCCGACCCCAGCCGCGTGTTGCTGCCATAGGCGTTGATGATACCGCCATTGATCACGGTCGGGTCGAAGCCCGCACCTTCCAGGACCGCCGCCACGAGCGACGTGGTGGTGGTCTTGCCATGCGTGCCGCCGATCGCCACGGCCCATTTCAGCCGCATCAGCTCGGCCAGCATTTCCGCGCGCCGCACCACCGGGATCAGCTTGCGCCGCGCCGCCACCACTTCCGGGTTGTCCGCCGGAACGGCCGTGGAGATCACCACCACACGGGCATCGCGCAAATTCGCCGCATCATGGCCGATGGCAATGGGAATGCCGGCCTCGCGCAGCCGCAACACGTTGGCACTTTCCGCCATGTCGCTGCCCTGCACCGTATAGCCAAGCTCATGCAGCACTTCGGCAATGCCGGACATGCCGATGCCGCCGATGCCGACGAAATGAATCGCCCCGATGGAAAGCGGCAGCGCCCTCATGACCGCACCTGTTCGGCAACCATACGCAGCACCGTCTCAGCCAGTTGCAAAGCCGCATCCGGCCGCCCGGCCTCCCCCGCGCGATCCGCCGCCATTTTCAAAGTCTCAGTGTCCATCAATACGCTTTCAATCCGTGCCGCCAGGGCCTGCGGCGTCAAGCCGGTCTGCGGCGCCACCCAGGCAGCGTTCTGTTCAGCCAACGCCTCGGCATTGGCCCGTTGATGATCGTCGATCGCATTCGGCAGAGGAATAAAAATCGCCGGCCGCCCGACCACGGCGATCTCGGCCACCGTCGAGGCCCCGGCGCGGGCGATCACCAGATGCGCGCGCCGCAGCCGCTCTTCGACATCGGCGAAGAATGGCGAGAGTTCAGCATCGATCCCGGCCGTGGTGAAAGCCGCGCGGGCCTCCTCGAGCTCCTGCAAGCGGCATTGCTGCACCACATGCAGCCGCGCCCGCAATTCCGCCGGCAGCAAGGCCAGCGCTGCCGGGATCAGCGTGCCGAAAATTTTCGCCCCGAGCGAGCCGCCCAGAACCAGCAACTCGATCCGCCCCTGCGGCGGCACGAAGCCCCCCGCGTGCAGCGCCGCGATCGCCGGCCGGACCGGGTTGCCGAGCACATCGGTGGCGATTCCCGCTGGCACCGCCTTGGTTTTGGCGAAACTCAAAACCAGGAAGTCGGCGCAGCGCGCGAGCAGGCGGTTTGCGCGGCCCAGCACCGCATTCTGCTCGTGCAGCACCAGTTTCGGCCGCGCGCTGAGCAACCGTGCCGCCAGCACCGGCGGCACCGCCGGATAACCGCCAAACGCCACCACCGCGGCCGGGCGCAATTGCCGCATGAGTTTTCGCGCCTGCATGATGCCTTGCGCGAGCGCGACCGCCCCGGAGACGGCCCGCTTCAGGCTGCGTCCGGAAAGCCCGGCACCGGCCAACACATGCCGCTCCGCTTGGGCGAAGACCGGCGAATTCAGCCCGCCGGACCGCGCATCGGTCATCAGCACCACGCGTTCGCCGCGGGACAAAAGCTCTGCCGCCAGAGCCTCCGCGGGGAAAAAATGCCCGCCCGTGCCGCCGGCCGCGATGACGATGGTTTTTTGCGCCGGCGGGTTCATAAATGCTCGCTCTGATGCCGCTTGCGCGTCAGCGCCAGCAGGAACCCCATCTGAATGGAAATTCCCAGCACGGCGCTGCCGCCATAGGAAATAAACGGCAAGGTCATGCCCTTGGTCGGGATCAGCGACATCGACGACGCCATGTTCACGAAAGCCTGCAGGCCGAACCCGGCCACCAGCCCGCCCGCCGCGAGCAGCACGAACGGGTCGCGCTCCTTCAACAGGCGCAACATGGCGCGCACCACGATCGCCGCGAAGATCAGGATGATGAAGCCGCAGAACAACATCCCGAATTCCTCGCCCGCGACCGCGAAGACAAAATCCGCCCGCGCATCCGGCAGATACTGCTTCACCTGTCCCTCACCCGGCCCGCGCCCGAACAGGCCGCCATTGCCGAATGCGGAGAGCGCCGTCAGCGCCTGATAGGCGCTGTTCTTGTTCGGATGCAGAAACAGCATCACGCGGGTATGCACATGGCTGATGAACAGGAACGCGCCGATAAAGGCGACCACCACCGCAACCGCCGCCAGCCACACCCATTTCATGTCCATCCCGTCGAGATAGAACTGCACGAACACGACCAGGGTGAACAGGAAGGTCATGCCGATATCGGGCTGCGTCTTCAGCACGAAAGCGACGAGCAGGAACACGCCGAGCGCCGCGCGCTTGCCCGGAAACCCCGGCGTCCGGCGTGATTCGGCGATCAACCAGGCGGAGATGATGATGAAGCCCGGGCGCAGGAATTCGCTCGGCTGGAGGGTGAAACCCGGCAGCGCGATCCAGCGATGCGCGCCATCCACCTCGACTCCATGCACCAGCGTGAAGGCCGTCAGCAGGAAGAACAAAATGCCCAGCCCCAGCGCCGCCAGCTTGACCTGCCGCAATGACAGCATCGACAGCGCCAGCATCACCCCGCCGCCCATGGCCAGGAACAGGATCTGCCGGATCATGGCCTGCGTGTTTGGCGAGGAGAGGCGCATGCTCGTTCCGGGCATGGCGGCCAGCGCCAGCACATAGCCGATGCCGATCAGCGCCGCGAGCGCCAGCAGCGTGACGCGGTCCACGCTCCACCACCAGCGGCCGATCACGGACGTGTCCGCACGCGATAAAGCAGGCATCAGCTAAGCTCCCTCGCGAGCTGGGCGAAAGCTTCGCCGCGCTGCTCGAAATTCTGGAACTGGTCGAAACTCGCCGCCGCCGGCGAGAAGAGAATCTCCCGAATGCCGCCGGCGCGGGCCAAAGCGAAAGCCTGGGCCACGGCGGCGTCCAAAGTCCCGGCCATGGCATGCGCCACGCCATGGCGCTTCAGGGTCGCGGCGAAATTTTCCGCATCCTGGCCAATCAGAAACGCCTTTGCGACACGGGGAAAAAAGGGCGCCAGATCCTCGATCCCGCCCGCCTTGCCGACCCCGCCGGCGATCCAGACGAAGCGGTCGTAGCAGCCCATGGCGCGTGACGCGGCGTCAGCGTTGGTCGCCTTGCTGTCATTGATGAAGCGCACGCCCTGCACCACCGCAACCTCCTGCTGCCGGTGCGGCAGGCCGGGATAGGTTCGGATCCCTTCCGCGATCGCCGCCGCGGGAACGCCCAGGGCCCGGGCCATCGCCGCGGCCGCGGCGGCGTTCTGCGCGTTATGGGCACCAGGCAGCGCTTTTGCGTCCCCGACCGCGAAATCCGCGCCGGAAAT
>DATJHR010000188.1:0-5935 GCA_035493735.1 Acidocella sp.
CCCCGGCCGGAGCGCACGTGTCGCGCCGTGTCACTGCCGCGCTGGGACCTTCCGGCACGCATTGTGGTGGCGACGACGCTCGTGGTTTCGGTGACGGCAGCGGCACCCGCGCTTGGCCCACGTCTCAGCGGCATCGTCGCGAGCTTCCCGGTCTTCGCCGTCGTGCTCACCATTTTCGCTCATCACCACCAGGGAAAGGAAGCGGCTCGCCTGGTCGTTCGCGGGCTGATGATGGGGCTCTACGGCTTCGCCTGTTTCTTTGAGACGATCAGCCTGCTCCTGGCGCGTGTGCCGGCGGCAGAGGCATTCGGTGCCGCACTGCTTGCGGTGATCCTGGTGCAGGGCCTGTCGTTCAGGCTGATGCGCCGACGCCGGCCAAGCGCGATCGCACGGCTCGGGGAAGAGCGCCCTTAGCTTTCCCAGCATCGGCCGATGCTGTGAGTTCTCTGGCCAAAGCTGCCGCGAGCAGACTAGATGCTCGGGCAGGGCTCGTTCCACCCGCATCGCAACAAGAAAGAGGCGCGTCCATGAACCAAAAAGCCATCCGCATCGCCGTGCTCAAATTTGCACACGAGACCGTCACCTTCCTTCCATCGGACACCACGATCGACGACTTCACCTATCCCGGCTCCCCCGCGAAGGGGGAAGCGCTGCTCGCCTCGGAGCCGGATTCCTATATCGGGGGCTTCGTCAAAGTTGCCCGCGAGTTCGACGGTGTCGAGCTGGTCGGCATTGAATCCCCGCTCTGGTCCAAGCGCGACACGGGCTCGGGCTGGATCACTAACGATGCTTTCGAACACTTCGTTGGCCGCATGGTTGAGGAGCTTGCGGCACAGGGGCCGTTCGACGGCGTCTATCTCTCGCTGCACGGCGCCATGGGCGTGCGTGGCGTGCCCCGGCCCGAGGCCGAGATCGCACGACGCGTGCGTGCGGCGGTCGGGCCCAAGGTCTTCATCACCGGCACCTTCGATCCACACGGCAATGAGGACGAGGAATTCCTGCGCCATGCGGACATGGCCTTCACGGTGAAATACTTCCCCCACTACGACATGTACCTGCAGGGGGAGCGCGCGGCGCGCATGCTCGTCCGTGCGATTCGCGGTGACTTCAAGCCCGCGAATGTCACGGTGAAGGTGCCGATCATCTCCCCCACCGTGCTGCAATGGACGGGGGCCTCGGCCTGGCGCGATGTCGTGCAGCTCGCGCTCACCTGGGAGGCGCGCGCGCCGGATGTCTACGTCAATGTCTTCTTCGGTTTTCCGTGGTGCGACGGGCCCGATGCCGGCATGACCATCCAGGTGCAGACCAACGGCAAGCCTGAGCTCGCCCGCAAAGTGGCCGACGACATCGCGGGCACGGCCTGGCGCCGCCGCGACGAGCTGCTGAACGCGGCGACCATCTATCAGATCGCCGAGGGTGTCACTCTGGCGCGCGAGGCGGTCGCAAAGGGCGCCTCGCCCGTTGTGCTCGCCGACTACAGCGACCGCTCTGGTTCGGCGACCTGGCTGTTGGCCGAGATCATCCGGCAGGATCTCGGCAAGACGCTGATCGCGACCATTGCCGATGCCGATGCGGTGGCCGAGCTCTTGGCGGCGGGCATCAAACCAGGTGACGCCTTTGTTCGCGCGATCGGTGGCAAGTTTGATGAGTCAGCCGGCGAACCGGTCCGTGTCAGTGGTACTGTGCTCGCGGTGAGCAACTCCGCCTCGGGGATGGCCGAGGACGCCTGGATCGTGGTCGGCTTCGGCCGCGGCAACGTGCTCGTGCTCAGTCCGGTGCTCGTGCAGGTCAAGGAGCTCGTGACGCTGCGCACCCGCGGCATCGAGCCGGCGGATTTTGACGTGATCGCCATCAAATCCCGCGTCCATTTCCGCCGCGGCTTCGACGATAGCGGCTTCGCCAAGACCATCCTGCTCGTCGAGCCTGCCCAGCCCTTCATGGGCACGGTTCATCTCCAAAGCCTGCCCTACAAATTCGTGGAGCTCGAGAAGTACTACCCTTACGGTGCCCCGGCCTTCGGCTGATCCGTCCGCCCACGATCGCAGGCCCGCGAAAGTCACGCCCTCGCGGGTCTGCAATCGGCCGGGGTTACGCCTCGGCCACGGCGGCACGCGGTACGGCGCGCCGGACCAGCAGTGTGCCAAAGGCTGAAATCACCAGCAAAGCGGCCATGACGTAAAGCCCGCCCTGGTAGCTGCCGGTATGGGTCTTGAACCAGCCAACGGCGAAAGGCCCAATCGAGCTTCCAAGTCCGCCGATGGCGTTGATGGCGGCGAGACCGGCCGCTGAGGCGGGGCCCGAGAGGAACAGGCTCGGCATCGCCCAGAGCGGCGGCTTCGCCGAGCCCGTCCCGGTATTCACGAGGATGAGCGCCAGAACGACGCCGAGCGCCGTCGGCAGGTTCGCGCCGAGCAGCATGCCGCCGCAGGCGAGCAGACAGGGCAGTACGACGTGCCAGGGCCGCTCCCGCGTACGATCGGAATGCCGGGCCCAGAGGACCATGCCGATCACCGCGACGATGTTCGGAATGCCGTTGAGGATCCCGACTTCCAGCGGCGAGAAGCCGTACTGCCTGATGATCGTCGGGCCCCAATAGGCCATGGTGAAGCTGCCTGTGGAGGCGCCCGTGTAAACGATCGACAGGATCAGCACGCGCGGATCGCGGAGCGCCCGCAGCCAGCCGCCGACATGATGGGGCGCCCGCTTCGTCTCAGCCCGCTCCGCCTCTAGCCGGCTGACGAGCCAAGCGCGCTCCTCAGCCGCGAGCCAGGGCGCCTTGTCGGGACTGTTTGAAAGCACAGCGGGCACCAGAAAACCGAGAAGCACGGTCGGCGCGCCCTCGGCGATGAAGAGCCATTGCCAGTTGGCGAGACCGGCGAAATGCGGCGTCTGCATCAGGAGCCCCGAGACCAGCGAGCCAATCACGCCAGAGATCGGTGCCGCGGCCATGAACATTGCGACGGCCATGGCGCGCTGGCGGGACGGGAACCAGAAACCGAGATAGAGGATGATGCCGGGAAAGAACCCCGCCTCCGCAAAGCCAAGCAGCAGGCGCAGCACGTAGAAGCTGTTCGGCCCGGTCGCGAAGGCGAAGGCCGCGGAGACCAGGCCCCAGGTCACCATCACACGGGCGATCCAAATGCGCGCGCCGATTTTTTGGAGGAGCAGGTTCGATGGGACTTCGAAGAGGAAATAGCCGACCGTGAACAGCGTGCCGCCCAGGCCGAACATCGTCGGCGTCAGACCGAGCGCCTTGTTCATGCTGAGCGCCGCGAAGCCGGCGTTCACGCGGTCAAGGAAATTCATGAAATAGAGCAGCATGACAAAAGGGATGATGCGCAGGGTTACCTTGCGGATGACCTGCGCTTCCAAGGCGGACGTCATTGTTTTCTCCCAATGGATTAGCCGATTGTTTTTCCTATTACAGTCGTGACTCGATCATTTGCGCCAGGGAATGAAGTCCGAACCCACCGTGGCACCATGACTCGATCTTCTTAGGCTGGCTGGCATATACCTTGCCGCCCCGGGCCGCCTGCTGCGCCGTGTAGACCGCGGGACGATCAGTGCTGAAGCGCTGTGCCAGTGTCGCCACACTGGCTTACGATAGAAAAACAAAGGCCGTCGCGCCCAAGTTTGGAACTCTCATGACGCTCCATCCTGTGGTTCTATTTTCTTTGTTGTAACGTTAGTTCGAAAGACTTGCTAGAGGTACCGCATGATCGTATGCAAGTCACGATAATTGCGTAGTCGCGCTCGGGGCGTTAGGGGCGAATAAACGATGCCTGCTTGCCGTGACCATCGTCAGGTCAGGGCGAATTTTCCAACATGCTGCATATTCTCAAGTAGGAGCTAGTATGGCCCAACAAGAGACGAGCAATCTCATAACGATCAACGTGAACGGTCGCGATCATACGATAGACGCGCCGCCTGACAGCATGTTGCTCTATGTATTGCGCGACAATCTCGGTTTGCGCGGCCCGAAATTTGGTTGCGGCCTGTCCGAGTGCGGCGCCTGCACCGTCATCATGGGCGGCGCTGCGATCCATTCCTGCGTGACCCCCCTGGGCGCCGCGGAAGGCCAGAAGATCACGACCCTCGAGGGCCTCGGTACGCCCGACAAGCCCAACCCTCTGCAGCAGGCATTCATCGACGAGCAGGCGGCGCAATGTGGCTACTGTATCGGCGGCATGATCATGACGGCGCAGGCTTTTCTGGAGAAAAATCCAAAGCCGAGCCGCGACGACATCAAGCTGGCGCTGAATGGCAATCTCTGCCGCTGCGGCACCCATATGCGAATTGTGCGCGCTGTGGAGCGCGCCGCCAACAGCGGCACGGGGAGCTAGATCATGAACGAGCTTGCTTCCGGCCTCAGCCGCCGCAGCCTGTTGAAACTTTCGAGCGGCCTCGTCGTCGCCTTCAGCCTGTTCAAGCCGGCGGAGTCGACGGCGGAAGCCGCCGCGGGCCCGATCCCAGGCGGCGTGCCGCCGGATGCCGGCCGGCTTTACGCATGGCTCGCGGTGCATCCGGATGACACGGCGACGCTGTTCACGGGCAAGGTCGATCTCGGCACCGGCGCCGAAACGGCGCTCGCGCAGATCGCCGCCGAGGAACTCGACTTTCCGGTCGACCGGCTCAACGTCGTGATGGGCAGCACGGCGGAAACCGTCAACCAGGGCCACAGCGGTGGCAGCCGGACGATCAGGTATGCCGGGCCGCAGATCCGCCATGCGGCCGCGGCCGGCAGGCAGGCGCTTCTCGACCTTGCAGCCGTCCACTTCAAGGTCCCGGCGGACCAGCTTTCCGTCGCGAACGGCGTCATCTCCGTGGCTGGCGCGTCTGGCAGGTCGATCAGCTATGGCCGGCTGGTCGACGGCAAGCGCCTGACCATGGAGATCGGCGCCAGCGGCGACAGCTACGACATGGTGGTCGCACCGCAGGCGAAGCCCAAGGATCCCGCGACCTACAAGGTGGTCGGCACGTCGGTACGCCGAAAGGACATTCCGGCGAAAATAACCGCGACCTACACTTATATCCAGGACGTCAAGATCGAGGGGATGCTGCATGGCCGCGTCGTCCGGCCATATGGCGTGCAGTCGACGCTGCTCAGCATCGATGAGACCGGGCTTAGCGATATCCCTGGCTTCGTGCAGGTGGTGCGGCGCGGCAACTTCCTCGGCGTGGTCGCCGAGACCGAATGGGGCGCGATCCAGGCCGCGCAGAAGCTCGGCTCGGTGCTCAATCCGCAGGGGCCGACGAGCGGCCATGCGAAATGGTCCGACTGGCGCGGTCTGCCGGCGATGGACCAGATCTGGGAGACGGTGCGGACCACGCCGGGCAACAACACCAGCGTGGCCGCATCCGGATCGGTGGACGAGGCGCTGAAATCGGCCGCGACAGTGGTGAACGCCACCTACCAGACGCCGTTTCAGATGCATGGTTCAATCGGGCCCTCCTGCGCGATCGCGGATGTGCGGAACGACAGTGCGATCCTCTGGTCCGGCACGCAGGGACCGGCCGAGGCGCGGCTGGCGATGGCCGGGCTGCTGGGCATTCCCGCCGATCGGGTCGAGCTGCGTTGGTTTGGCGCGCCGGGCTCTTACGGGCGCAGCGGGCCCGACCATGCGATCGCGGATGCGGCGCTCATGTCGCAGGCGGTGGGCCGGCCGGTGCGCGTGCAATGGATGCGCTGGGACGAGCATGGCTGGGAGCCGAAAGGGCCGCCGATCGTGCAGGATCTTGCTGGCGCGGTCGACGCGCATGGCAATGTCGTCGCCTGGCGCCATCACATGTGGATCCCGACCCTCGGGGACACGGAACTCGTCGCCGCACAACTGATCGGCAAGCCGAATATCGTGGGCTCGGTCGGCATGGGGCGGCCGGCGATCACCTATGCCTATCAGTTCGCGAATGCTGAGGTCGCGTGCCACGGCGAAGG
>DATJHR010000189.1:0-6055 GCA_035493735.1 Acidocella sp.
TCGCGGCGCTTCCCTTGGCAAAGCGGTTCAATCTGTGCCCATTGAGCATCGGTCAGAATAAGGCGATCCATAAACAGCGTGAATCACAACTACCCAGACCAGGGGAATCCCTTAAATCCCAACAGACCCCAAAAAGCGGCCCTTTCCTTGCAACGCGCGCCGCGGTTCAATGCCGCCATGCAGACGCTCGTTCACAACCAGCCGCCATGCGCGGGCACGATTGCCGAAAATCTGGCCCACATCCATGCCCGCATCGCCGCCGCAGCACTTGGCGCCGGGCGCGATCCGGACTCGGTGGCGCTGATCGCGGTGTCGAAAACCCAACCGCGCGAGGCGGTGCTGGCGGCTCTTGCCGCCGGGCAGGTTCTGTTCGGCGAAAACCGTGTGCAGGAGGCGGCGCAGAAATTTCCCGTCCCCGGTGCCCGGCTGCATGTCATCGGCGGGCTGCAGACCAACAAGGCGCTGGACGCGGTGCGGCTGGCCGACAGCATTGACTCCCTGGATCGGCCCCGGCTGTGCGACGCCATCGCCGCCGCGGCGGAGAAAACCGGGCGCCTGCCGGATCTTCTGGTCCAGGTGAATATTGGTGACGAACCGCAAAAAGCCGGCGTGGCCACGGCCGATGCGGATGCCTTCATTCGCGCGACGCGGCAGCGTTTCGGTACGGCCTTGAAGGGCCTCATGTGCATTCCGCCCGCGGACCAGGATCCGTTAATATATTTCAATCTTATGACGAGTTTGGCTGACACGCACGGATTGCCGGTGCGCTCCATGGGCATGTCCGGAGATTTCGAGGCGGCGGTCGCCGCCGGGGCGACGCATGTGCGGGTCGGAACCGCCATCTTTGGCGTTCGGCCGCGTCAGGCAGAGACCGCGACCGGTGTCAAGATGGGGTAAGAAAAACCATCCTCATGTTAAAAAGTTAATCCCTGGGCTGAAAATTTTCACTTTCTCCCTGTGCTTGAAGGCCAATAGCGAGTATGGCCTCGTCAGGTTCGGCTCTGTGTGGAGAGTTTTCGGTGATCAGGTTATCGGTCCCGTTCCGGCAAGCGTTGTCGCGGCTCACACTTCCCGTGATGCTGATGTTTTCGCTCGCCTTGGTACTGATTGGTCGTGCTGACCAGAATTTCTCCGATCATCTGCAGATCGGTCTCGATGACCTGCTGGCGCCCGCTTACCAGCTGGTGGATGGCCCGATCGAGGCGGTCGAAAATGGCAGCGGGATGATTGGCGATCTGTTCGACCTTGATGCTGAAAATGCGAAGCTGCGCGCCGAGAACGCCCGGCTGCTGCAATGGCAGGGCGTGGCGATGGCGCTCGAGGAACAGAACGCGGCGCTGAAAGCGAGCCTGCATTATGTGCCTTCGCCGACGCCGCAATTTTTCACCGGCAACGTGGTGGCCGATCTCGGCGGCGTGTATGCGCGGTCCGTGCTGGTCGAACTGCCGAGCGGTGGTGATGGCAATGTGGTCGGCGCCATCGCCATGGACGGGCGCGGCCTGGTCGGGCGCGTGGTGGATGCGGGTGACCGCGCGGCGCGGGTGTTGCTGATCACCGATCTGAATAGCCGCGTACCGGTGGAGATCGGCGCTAACGCCCAGCCGGCGCTGATGGCGGGCACCAACGGTCCTGATCCGGATTTGATCTATTGGGCGCCGGGCCATCCCCCGGCCGAGGGCGCCATGGTGTTGACCAGCGCGGTTGGCGGCGCGTTTCCGCCCGGCCTGCCGGTTGGCGTGGTGCATTACAACACGGCGCACGACCCCGAGGTGCTGCCCTTGGCCGACCTCGCCTCGCTGCGCTTGCTGCGTCTGTTCAGCTACCCGGTATCCCTGCCGAAGCTGACGCCGATCCCGCGCCGGGAAGACGTGATTGCCAAGCACGGGCAAACGCACAAGCATAAGCGCCGGAGCTGAGTGTGACCGGGCCGAAGCAGTGTGGCCTAAACGCGAAGCGCGCGGCCGCGTGCCAACGAGGCGAGCGTATGATTGAACGCACTCAATCATGCGCCAGGCTCTGATGGCGCGCCGGCCCATCACCCGGTCGACCGGCCCCTGGCGGCAACTCGACATCGCGGCGCGCTACACCTTCCCGACCGGAAGTTTGATCCTTGGCCTGTTCGTGATCGGCATGCCATTCGGCCTGCCCGGCCAGGCGGAGCTTTGGCCGGTCTTTACCCTGGCCTGCGTGTATTTCTGGTCGCTCTACCGCCCGGCCTCGTTGCCGGCGCCGGTGGTCGTGCTGACGGGGCTGTTGCTGGGCTTGCTCAATCTTTCCCCGTTTGGGCTGTGGGCGGTGCTGCTGCTGGTGCTGCAGGGTGTGGTGCTGGCGGTGCGGCGGCGGCTGGCGCCTCAGCCCTTCTTTCTCACGTGGCTGGCGTTTTGCGCTCTGGCCGTGACGACGGCAGGGCTCGCCTGGATGCTGGAATCGCTGTTGATCCTGAAAATGCTGCCTGTGCAGCCGCTGCTGATCGAGGCGTTGTTCTCGGTCGGGCTCTATCCGGTCGTGGCAGGGTTGTTCATCCGCGCCCATCGCGGTCCGGCAGCGGTGGAATTGGCGTGAGCGGTGGGGCTGGCTTGGTGAGTTTGCGGCGGGTGTGGGCATGAAGCGGGAGACCAAGGACAAAGCCGGTTTCACCCGGCGCGCTGTGCTGATCGGCACCGCGCAGCTCGGCATCTTCAGCGCGATCGGCGCGCGGCTCTATAATCTGCAGGTTTCGCAGCACGGCAAATACGCGACGATGGCCAAGGCGAACTCGATTTCTGAGCGCCTGACCGCACCGCGGCGCGGCTTGATCACCGACCGGTTCGGGACGATCTTGGCCGGCAACCAGCAGCACTGGCGCGCTTCCTTCATGCAGGGGCTGGCGCGGGATCCGCAGGCGGTGCTCGCGAATTTCCAAAGGCTCGTGCCGCTGACCGATGAGGAAAAGGCGCGCATCCAGGCCGATCTCGCCGACCGGCCCGGCTATATCCCGGTGGTGCTGAAGGATTACCTGGACTGGCCGGACATGGCGGCGCTCGAGGTCAATGCCCCTGATCTGCCAGGCGTGATCGTCGAGGTCGGCACGTCACGCACCTATCCGTTCGGTCCGTCTCTGGCGCATGCGATCGGCTATGTGGCGCGACCCAGCCAGCGGGAAGCCAAGAACGACCCGGCGCTGGTGCTGCCGGGCATGCGCATCGGCCGCGGCGGCGTCGAACTGGCGGACGATCTGGCGCTGCGCGGCGCGCCTGGCTTCGTGCAGAGCGAGACCAATGTCCGGGGCCAGGTCGTGCGCGTGGTGGCCCGCGATAGCGGCACGCCGGGCCAGACCGTCATGACGACGCTTGATTCCGGGATGCAGGCGCTGGCGGTGCAGCGGCTGGGCACCAACACCGGCGCCGCGGTGGTGCTGGATGCGACGAATGGCGAAATCCTCACCATGGCGAGCACGCCGTCCTTCGATCCCTCCCTGTTCGACAAGGGCGTGCCGGCCGCCACTTGGCGGGAATGGATGACCGATCCGCAGCATCCGCTCGAGAACAAGGCAACCTCGGGGCTGTTCGCGCCGGGTTCGACCTTCAAGCCGACCGTGGCCTTGGCGGCGCTGAAAGCCGGTACCCTGACCCCGGACACGATATTGACCTGTCCGGGCTTTCTGAAGCTCGGCGACCATATTTTCTGGTGCGACAATCATACCGCACATGGCAGCATCACCGTGACCACGGCGTTGCAGGTGAGCTGCGACGTGTTCTTCTACAAGACGGCGCTGCGCACCGGGATCGACGCCATCTCGCAGATGGCCGCCAAGCTCGGGCTTGGGACCGCGCTGCAGACGGATGTGCCCCATGTCGCCACCGGCCTGGTGCCGAGCCACGAATGGGCGAAATCGCGCGGCGTTCATTGGGTCGAAGGCGACACGGTGGTGCAGGGCATCGGCCAGGGCTACACCATGCTCACCCCGATTTCGCTGGCGACGGCGGCGGCCCGTATTGCCACAGGCCGTGCGGTCGATCCGCACATCATCAAGCGCGTCGGCGACGCGCCGCAGACCGGCTTCGATCCATCCGGGGGTGCCGCGTTGCTGGACATCGACGAGCAGCATCTCAAAGTCGTTCACCAGGGGATGTTCGAGGTGGTGAACACGCCGGCTGGCACCGCTTACACCGCGCGGCTCACTTTGCCGGGCGTGCAGATGGCCGGCAAAACCGGTACTGCCCAGGTGCATAACGACAATGCCGCCGAGTCCGTGAGGAATTACAATGATAACAGCATGCCTTGGGCAATGCGGCCGAACGCGCTGTTCATCGCTTTCGCGCCGGTGGACCAGCCGCGCTACGCCGCGGCGGTGGTGGTCGAACACGGGCTCTGGGGCGGGCAATCAGCCGCGCCGATTGCCCGCGACCTGATGACCTATGCCCTGACCCACAGCTCAAACGCCCAAGATTCAAACATCAAAGACATGCCAACCGGGACGCAGATTTCCGAGGCGGATGTGCCGTCATGAATACGCTCGACAACTCCCTGCGCCGGCCTTTCCATAACCGCTCCTTCGGGTTGATGCGCAAATTTCTCGCGATCAACTGGCTGTTCGTGCTGTGCGTGTGCCTGCTCGCAGGGGTGGGCTACACCGCTTTATATTCGGCCGCCGGCGGCTCGGGCGAGCCATATGCCAACGACCAGATCTACCGGTTCGCCGGCGCCCTGGTGATGATGTTCGTGATCGCGATGATCGATATCCGCGTGATCGCGAAGGTGTCCTGGGTCGCTTACGCGTGCGGCGTTCTGCTGCTGCTGATGGTGATGAAATTCGGCCATGTCGGGCTGGGTGCGAAACGTTGGATGACGATCGGCGGCATGGAGATCCAGCCGAGCGAGCTGATGAAGCTGTTCCTGGCCATGGCCATTGCCTCCTATTTCCACCGCGCCAGTTACGAGCGTGTCGGCAACGTGCTGTTTCTGCTTCCCGCGGCGCTGGCGATCCTGGTGCCGGTGGGGCTGATCCTGAAGGAGCCGAATCTCGGCACCGCCGTTATCACCGGGCTGATCGGCAGCACGGTGATGCTCGGGGCCGGGGTGCGCTGGTGGAAATTCGCGCTGATCCTGGCGGTGGTCGCCGCGGCGGCGCCGATCCTGTATCACCATCTGCACGATTATCAGCGCCAGCGGATTATCACCTTTCTCAATCCCGGCGCCGATCCGCTGGGGGCGGGCTATAACATCATCCAGTCGAAGATTGCACTCGGCTCCGGCGGTCTCACCGGGCAGGGCTATCTGCACGGCACGCAGAACCAGCTGAACTTCCTGCCTGAGAAGCAGACGGATTTCGTGTTCACCATCATCGCCGAGGAGTTCGGTTTTATCGGCTCGGTGGCGGTGCTGGCGCTGCTGTTTTCGATCGTCGCCCTGGCCCTCTACACCGCCATCAGCTGCTCCCATCAATATGGGCGGTTGCTGGCGCTCGGCATCGCCGCGAATTTTTTCCTCTATTGCTTCGTGAATCTGTCAATGGTGATGGGGCTGATCCCGGTGGGCGGCGTGCCGCTGCCGCTGATCTCTTATGGCGGCTCGGCCTTGACCGCGGTGATGCTGGGCTTTGGCGTGCTGATGTCAGTGCATGTGCATCGCGACGTGGAATTTCCGTCTGGGGATCTCTGACGCACGTGAATCTTCTCGTCTTTGATTCCGGCATTGGCGGGCTGGGTGTGGTGCGGGAAATTCGCCGGCTGCAGCCGGCGGCGGGGATCACTTACCTCGCGGATAACGCGTTCTTTCCCTATGGCGAGAAGCCGGACGCCGAATTGCAGGCGCATATTCTGCGCTTGATTGGTGCTGCGATCGAGCGGTTCGCGCCGGATGCGGTGGTGGTGGCCTGCAACACCGCCAGCACCATCGCCTTGGCGAGCCTGCGCGCCACTTATGCGCTCCCTTTCATCGGCTGCGTGCCGCCGGTCAAACCCGCGGCGGCGGCGAGCCGGAACAAGAATATCGGCGTGCTGGCGACGGCGGCGACGGTGCGGCGCGCTTACCTCACCGATCTCGTGCAAAAATATGCGGCCGACTGCACGGTGCA
>DATJHR010000190.1:0-31978 GCA_035493735.1 Acidocella sp.
CCTGTGCACCGAGCGCCGCGGCCAGCAGATCGACCTGACCTATGTCGGCAACCGAGCGATGGCGGTCTACCGCCTGCCCTTGAACGAGGTGGTCTTTGATTTCTACGACCGGCTGAAATCCATCAGCCGCGGCTATGCCAGTTTCGATTACCAGATCGAGGATTATGCCGAGGCGGACCTGGTGAAAATCTCCATCCTAGTGAACCAGGAGCCGGTGGACGCGCTCTCCTTCATCGCCCACCGTGCGGCCGCGGAGAGCCGGGGCCGCTCGATCTGCGCCAAGCTGAAAGAGCTGATCCCCAAGCAGCTGTTCAAGATCGCCATCCAGGCCGCGATCGGCAGCCGCGTGGTCGCGCGCGAGACCATTTCCGCCCTCTCCAAGGACGTCACCGCGAAATGCTATGGCGGCGATATCTCGCGCAAGCGCAAGCTGCTGGAGAAGCAGAAAGAGGGCAAGAAGCGCATGCGCCAGTTCGGCAAGGTGGAAATCCCCCAGAGCGCCTTCCTCGCCGCGCTGAAAATGGACGTGTAATCTTTTCTTATCCCCGGGGGCTCCCTGCCCTTGAGCACCGCCCCCGGTTTGCGCTATGGAGGCCCGCAGAGCCGGTTTTCCCGGCTCCAGCTCGTTAAGGGCGCGGTTCGTGGACTGCTCCCATGCCGGAGAGATGGCCGAGCGGCTTAAGGCGCACGCTTGGAAAGCGTGTGTGCGTGAAAGCGTACCCAGGGTTCGAATCCCTGTCTCTCCGCCACTTTTCCTTACAACGCGTTGATTTTCCTCAGCAGATTTTAGCCTGATCGCCGCGTTGTACAATACGTTGTACAGCGCGAAAAATTTTTATTGGCGCTCGGTGCCGTCGTCGGCGCCGGTCAGGCCGCCGCCGACGGACAGGCACCCGCGATCAGTTCATTATAGAGCTGCGGCCACCGAGCCGGGTCGATACCCACCATTGCCTTCGCGCCGTAACGTTCAACGACCGCCTTGAGCGAGGCCACGCCGTGCGTCTCGCCATACGCCTTGGCGGCATTAATGATGCGCTGCCTGGCGTCGGACAGCGGGCGGGTCGGCGTGAAGCCCAGGGTAACGGTGTTCGTCATCAAGGCTTTGGTGTCAGCTTTATGGGTCATTGTCTGCGTTCCGTTGGTGTTGAAATTCGCTTCGCCTTTACGAAGCTGCACCTTTAGTGCATATCTCTGACATGTTGGCAAGTGACACATGCACTAAAAGTGCAATAACAGCCCCTCAGTCCCGTGCGGCGCGGGCGCTCCTCGGCTGGTCCCTCGATGATCTTGCGAAAGCGAGTTCCATTTCGAAGCGCGCCCTAATCTCATTTGAGCGCGGCGAGACGGCCCCGCGGTCGGCGACGGCCAGCGCCATACGGGCCGCTTTCGAGGCTGCGGGCGTCGATCTCATCCCCGAGAATGGCGGCGGTGTTGGCGTCAGGTTGAAACGGCCATCCGCCTAAATGAAAGCCGCGCCGCGCGAGTCGATGCGGCCGATTAATGTAGAGCGCATCGCGGTTACTCCCCTTCCGGCCACGCCTGCCAACCTGTCACCATATCGCACCAACTTGGATGAAATAGCAGCGCGCCGCGGTGCCCGCACTGCGCGCAGACAAGCCGTTGGCGCACCCAGTCTACCGATGCGTCGGGCCCCCAGCGGATGATCAACGGCACGATCGCCACGGGCGCTTTGTGGTGGCAAGCCGGGCAATGGACCCACCATCAGCCGCAGGGGGTGCGGATCTGTTGCAGCGTCGGCATGAAAGAAACAACACAGGAACGTTGAAGCGCGTCTAGCAGAAACTTTACCAGCTTCGCGCTTGCGGGACTCCAGCGCTTCTCTGGTATCCGGTCTGGATCAGCTTGGAGGGCCCATGGCCGGTTCGCGTTTTTGCTGCCCACGCTGCGGTCTGGGCGATTTCGAGGTTGGGCATCTCACGCGGCCTGATGAGCCGTACTGCTTGGTCTGTCAGGAGGAAGATGGCCAGATCGTTCCATTGCAGCGCTGGGAGCAGGCTGAGGCCCCTTCCGGGCATCCTGCCCGGCTAGTAGCGCAAGAACACGAGAATAAAGAGCACAACTGTCAGCGCCAGCAAGGCCGCGCTCATCCACCGCAGAACTGCTAAATCGCGGCGCAATTCCTTTAATGGGTCCATGGCGAGAATCTAGCACGTGCCGCCCGGCCATGTCTGCGCCGACATAAGGCGGGTCAGTTCCCGCTTGGGCGCCGGTGGCGCTGGCGGTTCCTTCTTGGGGGCTGGCGGCTCTGGAGGCTCCCGGTCGGGTACGGGCAGATCGGGCGGCTCCCGCTTCGGCGCCTCCTGGGCCGCCTCCTGCGCCGAGGACTGTTTCCGCCCCGCCTTGCGCTTCATCAAGCCCGCTTCCGGGGAGCTTTGCCTGGCGGCTGAGGCGGCCCCTTCTGTCGCGGTCCCTTAGGTGTCTTCTCCGCCTTGGCTTCCGAAGCATCGGCCTCCTCAAGGCTCTTCTTCAGGGCCGATACCAGATCAATGACGTTGCTGCGTTCATACACCCGCTCTTCTGGCTCCAGCGGCATTCCGGCCACCTTGGCGTCGATCATGGCGCGCAAGCGGTTTTCGTAGCGGTCCTCGATATCGGCCGGATCATATTTCCCGGTCTGGCGCTTGATTAGCTGCGTGGCCAGGTCAACCATCTCTGGGTCGACCGACAGCTTTGCCGCCTCGTCAAAATACTGGCCGGCCTGATTGAGGTCGCGTTCCTCCAGAAGCGTGTGAGCGATGATGCCCGGTCCAGCGTGCCGCAGCGCGACAGTGCGCTCCCGCTGGGAGATGACCACGCGGGTGAGCGCAATCGTTCCCGTCTTCGCGATGGCCTCGCGCAGCACGGCATAGACATCCTCGCCCGCCTTGGCATCCGGCGCCAGGTAATAGCTTTCGTCAAAATAGATCGGGTCAATAGAACCGGCCTCGATGAACTTTTCCACGGCCATAATCGCCGAGCTTTCGACCTTCACGCTGTCAAGATCCTCGTCCGACACGAGGACGTAACGTCCCTTCGAAAACTCATAACCTTTTACGAGCGAGCTGCGTTGAAGCTCGGCACCGGTCTCGCTGTCTTTCGTGACCATTTTGATCCGGTTGCCGGTGTCTGGATTGATCATATGGAATCGGATCGAGGTTCGCTCGGTCCTGGCGTTGTACATGGCCACTGGGCACGACACGAGCGCCAAACGCAGATGCCCACGCCAAATGGGACGGGCGGCCACGGCTAAGGTCTCCTTACAGTGATCCTTTGAGGGATTCGGACCGCAAGCGGCATAATCAAGGACTGGCGCAAGTTCTCGCACGGGAATGTGAGCCGCGCTCTAAAAAGTTGGACAAGGCACAGGGGGCCGTTCCAGCTCGGGGCAATGTTCGGGAGCTGTCGCAGCAGAGCGAGCGATGGCATCCGGACGTAACACTCGCATAACGGCCATGGCGTGAGCCTATCGGATGTCCGCGTATCGCAGCTTGGCCCTATCTTAGGTTGTCAGGAGCAACCAAAGCAACTAGAACGCAGTAAAGGTATGTGCTGTCGGATTGCCAAGCCTTGCATTCGTGACTATCTGACAGGCAAGAAGACCAGAACGATTAGACCAACGGAGAGCCCGATATGTCCCAGTCCAGCGATGCTACCCTATCGGTGACCGAGCTATACGCACAGCTTATTAACTCCGGGATCATCAGCCCTGCTTCGCCAACTGATCAACTTCAAATGCCGTCTGCCCGTATCCAGGTTGCCATCTATACCACTCCAGGCGTAACGATGCTTCCCGCTAACAGCGGAGCAGCAGAACACTATGGGAAACTGGAACGACGTCCTTACTGAAATTCAACAAGAAACGAACCGGCTCCAACAGGAAGCCGCATCTGTCATAGATACCGTACGGCGCCGCCACCTCCAAAAGCTCCACGACTATACAAAACGAAATATTATTGCCTATTATTCCGGATGGCTCTCCAAGCCTCGCGTTGAGGGTATCGACATCGTCGACGACGACAAAAATGCCTTTATGAACTGCATTCATGGGCTTGATCGGAGCAAAGGTTTAGATCTGCTCTTACACACACCAGGCGGTGATATCGCCGCCACAGAATCCATAGTTCACTACCTCCGCGAGATGTTCGGCAGCGACATACGAGCTATCGTGCCGCAAATCGCAATGTCGGCCGGTACGATGCTGGCGTGCTCGTGCTCAACGATCCTCATGGGTAAAGAATCAAACCTCGGTCCGATCGACCCTCATATCCACGGAATTCCCGCCGATGTGGTAGTAAATGAATTCCGGCGTGCCTTTGAGGAAATCAAGGCGGACCCTCAAAAAGCACACGTCTGGTCACCGATCCTAAGCAGATATACACCGTCATTCCTAACCCAGTGTGAGTACGCCTTGGCTTGGTCCAAGAAGTTTGTCCGCGACTGCTTGACCATGAATATGTTTTCTGGCCGCGTGGATGCCGAAGAAAAGGCCGATGCGGCGGTACGGGCTCTATCGAGCGCCGAGCTGAACAAAACGCACAGTAAGCATCTCCACTATCAGGAACTCAAAAGCATAGATCTCAAGATTCAGATGCTTGAGGATGACCAAGAGTTGCAGAATTTGGTTCTGACGGTCCATCACAGCATGATACACACTACGAGTCTGCCTCACGTCATCAAGATTATCGAAAACCATGAGGGGCGGGCGATTGTCAAAAACGCAAATGCCACTCCTCCGGCCTTTGCCTTGGGCCTCGGAGCGCCTCCGGTTGCTCCTCTTAAACAGGCGGCGAGCGCCTAGCCGGCCTTCAATTTCGCCGGCTGGCCGATCCCACGCAGGGCGCATTACGTCGCGCTACGGTATCCCGTACCTTTTCCGCAGCGTTTGCGCCTCGGTTGCGGTGTTGAAAACCTGCCCTTCGTGCGTGTCCGGCTTATCCTCAAAATAGGCGACTTTTAGCTGATAGGCTGGCACTTGCGGGTTGCGGGCCACCGACGCCTCGCCTTCAATGGCCATCCACGGATAATTGAGCGACTGTCCCAAATCTGCGGCGCGCAGCATCGCCATGTTGTAAGCGTAGTGCTGGCCCGTGAAGCCGTTGGCGGCGAACGTCACGGTATAAAGGTTTTTCGCAAGCCGATCGTCCATATAACCGCCTGTGGCGTCCGTTCCGATCGGTTGATAAGCCGTTGCGCAGGCGCTCAGAAGCAGAGCGCCGCATAGTGCGGCGCACTGTACCGGTTTCATGTTTCCGCTCCCTGTTTTGCCGTCATCATAGATGACGCAAATAGCGGCCGCTAGAGCGACCGCTATCCTCCGTCAGCAGATCTCGGCAGGGCTAAGCCGTGCCGGCCATCCCGCCGCGGATCTCGGCCGCTCGCGGATCTCGGCCGCTCGCGGGCCTAGTCTCCTATCGTGCCGTCCTTAAGCCGCTTTTTACGATACGGCCCGCGGGCCTTAATGCTGGCGATGGCACGTGCCACCGCGTCATCTATGGACTGTCGGGACGTTTTGACCCCCATCATGCGGTCAATGGCTTCACGGTCGTAGCGGGGGGAGCGCGGCCCCAGCGAGTAATCAGGCTTTGGCAAACGCCCCTGCCGCACCAAACGCGGCAGGGCATCTACGCGAACCGAAAGATAAGTCGCGGTAGCCTGAGGAGATAGCCAACGCGGTTGCAAGCCGTATTGCCCCGACATCACCAGCTTTCGACCTCATAGGCCGCGCCGGCCGCGGCGCTGGTGATCTCGACCGCTTGGCCCACGCATTGGTAGACCTGGCCGGCGGCGAGCTGGCGCGATGCCGCTTCGGTCGCTGGTGAGGCCACGGTCACATATTCGGCCCCAGCGCTGGTGTTCTGGACGAAGCAGCCGTGACGGCTGGTGCCAGCGGCGAGCGCCGTCTGGAATGTGCCGGCGGTCGTTACGGTGTTGCCGGTCTGCGTCACGGTCCCGGCCAGGCCGGGCACGGTAACGATTGCAAGGCCGCCGTCAGGCTGCGGGCTCGCTTCCAAGCCCCAGAACTGCCCCATTGCATCGTTCATGGTGACAGGTGGCGCCCCTACCCGCTCCTGCGCGTGGCCCGTGCCGGAAAGCAGGATAGCCGCGGCGAGCGCGGCGCCGATGAGATGGCGCTTCATGCGGCGCCTCCCTGGCTCATAGAGAGCGTGTCAGTCGGCCGCAGCGTCCCGACGCCGCCGTGCTCCTCGGCCAGCGCCACCGCCTGGTGCGCGCCGTCATCGAGCGGGACCATGTGCGGGCCCGGCTTGCCGGCATAGGTGATCTCCGCATCCTCTTCGAGGATACGATGCTCGCCGCCGGGCACAGGGCTCATGTAGGCTTTTTCAGTGAGGCGGTAGCGGCCGGTTGGCCAATCGATCTTCGCCATAGGCTTTTAGCTCCTTTTCAGTTTGGTTAACGGCCTCGCGCGGCGATGCGCGCGGCGACCTTGCGGATAAACTTCGGGTCGTTGCCGAGCCCCGTCCGTTCCAAAAATTCGGTAATGGACGGATCGACGGCGGCGGCTTTGCGGACCAGCTCGGCCGCGCCGTTGATCTTGGTTTCGTACTGGCTGCCCCAAAGCTGGCGCAGCTCCGCTTCGGCCGCGGCGGCGCTCGGCGGCGTGTAGCCGGGCTTCGCAGCAGCGGCGGCGTCTGCGAACAGCTCGCGCGCGACGGTCTGGCCAGCGCCAGCGGCAACGAACGCTTCGGCCAGCTTTGCTCTGGCCGCGTCACCCTCCGGGCTCTTGTCGGCGTGCGGCATGAACGTCGTGTGAAGCTGGATCTCGGCCGCGGTCTTGGCCGCCGCTTCGCGCCAGTCCACATGGCCGCGGGTCTCGACGCTGCTGCCGTAAAGGCTGGCGGCGGTTCGCTGCGCCGGTTCCTGTTCGGTCGCCGGCTGCTTGGTGTCAGCCGGCTGTCCACTACGGGCGTTGCTGTCACTGGCGCCCGGCTCCGCTGACGTCAAAGGCGCTGCGGCTGGTGCGGACTCAACCGGGGCAACGGGTGCAACTGGTGCCGGCTGCGCGGCGCTGGGGTATAACTTGCTGAGGTCCATAGGTGTCAGCCTTTCTTGCTGCAAACGCGGGTGATGCGCGGCACGGGGCGGTTGCGGTACTCCTCGGCCTGCACCTGCACGGCCTCGACATGCGAGCGCAGCACCGCCGAGACGTTCGGCAGTTCATCCGTGAGGCCACCGGGGGCGAATGCCTGGCCGAGTACGCCGAGCTTCACAAAACGATTAAGAATTGCCGCCTCAATGGTCCGCATCTGAATGTCGAACATCCATTGCGCATCGGCCGGGACGTGCGCGTGAATGACGCTGTGCACGGCGGCGTCGAGGCGCTTAACGCGATCAATTGAGGCGGCCACCAGATCAAGCGCGGTGTCGATAATCTCGCCGTGCTCAACCATGGCCGAAGCGAGCGCGCCGGCACGGTCAAACATCGTGCGGCGCGACTTAACGAGTCCTTCGGCATATTCCTCGTCGGCCTGGTGCTGCGCACGGGCAAGCGCGGCGCGCTTGTCGGCCAACCGTTCTTCCATGTCGACCAGATCGACACGGATGTTGCGGCGCTCTTTCAGCGCTCCGGGGTCGCCGTCCTCGCAATCGGCGCGCAACTCTTCGATGCGGGCCTTGGCGCGCTCGACCTGTCCGGCCAGTGTTTCGACCTCATCATTAAGCCGCCACGCGCGTCGGTTGGCGCCCTCGGCTTCGCGGGCGGCGGCAATCTTGGCGCGCTCCTCCGCTACGTGCTGCTGCCATTCGGCGTCCTGTTCGGCGGCCTGGCGCTGCGCTGCTTCGGCTTCTTCGCGCAACCGTTTCCTTGCGGCCATGGGCGTTTCGCGGATCGGCTGAAAGGCGGTGCTGTCTTTATTCATTGCTTTGCGTTCTTTGCTGTCTGTTGGTTAGTTACTGCCCTTACGGAGCAACTCCGTAGGTTGTCGGGTCGGCTTGCGACTGCACTTGCTGCTGCATGGAGGGCATGTCTGCCCATTTGAAACCGATCGGCTGGTTGTTCTTGCCCATCACGGGGATGAGCGCCCCGGTGTTGACGCTCCGATACGTCATGATCGCACCGTCATCCGTCGAGTTCATCACCCAGACCTTCGGTGCGTTGATGAGGTCTCGAAGCCTGGCATCTGCGACTTCGTTGCCCCGCGGGTACTGCGGCGACAGGCTATCCGGGGTCAGCGTGTTTTCGAGATAAAGTGTCGTATGATACGCCTGGCTGGCAGATCCGGGCGGCACGCGCAGATGGCCGTCGAAGTCGTATTTCGCGCCAATGATGCTGCCAACCGCCCGTTGTGCCGCAACGGCGGGATCGGCGCCCTGCATGACGTAATACTCGGCCAGAGTTTGCGCGCTGCTCCGAACATTGGCGATGGTGGCCGCGTTACCCGACCAGCCGGCAACAGCTGCTGTCTGCGCGAATTGCTGCAGCGTCGCGTCGTTCGCAAGGGCGGTCGTTATCTGCCCGGCCGCGCCCTTGCCGATCGCGGCTTCAAGCCCTTTGCCGGCACCGTTTGCCTGAATCGCTCGCACCATATCCGTGCGCGCGGCGGCCTGCGTCGGCATGTCCATCGCGGCCACCGTCTGGTATTGCGGCGGCAGGCCGGCGCGCACCAACTGCCCGTAGACCTGCGGCCAATCGGCGCCATAGGTCTGCGCCAGTTGGTCGGTCTGCGCGCCAATGTCGATCTGCGCCGGGTCGCCCTGGGTGATCCGCTGCACGATGCCCTTGGCTTCGCCGGCCGGCAGAAGGTTCTGCTGGTTCGGCGCGAGGCCAAGCTGGTTCTGCAGCGCCAGCGAAGCGCGCCCATAAGCCGTGAAGTTATCGCTGGTCGGGTTCGCCTGATACGCCTGCCACGCCTTCGACACGTTCGCGTCCTGCATGGTGTAGGTGGCCGGGTCGGATTGGATCGCCTGGTTCTGCGCGGTGATCTGCTGCTGCAAATAGCGCATCGCCAGCGCTTTCGTCTTGTCATCAGCGCCGCCAAAATCGGTTGCTTCGCCGGGCGTGCTGGTGCCGAGCAAATAGCCGGCCTTGCCCCGGATCGCGGTCAGCGTGAGGCCGGTGCCGTTCGCGGCGTCGGCCAAGATCTGCTGGCGCTGCGCGGGCGTGCCGAAGCGCGCGGCCTGCGCGAGCTGCCCGACCTGCTGAAACACGCTCAGGTTGTTGATCATCTCGTTCGCTTGGTCGGCCGGGTACGCGGCGCGTATCCGCCCTTCGGGTATCGCCACGAGCTGGCCGTTCAAAAGCTGCTGGCCGGTGGTCATATAGGCGTTCTGCGCTTCGGCCTGGTTCTGCCGGTTCAGGGCGTCCATGCGGTTCACCGTCTCCGTGCCCTTGGCGATGATCGCATTGTATGTGTCAGGGCCGAAGGCGGCGGCATCGGCCGTGATACGGTTCATGAGCGTGTCACGATCAACCGGGCCGCCATTGCCCGAAGCGGCGTTTGGATTGAGGCGCACCACGATCTGCCGCACATAGTCCTGCGTCTGCTGCGGCAACCGCGCAATAATCGCATCATCCGAAGCGCCGGGGCCTGCGGCACGCACCGCCGCCTGCACCGCGCCGGTCCCGGCATTGTAGCCGGCAGCGGCCAGCGCATAATCGCCGCCGAACGCCTGCAGGTTCTGCTGCAGATAGGCGTTGCCGAGCGCCCGGTTATATGTCGGGTCGGTGTTGAGGCGGTCCGGGTCCCACGGCAGGCCGGCGGCTTGCGCAGCCTGCGGGCCGGTGCCGGGCTCAACCTGCATGATGCCGACAGCGCCCTTGTCAGAGGTAAGCGGCTGGCCGTTCGGTGCGAACTGCCGCCCGCCGCTCTCGGTCAGCATGACGGCGTTACTGAAATCGTTAAACTGCGTCGTCTTTGCGATGGTGAGCGGTCCGTTATAGATCGCACCGTTCACCACGGCGGTCGCGGTGTCGCTGCGGCCAGCCTCGTCAAGCTGTTTGCCAAGGTCCGAATAAGTCTGGGCGTCCATCTCGTTGCGGTACTGGCTGTACAGAGATTGCGCTTGCGCAATGTTGCCGTCCGCCAGGTTCGCGGAAATGACGCCGCGCATCACCTTCCCGATCTGTGCCTGCGATTGCGCGTCGGTTTGGCCGGCGTCCCAGCCGTTGATCTGGCCTTGCTTGTCCACTTCACCGGCTATCCCGGCCAGGGTCTTAGCAAGTCCCGCAGTATCGTTGCGCTGTATCAGCGCGGTGCGGCCCATCTCCGCGATGGCGCCGTTAGATGCATCGACGCTCGCCACGCGGGTCTGATCGCCGTTGAAGCGCGCGGCGCTGTCCATCATGTAATCGAAGCGGCCGGACAGGCTTTGTGCGATCTGCGCCCGCATGAACGGGTTGGTTGCGCTGTTAAGCGCGGCGGTGCGGGCGTCTTGAATGGTCTGCTGAAAAGCCGGGTAGGCATCGACTGCCGCCTGCCCGGTCTTGGCGTAAAAGTCGCCGGCCGCCTTGTTGACCGCAGCAACCGCGTTCGTGGCGACGTTAGTTGCCTGGGTCTCGTCGCGAAGCTGCGCGTACTGTTCCAGCGTATCGGCCACCTGGGAGCCGGCTTGCTTTGTCTGGTCGCCCACGCCCTGAAGCGCCTGCCCGATGCCCGCACCAAATGCCTGGGGGCTAACATCGACGCTCTGGTAGTCGTTCGGCGCCGTCCCTTCCTGCTGAACGTCCGCCCGGAAATACGCTGGTACTTGTGCCATCAGCCGTTCACCTTGTTTGAGTTGGCCGCCACCAGATCAACGGCATTCGCTCGCGCCAGGGCCATCGCCTCCTTCGACGCGCTCTTGAAAATCTCCGCGGTGCGCTTGGCCGCATCCAACCACAACCCGACATATTCGAGGGTTTCACGCTTGATTGGCATGGTGTCCGGCAGCGCGGCGGCCTCGATGCGCAGCGCCTCCATCTTCTTGACGAGGCTCAGCATCTCCACGGACTGCTTCTCGGCGACTTCGGCCAGCGGGTAAAGTCCGTTCAACGCGGTCAGCGCATTGCTCGATGCGGTGTCGAATTGGTTTTCAGATCGGTTAGCCTTTTTCGAACGTTTCGCTGTTATGCTCAAAGTTTCGCCTTTCAGATCGGAAAAAAGTTTTTTTAAAGAGCCGACGTTGCGGCTTGGATTTGACGGGGGCGGCGCTGCGTGTTCACCGTTCCGTTAAGGAACGCCTCAAAAGTGCCGAACATTGTGGCGCTCATATGGAAATTGAGAGCCGGCCGGTATCGGCGAAAACGACTTTCGCGCCGGCTGCCGTTTCCATCCCGGCCTAACCGGGTCGGCGATAGCGCAGCAGCATCAACATGATGTGCGGGCAGCGCAGCAGCGGCCACACCGATGCGGTTGCGTACGCGAGGCATGCAAGCGCGATCAGCGCCATGGCGGTGCGTCCCTTGCGTCGGTTTTGCGTCTCGATTGTACAATGCGGACGTACAACGGCGCGTCACAACCGTTGCGACATGCGCGTTTCTGCGGTTTTCCTGGCTGTTAATGGCGGAAATGACCTCTGTCGAACCCATCAGATGTAGTCCTCGACACGTTCCGCGGTACCTTCGATCAGAGCGGCTTCTGGCGCCTCGCCTGCTGCCACGGCCACAACATCCCGCGCGGCCAGCCCAAGGCGCTCCTGTGCGGCTCTCATGCGCTTGGCGAGCGTTTCCGACTTGCTCTGATCCTCGACCACAACGGTCGTGGAGAGGCGCGGCTTTTCATAGGGCAACGCGGCTACGGCGGCCTGGTAGCGCATCACCAGTGGAAACTCATCATTGCGGTAGATCGCTTGCAACAGGCTGTGCGCGTCCAACTTGTTCGCTCCCAACGCGGCCTTGAGTTGATCGTTGGCTAGCATGAGCGCGCGGTTCAATTCCGGCAGCGTAGCCGGCCTTCCCTCGTTATTTCCGCTTTTGCCGGGCTTAAACGGCATCACTGCTCCGATCTGGCGTCTATGGGTAGCTACGCATTGATATTTCGAGTCGCCGACAAAGCTAACACAGATTTAGCCCGCTTGAATACTGTAAAGTTCTATGCACTCGAGAAACCTTGTGTAGATTACACAGCCTTCTACCAGCATCTACAACACCACTTCACCATTCTTCTAACTTTTCGACCGCATC
This sequence comes from Acidocella sp., assembly GCA_035493735.1. Classification (GTDB taxonomy): domain Bacteria; phylum Pseudomonadota; class Alphaproteobacteria; order Acetobacterales; family Acetobacteraceae; genus Acidocella. Next base: position 12,119 of record DATJHR010000190.1, read on the forward strand.
GAAATGAAGCAATGAAGCGACGTTTTAGCTCTTAGGCCAGCGGGCGTTGACGTGCTCGTTAAGATGAAACGTGAAACGCACATGAAACGCACAAAAAACGCTATGAAACGGTTTCACTTCGCACCCCTGAAAGTGAAACGGATGAAACGGGGACCCTAGGACCCGTTTCATCGTTTCATCGAAGCGCCGTTACGTTGTGGTGTTTTTGCCTGCTCTGGTAAGTCAGGCGGTTGCGGCATTTTCCGGCAGGTTTATGCCCGCGAAGTCTTTGAGCGCCTTCGCCTGCTGGTCCTCGGGCATGGCCGCCGCGGCTTTGAGCCAGACCATCCCGCCCTTAATTTCAATGTGCCCGTCTTCAAGCAATTCACGGACGGCGCGGTCGCTACCGCTGCGGCGGGCCCGCTCACTATCGGACGCACAAACGCGGCGGTTCTCGCGCAGCGTTTCACGCCAGGCCGTTTCACTCACGGCGCGTGCCCCGGAACCGTCCGGCGCTTCGGTGTCACTGGCGCTGCTCATATCGCGGAGGTCATCGAGTGCCGCCGCTTGCGACCGTGACAGCTTCTTGCCGGGGCGCATCGCCGACGCATCGACTTCGGACGCAATAGGCGCGGTGATCGGGTCGCCGTCCTCATCGGTGCCGAGCCGTTCAACGTCGATCCGAAAGGCCAGCGGGTGATCTGGCGAGCCGTTCCTGTTCTTGACCAGCTTGCCGGCGACCAGCTTTGCCTCTTTCCGCTCGACCAGCAGCGCCACGTCGAGAGCGCCTTGCAGCACGCTATGCCCGCGAGCTGTCACGCCTTCGTCTTTGCTGTTGTGGTGAACCACAAGACACGCGGCGCCCGTATCGGCGATCTGGCGCAGGAAATGGACAACAGCGCTCATGTCCTTGCCGCTGTTCTCGTCGATGCCAGGAAACGCCGCGGCCAACGTGTCGAGGATGACGAGCGCCGGCTGTTGCTCGGCTACCAAATCCATCAGAGCATCGCGCCAATCCGGGCTCGTCAGCGGTCCAAGGCCGCCGACCAGCATAAACTCGGGCGCAGGACCGTGCTTACGCCGAAGCGCGCGGACACGCTCACGCATCCCCTTTTCGTCCTCAGCGCAAACATAGAGCACGCGGCCGGGGCGAACACGCTTGCCGAACAGCCTGCGACCTTGCGCGACGGCATAGCCGAGATGCGGCGCCAGGATAGACTTGCCGGCGCCCGGCTGGCCGTACAGAGCGCCGATGTCGCCATGGCTTAACAATTCCTTGACGAGATAGAAACGGGACTGTGCGGCCTCGCAATCGTCCGGGGACAGCAGGCGCAATTTGCGCGCCGGCCGCAGCGCTGCGTCGATCTGGGGCGCGATGATCTGCACGCCGCCGAAATAGGCTTCGGGCGACTTCTCGCCTTCGCCGCGCTGGGCGTAGGCATAAGCGTTCGCCACCTTCTGGCGCAGCTCGTCAACCGGCCACGGCGGTTCGCATTGCTCGTTCCAGTCTTCCAGCAACAGCTCGAGCGCCGTTGCTTCTGAAACGCCGCGGTCGCGCACCTCGCAGATCGTCCGAAAGGTATGATCGTCACCGCCCTGGCCTTGGAAGGCCGGCATACGATCGGTCAGGAACGCGCGCACAGCGGCGATCGCGTGCGGCGTGTCCAATTCGGCCGATGCGGCGCGCTCGGCCTTCCCGCCCGGTGCCTTCAGCCTCGGCCGCACCACATCCGGGATCGGCGCCAGCGGGGCATCCGCCACCAGCTCATAGGCCCCGCCGTCGATCGTGGAGCCTGGCGCAAGCACATAGCCATGGTGGCCGCGCGTATCGACATCAGGCGCGATCGTACTTGCGGTGTTGGCGAACGCCTCACCTTCGGCCAGCCGGTAATAGAGATGATAGCCGCCGGTTGGCGTGCGGACCGTGAGCGTATCGAACTTGCCGCCGATCGCCTCATAGCTCGCTTGGCCGCGCTTGCCTTCCTTGTTGTCCAGATCAACCACGAGGAGCCGGGACGTATCGACGCCGACATTGTAATCACGCTCTAGGCCGGTGATCGGGCAGGTCCAAAGCGCTTTGACCTTGACCGCGTCACTCGTGGCGACGTCATAGAACGCATCGTACAGCGGAATCTTGGTGTTTTCGTGAAGCGGAAAGACTGGAAAGCCGCGGCGGGCCCATTGCAAGGCCGCATTAAGTTTAGCCATCTTCTTGAACCCCAATTCGGAGAAGCGGCGCGGGGCCTCCAAACCCGCGGCGCAGTCGTTTCGTTAAGCCAGAACCCCGGTTTCATCCTCGATCACCGGCCACGACTTGCGGTTCGGCCAGGTCACAAGATCCGGCCATGCGTCCCATACGCCGCGCCGCATCTCATCGGCGAACGCGCTACGGTCGCTTGGCGGAATGCGGAGAATTCCGGGGATGCGTACATGCCCAGATCGCGTGAGCACGGGAATCTCAAGGTGATAGCCTTTCGGCAGCCCGAGGGACGGCCCGTATGCGTGAATCGCGATGTGCGACTCTTCGCGCATCCGATCCGCAACAGTGAGCCGCGGCTTCCGCGCCGGCTTCAAGGCCAGCGCCAGCAACGCCCGGGCGCGCTCCTCGGCCTTCGCGACACGATCGACGAGATTTGCGATGGCGTCGGGGCCCATGCGGTGCCGGAGGCAAAACTCCAGCAGCGCGGGGGATGGTGCGGCGGCGTTCATTCGGCGCCCCCATTATCTTTCCGGCGAAACGTGATCACGTTGCTAGCCGTGGCCGGCGCTGCAGGCCCAGGCGCCGCAACTGGCTTCGGTGCATCCGGCGGCGTCGGCAACCCGCCAGCGGCGCGCAGAGCGTCAATGATCTGGTCGCGCTGCGGGTGTTTGGTAACCAATGGTGAATCGGATTTATCGAGCATTTCGACCTCGTAAAAAAAATGCAAGGCCGACGCGTGACAATTCGAAACCGATAAGGTACACGAGAGCTGCGTGTGTTGTTGGTTTTGTAGTCTCTATGGCTCCCGTGTCCGTCGGTTCGTTTGCGTCACGAGCCGGCGGATTTTCTTTTAGGCGGCGTCACGCAGGCCAAGGAACTCCTCGACGCTGGCGATCTCGATCAGGCGCTTGGTTCCGGCTTTCGTGCTGCGGATTTGGCCCGCCTTCAACCATTTATAAATGAGCGCGATGCTCACGCTGTAGCGCTTCGAGATGTACGCGGGCGGCGCGACAACGGCTTCAACGTGCGTAGGCTTCGGTCCTGGCATTTGGTAACTCTCCTATTGCGGTGGCGGGCCATCAAAGCCCGTGTAAACGCACTAGAAACTGATTCTGGACCGGTCGCCACAAACTTAAAGTGCCGGGGTTATTGTCCTTCCTTTTTCGCCGGGCCGCCTAGAATGCTGTGCGGCGGGGTGTCGCCCGACACAAGCTCGCCCCACGCTTCCTCAAGCCGTCGTATTTCCGCGCGTCTCTTGGCACGGGCTTTCAGCAAGCGATCGATCTGCTGCCGAATCGCATCATCGCTATTCCCAAATTCGCCGGGCTTTTCCCGGTTCAACCGCTGAGCAATTTCGCGCATGATCGTGCCCCGCCGCTTTTCCGGTGCCTTCTGCTGCTCCCCGTCATAGAGGCGCAACAGCTCTACGTCACGTCCGGGGTTAGTCGGTCCCGGCGGACGGTGCGCTGGCCTCTCTGCAAGCTGGGCGAACACTGCGCGCGCCTTCGCTTCGTCGATCCGCGCCATGTATTCAAAAAGCATGCGGGCCGCTTGCTCAGCCTTTTCCAACTCACTGCCATCGGCCGTGATGAGCGTCCACTCTGGGATTTTAAGCCAGGGATGCTGGGGGCTCTGTGCAAATTTCATCTTAAGCCGCCTCACCGCGGGACAATGCGACGACATTGCCGCTCGCCGGCTGGCCGCAAAATCTTGCCCATGCGGCCATCAAATGCTTGCGGCGCTCCATCAAGTCTCCGCGCTGGTAAGCCTGCTGCACCTTGTTGCCGAGCGTGTGAGCCAGCGCCGCCTCTGCAATGTCGGATGGCTGGCCGGTCTCGCCTGCCCAATCGCGAAAACAACTTCTAAAGCCGTGCGCCGTCAGGTCGCCGCGCTCCATCCGGCGCAGTACGGCGGTCAGCGACATATCTGAAAGCGGTTTGCCCGGCTTCATGCCGGGGAATATCAGACCGGCCGGATCGCGGGGCAGCTTCGACATTTCGGCCAGGATGGCCAGCGCCGGCTCGCTCAACGGCACGCGATGTTCCCGGCCGGCTTTCATGCGGCTGGCCGGTACGGTCCACACTGCGTTTTCCAAATCGATTTCCGACCATGTCAGGCCGCGCACCTCGCCGCTGCGGCTGGCGCACAAGATGCCGAAGCGCAACGCCATTGCGCTGACACCCGCCTGCCCTTCCAGCTTCGGCATAAAGTCGCCGATCTCGCGCCAAGGCAGCGCCGAATAGTGCCGAACAGTCTTAACGTCGGAGGGTTTCGGCAGCACGTTTTGCAGGTGCCCGTGCCAGCGCGCCGGGTTCGGAACCTCGCCGTTGCGCCAGCCGTGGGTGTTCGCATAGTTCAAAACCGTCTCGATGCGACCCCTCACCCGGCTGGCGGTTTCGTTCTTCTCGCTCCAGATCGGCCGCAGGATATCCAGAACGTGCTTGGTCTCAATCGCCGCCACGGCCAGCTTGCCGATCTTTGGGTTTGCGTAAGCCTCGATCGTGGCGAGCCATTGCTTCCCGTGCTTTTCGTTCTTCCAGCCGGCTTTTCTGTCGGCAACGTACAGCTCGGCCACCGCCTTAAACGTCTTGTGCTCGGCCTCGTTGGCCTTCTCTTCCTCGACGCGCTGCGCCTGGCGCGCCTGCGCCGGGTCCTTGCCCTCATCCAGCAGCGCCCGCCACTCGGCGGCCTTCTTGCGCGCGTCGGCAAGCCCGGTGGCCGGGAAGGCTCCGAGCCCGAGCCAATGCGGCTTCTTGTTCCGGCTGTACCGGAACAGCCACGATTTGCTGTGTTCGCTGCGGACGTTCAAATAGAGGTTTTCGCCATCGCGATACCGGCCCGGCGTCTTAAGCGCCTCGATCTTCTTCTGCGACAGCTTGTTAATTTCGACCATAGGCGCGATCCCTGTTGTACGTTTGTTGTACAATTGCGCGCTGGTTCGCGGTAGTCAAGCGTATAACGCTGTAGAAACGAAACCTCCTAAGTGTTGGATTTCATAGGGCCAAAACGAATGGAGGTAGAGGTCTGTAGAAGCCGGTTCTACAGACTGTCTCTCCGCCACAACTCATTGCTATAAAACGGTTTTATGAATTTTGCTCCGCGATAGGCGCGCCGCATGGGCCTTCGACGGCAAAACGACCCCAGAGATTTTGTCCCACCCATGCGGTTGGAGCCTTCAAAACCCATTTGTCTCTGCCACCCAGGGGCGAGGTTCGGATTCCTGTGCAGTGCGATCACTGGCCGAATCGGGGCTTAGGGCCACAAAAGTCCATAATTGCACTCCATTTGGGGCTCGGTTATCGGCTGATTTTGAGGGCCCGACGCTGTTCTGCCCAACTGCATGGCAGCGGCCGCCCGCGCGTCAGTGACGCGACGGTCAGCTCGACGGGATGGGTGCCCTCGACAATGGCCTCTAAGAGGTCAGGTGCCAGGAACGCCAAAGGCAGCAGGCGTGATACGTAGTTGGGCGTGCAAGCTTCGCGCTTGGCAATGGCTGCCATCGAACCCGTTTTACCGGATCGCAGCTCCGCAAACCATGACCGCGCTTGGGCAATTGCCTTTATCAAGGTGGCATCTGTCCTCGTCCTTGCTGCTCCCCTCGCCGCCGATAAACCAGTCATCGCACGGGACGCCTGACCCGAGATGACCAGACGCATCTCTTGCCCGCGCCGACGGAAGTGCAGCGGAATTGTCCAGGTGATGTGCCCTTGGTTGTTGGGTCTTGAATTCTGCGTGGGTGCTAACGCCGCCATTACCCGATCTGACTCATTCATTAGTCCAACGGCTTGATGTCTAATATTTATAACCAGCCGTCGACTGTGGACTTCGACCCGGTGGATAAGTTCCGCAAGAGGCTCGCCACGATCAGTACCGGAGGTAAGATGAGCTCGTTGCCTTGTTGCCGCAGCCAAGGCAACAGCTACCTGATCGGTTTCTACCTGATTATCTTTTAGGATGGTCATCAGCCGGTGCGGGTCCCCGAGCAAGCCAGATACCTCCGTGGCTACGATGTTTTCGAGCGCCGCGGCGGGGATCCGCCAGTCGAGATTTTCTGAGGCCGCAGCTTTGATGCCCCTGATCAGAGACTGCGAGACGTAATACCGGTATTGGCGGCGCTGCTTTCTTGCGTAGGTGGGTGTCGGGCGCTTGCCGTGCTCATCGAATAATTTCCCGGTCAGAAATCCCGCACTCGTTGTGGTTCGATGTTCGCGGCGATTCACCGCGTTGTGCTGCAGCCGGCGCTGAACGGCATCCCAAAGCGCTTGATCGATGATCGGCTGATGCTGACCGGGATAACAGTCCCCCTTATGTCGGGTCAGACCGATATAAATCGGGTTGGCGAGCAGCGCGTAAAGCGCGCCGCGTTGTAATGGCACGCCCCCGACAATTTTACTGTTGGCCAAAGGCCTGATTTTAGAGATGACGCCAACGTTGCAAAGTTCCTCCTGCAGCAGTCGGACGCAGCCAAGGCGCAAATAACTCTCAAAGATGTGCCTGACGGTTTTGGCTTCGGCTTCGTTGATGACCAGTTTCGGTCCTTCACATCATAGCCAAGCGAGAGCCGGCCGCCCATCCACATCCCCTTCTGCTTGGACGCGGCGATCTTGTCGCGGATGCGTTCGCCGGTAACCTCCCGCTCGAACTGCGCGAACGAGAGCAAAATATTCAAGGTCAGCCGGCCCATCGATGAGGTCGTGTTGAATTGTTGGGTCACGGCCACAAACGAGATCCCTGCTCGGTCAAACAGGTCAACGATTTTGGCAAAATCGGCCAAGGACCGCGTCAGACGGTCCACTTTACAGACCACCACGATATCGATTTTGCCGGCCTTGATATCCGCCATCAGGCACTGCAGCGCGGGGCGTTCCATGGTGCCTCCCGAGAGGCCACCATCATCATAGGCGTCTTTCACGCGTTTCCAGCCCTCGCCCGCCTGGCTGCGGATAAAGGCTTCACATGCCTCGCGTTGCGCATGGAGGGAGTTAAACTCCTGTTCCAGCCCCTCCTCCGAGGATTTACGCGTGTAGATGGCGCAACGGCGCAGCGACGGTTTGGTCTTTGTCATGGTTCTTGACCCACCAGCGAGGCCATGGGCGCAGTGCCGTCTACGCCGTTGGCAGCGCCATTCTTACCGGGCGTCGGTCGCAAGCCAAAGAACAAAGGACCTGAGCGGTGGCTTCCGGTAATCCGCCAAGCTACCGCGGATAGCGAACGGAAGCGCTGACCACGATACAGCACCCCCTCCCCCAGCACCTCCACTTCATGGACTATGCCATTCCATTCACGCAGGAACTTGGTCCCCGGACGAATGGGGACGGAGGCTAGCGTGGTTTTATCATGCGAACTCCCTTCAAGCATCCTTGCAACAGCCGGCTTCAACCCACCAAATGCCTCCGCCTGCAAGCCATACGCGACGGCATATTGCAGCAGCACCCGACTGACCTTGGCCGCCGGCTCGGTACCATAAAGCCTGCGCCAACGCCGTTTCAGCTGGGCACGATCAAGGTTGGGCAGGCTCGCCAATTCTTTGGCGAGCCGCACCTCAGCATTTGGTCGTCGGATTTTCTGGCACCCGTTCATCGGCCGATCTCCACTGGGGCACCACACACGCGAGCCGGACTTATCCAAAATGCTGGTTAATTTTCTTCGATCGTCAGACATCCGAACCCGCACACGGCGACAACTCAACAGACGACCGAATAAATTGACGCACCACCATCTGTGCCGGCTTGGCGGACGACCACAAATCCCGCCTTGCGCAGACCCGTCAGCGATGCACGCACGGTATGCGGCAGCCATCCCAAACGATCAGCCAGCTGTGGCACAGTTGCCCCTTCCGGGCGCTGCAGAAGGCTGAGCAATACGGCCTTTTTGGATTTAGATACCGTATCAACTGGTGCAGATTTTTGCTTTTCTGCCGCTGCCGTCTGCGACGGTACATTTTCCGTCACATCAACCTTTGTGGACAGAGGCTGGCACTGACCTGGCTTAAGAACCCGCTTCTTGTGGCTCGGCGCCTGCGGGCTTTGCCGGGTTTGACCGTGTTTTCTCATCATGGTGTCTCCGTGTTCGGGAGCCACCTCGATCGCGGCTCCATCACCGGCACAAGCCCGGGCGGGGCCGGGCAACTGGAGCATTGTTACCACCAATGCTTGCTTTGACGCAGAAGTCGAGCGGAAAGTGACGATTTCAACCAACGTCCATCACGGCAAGTTACGCGTTGAACGGCACGGCGCCTTTGCTGGGGTTCTGGCTCTAGCGCCAAGCAAAACGCAAAACATCCGCACGGCTGCGGACGGCTCTGTGTCTGTTCTGGTTGAGCAGGCTAAGTTGGTTGTGGGGCACGCAGGGGTATAGAGGTATCCAAAAATAGAGCCACCTTTGCCACTACCCCTGCTAGTCTGACGCCTTGGTTTCTGCGCCCACTCGATCATGCTGGATCGGAGATTGGTGATGTGGTCCGAACTTCTGATTGCGACCGAAGCTGCCCGTCAGTTCCGCAAACCCGTTGCCATAGCGCGGCAAGGCAGCTTCGAGCGAGAAGCGCGTGACGGTCGGCAGCAACATGGCGTTGGAGAGGCCGTGCGGCACGTGGAAATGCGCGCCGATCGGCCGCGACATGCCGTGCACCAAAGCGACGGAGGCGTTACAGAAAGCCATGCTGGCCTGCGTGGCGCCGAACATCATCGCCTCGCGCCCCGCGGCGTTTTTCGGCTATGATAGGCGGTGCGCAGATTGGCGCCGATCAGACGCATGGCGGAGATGGCCAGCGGATCGGAGAAGCCATTGGCCCGGCGCGAGACACAGGCTTCCAGCGCGTGGGTGAAGCTGTCGATGCCGGTATCGGCGGTGATGCGCGGCGGCACGGAGAAGGTCAGTTCGTAATCAACGATCGCGGCGAGCGGCATGGCGCCGAGCCCGGCGTCAGGACGCGCCTCAGATTCCATCGATTGTCCATCTTGTGTCAGCGGGGTTTGGTGCACCGATCGTGCCACCATCAATCGAGCATATCCACGCCGAAGGCGTTGTTTATCTGCGGATTGACGGTGATGGTCCCCGCGCCCCCATCGGCCTTGCATACCGGCAGGAAGTTCAAACAGCGGTTATCCGTAATCGCTCTGGCCCGGCGAAGTTCCAGTCTCTTAAGTTGCTCAAACTAAATCGGGTCTGAAGCCCGCCAGATCGCAGCGCCTCGCCGGGCAGCATGCCGCAGCCACTGTTTCTATACCGCACTGGCGGGGCTCCGCGAGGCTGTGTCGCGCGATGACGCTGGACACGCGACATCGCTCACCAACGGGTCCATGGCACGACCGGCATGGCGCCCGGGAGAGCGGCCGATAGCTGGTCCGCCCTTCGTGGGATGCAGAGTATCAACCGCCGCCCGGTATCGCCCCAAGCCGAGTTAGGTAGGGGCGATCATGCTGCCACCTTCAGCAGCAACCTTCTCTGCGGGGGCCAATTTGGCGGGGGGTGCATCTGCGGCTTTTGCTGGGTCCGGGTTGTAGGTCACATACAGCGCCAGGCCGGTGCAGATCACACCGCCGAGAATGTTGCCTATGGTGACGGGGATCTGGTTCCAGGTAAGCCACTGGCTGACGGTGATCGGCGCGCCCAGCATGATCGCGGTCGGGATGGCGAACATGCTCACCACGCAGTGCTCGAAGCCCATCACCACGAAGGCCATAATCGGCAGCCAGGCGGCAACGATCTTGCCGATCACGCTGCGGGAGACCAGCGTCATCACGGCGGCGAGAGACACCAGCCAGGTGGCAAACACACCTTTGGCCAGGGCGGTCCACCAACCGGCCGCGCCGGCATGCAGATAGGGCATCACCTTGGCCATGCCGAGCGCCATCACCTTGGCGCCGACCGGGTCAGGGGATTCGGTGAAGAACTTCGTGCTGATGGCGGCATAGAGAACGCCGTAGGCCAGCGCGCCGATCAAATGACCGATATATACAAACACCCAGTTGCGCAGAACCTGACCGAGACTGACGCGGCCCGCGAAGGCTGCAAATGGCAGAAGCGCGCAATTGCCGGTGAAAAATTCCAACCCCAAAAGCGAGAGCAGGATGAAGCAGAAAGGAAACAGCACGTGGCCGACGAGCCCGTTGCCGCTCAGCACCCCGGAGGTGACATCCACGGTGATGCCCAAACTCACCAAGGCGCCGGCAAGCGCGCCGCGGATGAGCATGTCGGTGACGCCAAGCTTCGCCTTCCTTATGCCGCTATCGCAGATCGAGTTCGCCAATTCGAGGGGCGGAACGTAATCCATGGTCATTTCCAATATCAATGGGTCATTGTGCGACGAGACGGTGTTGCTTCAGCCGCCAGGGCCGCTTTGAGTTGCAGCACGCTCGGCGTCACGATCGGAATGAAGGCGGCCTCGTGCCAGCGACGGCCGAACTCCGCACCGGGCGATCTCAGAAAAGCTCGACCTCCCGTCGCCTGAAGCTCGAGCCCCACGGCATGTCCGATAATGTCGGCAAGGGCGATGCGAATGCGAAACAGCGTCGCTGGCTCACTCTCAAATGCGCCGCTCCGCAGGCCATCCCGGAGCATGCGTTCCTGCTCTGCCAGCATCGCGTCCAGTTTGGCCAGAGGTTCGGTCAACGCCTCGCGCCCTGTCCCAACGCCACGGCGCGCCTCGGCGAGCGCGCGCCGCGCCAGGCCGATCGACATGCCGCATTGCAGCCCAAGAAATGCTGGCCGCACCATCGGCAGCCATGCACCGGCATCATCGTGGATGACCCGCTCCGTACCGACCTGGACTCCGGAAAGCGAAACAGCCGCCGTGTTGCTCGCGCGCAGTGACAGTAGGTCGAGGTCCGCGGAACGGACGAGTCCGGGATCGTCGTGCGCCAGCGAAATGACGAGCGGGGTCGCGCCGTTTTCTCGCGCCACAACGGTGGCCACATGGAAGCCTTGCGGGCGCAGATTGGTCACCCAAGGCAGCTTGCCATCCAGCGCAAGACGATCACCCTGCGTGCGCGCGCAGACCTGCAACTCAGCGAGACCGGAAAGGAATTTCATCGCATTGGAGAGGCCCGTCGCACCAGCAGCACGCCCTGCGAGCAGATCCGGCAGCTGCCTGTCGCGCAACGCCGCATTCGGGCTCTGGAGCAGATACTCGATGTAAGTGCGATGACCCCAAAGCACGAAACCAGCGGCCAGTGAGCGTTCAGACACTGCGGCGATCGCCTCGACGCCGTCTGTCACGTCACCGCCATCGCCGCCCAGCGCTTCCGCCACGCCGACGCCGGGGAGGCCGGCGGCGGCGAGGCGCGGCAATAGTTCCGCGGCTAGGTCCGTCTCACTGTCGAGGCTGGCCGCGTGCGTCTCCAGCCAGGCAAAGAGTTCGGCGGCGCATGGTATGAATGTCGCGCTCATTCCGCGACGGCAGCGCTCACGCCATCCCAACGATAGGGTTCCAGCTGTGCATTGAGCGGCGGACCGGCAAGATTGTTGGCGAAATTGCACAGGGTCGCGAGGCTAACGCCGAGCACCACTTCGAGCGCCGCCTGGTCAGTGAAACCGAACGCCTTGAATGCCTTAAGCTCGGCATCCTCAACGCGACCGCGCGTGGCGATAACCGCCTTTGTAAAGCGCGCGACAGCCTCCAGGCGCGCATCCGGCACATGGCCGAGATTGCGCAGCGCCTCGACCGTCGCCTCATCAAGTCCCGCCTGCTTATAGGCCACAGCCGTATGGCCGGCGACGCAGAAGCCGCAGCCATGGGTCGCGGCAGCGGTGATTTGCACCACCTCGCGTTCGGCGAGAGACAGCGACGAACGCGCGTTGATCCCGGAGACGGTCAGATAGGTTTCCAGCGCGACCGGCGCGTTGGCAAGCACGCGGAGCAGATTCGGCAAAAAGCCATTGCGCTTCTCTGCCGCCTCCAGAGATTGCCTTGAAGCCTGGTCAGCATCATCGATCGTGCGAAGTGGAAGTCTGCTCATAATGTTAACTCCTCAGTAGATTTTCGGTCGCGCCGGCGGTGCTGAAACACGAGCAGGAAGATCGGGTCCAGGGCACCGGAAGCACACCTATAAGAAAATAATTTTTTGTATCTACGCAATATCGACCGCACAATAAAAATAACATTCTACCGATTGATAGAAATACAGCGGATTTTATCTCAATTTTAAGCTTCGATGACCCACAGCTTTTTCCTTTCGCTGAGCGCCCCCGGATCTCTGGAGGCTCCCAAGGAGAATGGAACTATGGCGAGCAGACGAACCCGTTTCCACTTCCTCCCGCGCAGCAGGCCGGGCGATGAACAGGCTATGGGCCGTCTCATCCCCGCGTGTGAACTTCCTTTGAGCGCCTCCGCGATAACGCGCTGTGGCGGCAAGCGTTCCGGGATATTCCTGCGGACAGCCTCGATCAGCCTAGGTTGCCACGCTTATTGACATACAATATGCCATTATGCATGGACTTGAATGGAAGAGGGCATTTTGACGAATGTCAGTGACCATCGTCCCGCCGCCCAATAGCCGACCGGCCCGAAGTTGCCTATTCGTACCCTCACAGACTTCGCCATTCCTGGCTCTTATCCCAAGCCGATCACTGAGACCGCGTGCAACCGGCGCAATACCGCGGGCTGGCCCGCGGTATTGCGCCGGAATGATGCGCATAAGCGACACCGGCACGGCCAAACGTCACGCCGGCCAATCGCGAGCTTATTTTCAAGGAAAGCCCTATGACGTCGATGCATAATCTCCAGGTACAATCTCAGCAGCCACAGCCTGCTCCCGGTAGCTTCTACAGCCTGGAAATCACCGGCAAGGGCATCGCGCAGATCGAAGAATCGAAAAATGAAATTCCGCCTGGCGCCCCGGTCAATATCGCGTTTCTGGGCAATGAAGACCATCGGCAGCGCATCGCCGCAGCGCGCAGGATCCGGGAGTGCGGCCTCGAACCGGTGCCGATCATTTCAGCGCGGCGTCTCGGTTCCGAGCAGGACCTCGATAATCTCCTCGCAGGCTTGATCGGTGAAGCCGGTCCGACGCGTTTCGTCCTCGTGGGCGGCGATCCGGTGACGCCGGCCGGTCCATACGCCGACTCTTTGAGCCTTTTGGAAAACGGCGTCCTTCAGCGCCACGGTATCCGCCACGTCGGTATCGTTGGCTATCCTGAGGGGCATCCAAAGATCGATGCTGACGCGCTTTGGCGCGCCTTGCGATGGAAACTTGCCTTTCTGAAGAACGCTGGATGCTCAGTCGAAATCACGACCCAACTCTGTTTCGATGCCGATGCCATCACGCGTTGGATCGCCGAGCTGCGCAGTGAAGGCATCCACACCTTGGTTAGGATTGGCGTCCCGGGACCGGCGAATATCGGCACCCTTCTCCGATACGCGAAACAGTTCGGCGTGGTCACGTCAGATGAACACCTGCGGAAATACAGTCATTCGTTTACCGCGCTCCACCAGCATGTCACCCCAGATCGCTTCCTCGCGCAACTCGCTCATAGCATGCGAGGACGGAATCTCGGCTCCACACTCTATCACCTTTATCCATTTGGCGGCATTCCGAGCGGCGTTAGGTGGATGAATCGCCATGTATCTCATATCGGCACCACCATCGCCTAGATCCTCCTAGGTCTGGTACGCGACCGAGCGGCACTGGCGGAGGAGTGCCTTTCTAATGGGGGCTCTTAAGTCAACCTTCTTTTTGGAGTGCTGAATGCCGCCTCTGCCCCGCCTTCATCGCGTGATCAACCAAATAATCGGTGCGCCAACGATAACGCCAAGCAGCCTAGAAAGCGTTACGAGTGCTGCGGTCGGTCCTACCAAAATGAAAGCAACGACGGCTAAACCGATCACGTATAGGCCCGCCAGGACTGCCACAGTCACCAGTAGCGCTTTCTTGTTCATCTATGCTCACCTTAACCTTGCCCTTCCTCGGGCCCGTTAAAAAGCGCCTTGTCCGCTGCGGCGCCCGCCTGCCCGCGGCGCCGCTAAACGCTGGCGGCATGGCCGAGCGTCTTTGTTTCATTTCTCGACCCCGTCACCCTTCAAACCTGCATTTCCATCAATTTGTCGGCGATCTGCGTGCGGGTCTCCATGATCTGTGCGAGGAGCTGCCGCACATCGTTTTCAGGCAATCCACGGCCCGGCTGCTCGTTCAGCCATGATTTCAATAGCCCGCCCAGACGCACCAGATCGCCGCCGAGCTTCAACAGGCCATAGACTTGCTCCGTGTCGAGGATCGACTTCGGCTCGTACCCTAAACCGAGCGTCCGCAAGTAGGCCGACGTGGACAGGCCTTTGGCCGCTGCGTTGCGCTCAATCGTCACCCGCTCTTCTGGCGTCATCAAAACCGGGAAGGGCCTTTTTCCGCGCCCGCGGATGTCCGCCGAGCGGGCGTTTTGGTCCGTATTCATGGTATCCAACTTCTGTTGGGTGCGCTTCACCAGTTCCTCCGATGTCATCAAACCGGAGGGCTTTTTGTCGCGCCGGCGACCATTTACCGAGCGCGCAGCTTGAGCCTTATTCGTCGTATCAAACATCTTTTGAACGCGCTCCATGCGCTCTTCTGGGGTCATCAAAACACGAAAACGATTTTTGCCGCGCGGCTGGGTATTTGCGGAGCGGGCGGCTTGGTCTTTTTTCATGGTGTCAAACCTCTTTTGGACGAGGGAGAGAGTGCGGCCCAGCCATGAGATCACCACTCCCGGCGTCAAAGCGTTAGAAACTGACCGCTTTTTTGAAAAAAACGGCGCAAAAACTTTTGCCTCCGCTGGGCCTGAGTCCGTGTCAGCGACACCGCCCATGGCCCAGCATTCCAAGATTTTCGCTTCGTTTTGTTTACAAAAAGAAGCCTTTTCCTTCACTTCTCTAGTGATGAACCGCCATTGCGGAAATACGGCCGCGGAACACCCAGATCTGATAGGCGTTGTACATGATCATGATCGGGAAGAAGCCGCCCATCGTGAGGGTGAACTCGAAGATTGAAGTCATCGGGCTGGCGCCCGAATAGATCGTCCAGGTCCCGGGCACAATCCACGGATAAAGGGTCGCCATGAACGCGATCGCCATGATCGTCAGCGCCACCGTGAACCAGATCAGCGCCTTCAGATCCTGGTCACGGTTGGCGGCGGTGCGTATCTTGACGGCCGCGCCGATCACGGCGAGCAGGACGATACCCCAGATCCAAAAATCCCGCCCCAGCCATTTATGCGCCGCCCAGGGGAAGATCACTGCGCTGAACACGATCGTGATGATGGCCACCGCCAGCGTCAGATAGGAAATCACATTGCTCCACTTCGCGGCCTGGCGACGGATCGGCTCGCCGTGCTGGAAGCGGGCGCGGACGAACAAGACGCCGCCGAGCGTCACCGCGACCACCGCGGCGATGCCGGTCCAGATGCTAAAGGGCGAGATGAAGCGCAAGGCGCCGCCCACATAGGTCGGCACGGTGCCGGCGTCATGCGTCAACGGAAAGCCCTGCATCACCGCGCCCAGCGCCATGCCGCCAAAGAAGGTGACCACCAGGCTGGAAATTCCGAAGGCCAGATCCGAAAAGCGCTGCCAGCGGACCTCGGCCAGATGCCGGAATTCCAGTGCCACGGCCCTTGTGATCATCCCCCACAGCGCCAGGGCCAGCGGTACCATTAGATAGCTGAAGGCCGAGCCATAGACGAAGGGGAAGGTGCTGAACAACACGCCGCCGGCCACGATCAGCCAGGTTTCATTGGCATCCCATGTGCCCGCCATTGCCGCCATGATCGCGCCCCGCTCAGCCGCGTCGCGGACAAACAGCGAGAACACGCCGGCGCCAAGATCGGCACCGTCCAACACGACGTAAAGCACCACGCTCAGCGAGAACGCCATCCACCACGCGAAGCTGATGATCGTTTGTATATTGCCTAAACTGTCCATGATTGCAGTCCTGTCGTTTGGACCGGCTGCCGCGCAACCGGCCCGTAATGGTTCTATTTGGCTTTGCCGTAGGCGAGAGCCGTGTGCGGCTCGGCGTGACCGTGCGCCGCCTGACGGCCATGCACGACCGGGCTATCCATATCCGGCCCCTGGCGCACCACTTTGGAGAAGAAATACCAGGTGCCGCCCCAGACCATGAACTCAAAGCCCAGATAGCCAACCATCCAGAAAATTTCTTGGGTGACGCTCATGCGGCTGGTGCCCTGAGCGGTGGTCATCATGCCATAGACCAGCCATGGCTGACGGCCGATTTCACGCGTCCACCAACCGGTCCAAACCGCAATATAAGGAAGGAAACCACACAGCACGGTGAAACGTAGGAACCATTTGTTGGCGACGATGCTCTGCACCGTCATCTTCCCACGCACGGCGAGCCAAAGCCCCCAGAAGGCGAGCAGCATGAGCAGCGCACCGATGCCGGCCATGATGCGGAACGAATAGAACGGGATCAGCATCGGCGGCCGATCCTGCGGGGCAAAGGAATCCAGCCCGGGGACCTGGTCATTCCAGGTGTGGGTCTCAAGCAGGCTCAGCACGTGAGGAATGGTAATGGCCCAGGCGGTGCCATCGCCCTTGGCGTTCGGCCAGGCCACGGCAGCCCAGGAGCTGTCGACCGAGCCGTCCGGATTGAGGGTGTGGTAATGGCCTTCCAGCGCGGCCAGTGCCGCCGGCTGGTCGTGCGCCACGACCTGTCCGAGACCGTCGCCCAGCCAGACCTGCGCCGGCGCGATGACGACCAGCGCCAGCACCGACCATTTTAGCGCTCGCAGGAACATCGGCACGTGGCGCTTCTTCAGCAACATCCAGGCCGAGACCGCGGCGACGAAGCACAAAGAGAGCTCGATTGTCGCCACTTCCATGTGCGGGAAGCCGAAGACCACATCAGGATTGAAGATCGCGGCGCCCCAGTTCACGACATGGAAAAACCCGTCCTTGAACACCACGCCGGTCGGCGTCTGCATCCACGAATTTGCAACCAGGATCCACCAGGCCGAGAGGGTGGAGGCCACCGCGACGTTGAGGGTCGCAAACAAATGGAACTTTTTGCTGAGCTTGCCCCATCCGAACACCATCAGCCCGATGAAGCCCGCCTCATACATGAAGGCGGTGATTGTCTCGTAGCCGAGTACCTGTCCCAAAAATGGTCCGGCCGCCTGCGAGAAGGGCCCGTAGAGGATGCCGAACGCCATTTCCATCGTGATGCCGGTCGCGACACCCGCACCGAAATTGATGATGAACAGCTTCTCGAAAAAGCGGGTCAAACGATACCATTGCTCGTCATCGGTGCGGAGCCAACGCCATTCAGAAACGAACAGAAGAATGGAAAGGCCGATGGTCAGCGGCGGATAGAGGATATGCATGGACGTAATCCACGCAAAATCCACCCGCGACAGAAGAAGAGAAAGCGCAGTATTTTGCATCGGTGGTACTCCAAAATTCGGGCCAAGCCCGAATTGCAAACAACTTCAAACTTCGGCGGCCGAATTGCCGCGCCAGCCGCAGCCAGCGCGCGATATCGTCCCGCAACGCGCCATATTAAGCGGCGCGGCGGGTGATCCTGACCGGCACGGACTTGTACGAAGGCGTGCCGCTGTTAGCATCGTGATAGGAAAGCGGAACGAGGCAGTTCGCTTCCGGGTAATAGGCCGCGACCGACCCGCGGGCGATGTCGTAGGAAATCACGGTGAAACCTTCGAGGCGGTTGCGTTCACCGTTCGGCAGGGCCGTCACGATATCGACGATGTCCCCATGTTCGAGATTGCGTTCCGCCAGGTCTTCCTTGCTCATGAATACCACGTCGCGACGCCCGAACACGCCGCGATAGCGGTCGTTATTGCCATAGATCGTGGTGTTATATTGATCGTGGCTGCGGATGGTGGTGAGACGGAGCACCCCCTCAGTCTTCACATGCTCGTCCTCGTTCAGACCATCATAGACAAGGAACTCGGCCTTGCCTGATGGCGTCTTCCAGATCCGCTGGGCCGCCGGCAAGGTCAGGCGGAAGCCGCCCGGCTGACGGATGCGTTTGTTATAGTCCTTGAAGTCGGGGAACACGGATTCGATCTTGTCGCGGATCCGGTCATAGTCGCCGATCAGGTACCGCCAGTCGACCTTGGTGTTGGGCAGGGTCGCGAGCGCGATGTTCGCCACGATCGTTGTTTCTGCCTGCAGGTTTCCAGAGACCGGTTCCAGCTGGCCACGCGAGGCGTGCACCATCGACATGGAATCTTCCACAGTGATCGCCTGCCATCCGGTTTCCTGGATGTCCTTCTCGGTCCGCCCCACGCAAGGCAGGATGATCGTTTCCTTGGCAATCAGGAGTGCCGAACGGTTCAGCTTGGTCAGGATCTGCACGTTGAGATCCAGCGACCGCAGAGCCCGGTAGCACGCCTCCGGGTCGGGCATGGCTACGGCGAGGTTGCCGCCCAAGCAGATGAGCGCCTTGGCGCGCCCCTCGTTCATGGCCTTGAAGGCGGCCACGGCATCATGGCCGTGTTGCCGCGGCGGCTTGAAGCCGAAGGTGCGCTCGATGCCGTCCAGCAACCCATCGTCCGGCCTCTCCCAGATGCCAACGGTGCGGTCGCCCTGTACGTTGGAATGCCCACGCACTGGGCAGATGCCAGCACCAGGCTTGCCGAAATTGCCGCGCAGCAGCAGCAGGTTCACCATCTGCTGAACGGTTCCCGTGCCTTTCGCGTGCTGCGTCACGCCCATGCCGTAGGCGAGGATCGTGGCGTTCGACTTCGCATAGGCGGCGGCGACGGCCTCCATGTCCGTGCGCGCCAACCCGCTGGCGCGCTCGATGTCGGCCCATTCGGTCGCCTTCAGGTCGGCGATCAGCGCCTCAAGGCCGTTAGTATGGGTGCGGATGAACTCGTGGTCCAGAACGGTGCCTCCGGCGGCCTCGTCCATCGCGATCAGCGCCTTCATGATCCCCTTCAGCGCCGCGGCGTCGCCGCCGATCTTTACTTTGTAGTACGAGGAGGCGATGTTGGTCGAACCGAAGCTCGCCATTTCCACCTTGTTCTGCGGATCGGTGAAGCGCTCCAGTGCGCGTTCCTTCAGCGGGTTTAACACGATGATCGGCACCTTGCGGCGGGCCGCCTCGTGCAGCATGCCCATCATGCGCGGATGGTTGGTGCCGGGGTTGTGCCCCATGTCGATGATCAACTCGGCGCGCTCGAAATCGTCCAGCGAGACCGTCCCCTTGCCCAGGCCGATCGATTTCGGCAGCCCTTGGCTGGTCGCCTCATGGCACATGTTCGAGCAGTCGGGGAAGTTGTTGGTGCCGTATTCGCGGACGAACAGCTGATAAAGGAACGCGGCTTCGTTAGAGGCGCGGCCCGAGGTGTAGAACTCCGCCATGTTCGGATCGGGCAGGTTGCGCAGAACTGCGCCGATGCGGGCGTAAGCCTCTTCCCAACTGATCTGCTTGAAGCTGTCGGTAGCGCTGTCATAGGCGACCGGATCGGTCAGACGACCTTCACCCTCTAATTGATAATCGCTCCAGCTCAGTAGCTCCGTCACCGTGTGCTTGGCGAAAAATTCCGGCGGCACGCGCTTCTTGGTCGCTTCCCAGGTCACCGCCTTGGCCCCGTTCTCGCAGAACTGGAAGGAGGAGCCGTGCTCCTTGTCCGGCCAGGCGCAACCCGGACAGTCGAAGCCGTTCGGTTTGTTCGTCTTCAGGAGCGCCTTCGGCGCCTCCGTCACGCCCATCTGTTCGCGGATCGCCTTC
>DATJHR010000191.1:0-16297 GCA_035493735.1 Acidocella sp.
GCCCTGCCGCAGGTGCGCGAACTGAATATCGGCCATTTCCTGATCGGCGAGGCGCTGCTGATGGGGCTGCCGGCGGCGGTTCAGGAGATGCGGCGGTTGATGGTAGCGGCGAGGCCGTAAAAGGAAGTGGCCGCTTTTTGAAAAAAGCGGCGCAAAAACTTTCTTTAAACTGGGCCGTGCTGGTTTCAGCGGCACGGGCCCAGTATCAAAAAAGTTTTTTGCTTCTTTTTTTCAAAAAAGAAGCGCTTCCTTGCTACCCCAGCCGGCGCAGGATGGCCTGGCGGACATCGGCAGGCAGGTCCGCCAATGCCGCGTTGAGTTGCGCGCCGCGTCGGCGCAGGTCGTAGAGCTGGTCCATCAGCGAGAGCACCACCGGCAGCGCCGGCTCCTCGATGTCCAGTTCGTGGCGCAGCTCGTAAATCAGCCGGATGCGGGCGACGTCGATCTCCTCGAACAGGCGCGCCCCGGCCGCCCCTTCGGCCCGGACCAGGGAAGCGGCGATCCAGCGTTCCAGTTCCGCCTCGTCGAGGCCCGTGATTTCCAGGCGGAGCCGCTCCAGCGTGACCATCATTCTGCTCCTCCCATGCCGGCGCGGGGGTTGAAGCCGGGCTGTGCCCATGTGCGCAAAAAGCTTTCGAGTTTTTCGTCCATCGGGCCGATGACCACGCGCAGCGTCACATAAAGATCGCCGGCCGGTAGCTTGCCATGGGCCGGCACGCCGCGGCCGCGCAGGCGCAGCTCGGTGCCGCCGTCGGTATGAGGTTTCAGCGTCATCGCCACCGGCCCGCGCGGGGTCGGCACGGTGACCTTGGCGCCCAGCACCGCCTCGCTCAGGCTCACCGGCAGGTCGAGGAAGATATCCTGGCCTTCGCGGCGGTAGAACGGGTGGGGGGTGATATGGATCTCGATCAGCGCGTCGCCGGGCGGGCCGCCATTCAATCCCGGTTGGCCGCGGCCGCGCAGGCGCAGCACGTCGCCTTCCTGAGTGCCGGGCGGGATTTTCACGTCCAGCGTCTGGCCGTCTGGCAGGGTAAGGCGGCTGGTGGCGCCGTTCACCGCGTCGAGGAACGAGGCTTGCAGCACGTAGCGCGCATCCTGGCCGCGCACCGGCCCGCCGCGTCCGCCGCGCTGCTCGAAAATATTCGCAAACAGGTCTTCGAAGCCTTCATCGGCGAAGCCGCCGCCGAATCCGGCGCCGGCATGGGCATAGCGTTCGCCGCGGCCGCTCTCGGCATAATTGCGGTAGGTGCGCGGCCGCTCGCGCTCGGCGCCGGTGGCGTCGATCTCGCCGCGGTCGTAACGGCCGCGCTTTTCCGGGTCGGAAAGCAAGTCGTTAGCGGCCGAGACTTTTTTGAACGCCTCCTCCGCCGCCTTGTTGCCGGGGTTGAGGTCGGGATGATGCCTCTTGGCCAGCTTGCGGTAAGCGGCGCGGATTTGTTCGGCGCTAGCGGTCTTTTCGACACCCAGCGTCTTGTACGGATCGTCAGCCATGAGCCTCACTTGCTTTCTTCACGCAGCCCGGCAGCCGGTGCGCCCCGCCAACATAGGCAAGGCGGCGCTCGTTAAAAAGGCGTCTTTGTTTCGCCAAGGGGAAGGCTTCTTTTTGTGAACAAAAAGAAGCAAAAAAACTTTTTTAATCTGGGCCGTGCCGGCTCCGACGCCGCCGGCCCAGTTTCAAAAAAGTTTTTGCGCCGCTTTTTTCAAAAAGCGGCCGCTTTCTTACTTTGCAAACGCCCGGCGCTGCGCCACTATGGCAGCGTCCTTATTCGGACGCAGGAGAGCGCGGAGCATTGTTTCCGCCGCCGAAGGCGCAACCGGCCCCCGGAACCGCTCAGGCAAAAGGGCTGCGGCCGTAAGCGGGATACTCTGGAAAGCCGGCGGGTTCCCGCCGCACCGACGGGGTCAAGGGCGCGCCTGGCGCGCCCGAATCTCTCAGGTTCCAAAACAGAGGGGGGTCAGTTCGCACGGCACTTGGCCGGGCACTGATCTGTTTTGGGGGAATTGTGCTGAAATCACCATTGGACGGACTGCATCGGCGCTTGGGCGCGCGGATGGTCGAATTCGCTGGCTATGAGATGCCGGTGCAATATAGCGGCATCATCGCGGAGCATAATGCCTGCCGCGAGGGGGCGGCTTTGTTCGACGTCTCGCACATGGGCCAGGCGGAGATCGCCGACGCCGCCGCCCTCGAGGCCGTGGTGACCGGCGATATTCGGGGGTTGGCACCGGGGCGGCAGCGCTACACGCTGCTGATGAACCAAGCCGGCGGCATCGTCGATGATCTGATGGTTGCCAATCTCGGCGATCGTTTCCAGCTGGTGCTGAATGCCAGCCGCAAGAATGACGACGTTGCGCATCTGCGTGCCCATGGCGTGACGGTGACGACCAAGTTCGACCGCGCGCTGGTGGCGTTGCAGGGACCGAAGGCGGTCGCGCTCCTCGCCGAGGCCGCGGCGCTCAAATTCATGGATGCGGCTCCCGTCACGATCGAGGGCATCCCCTGCATCGTCAGCCGCTCCGGCTATACCGGCGAAGATGGGTTCGAGATTGGCTGCGCGGCGGACCAGGCCGAAGCGCTGGCGGAGGCTTTGCTGCGTCGCGGGGCGGTGCCGGCGGGGCTGGGCGCGCGCGACTCGCTGCGGCTGGAGGCCGGGCTTTGCCTGTACGGCAATGATATCGGCGCCGACATCAACCCGATCGAGGCCAATCTCGCCTGGGCGATCTCCAAGCGGCGCAAGACCGATTGGGATTTTCTCGGCGCGGCCTCCGTGCGCGCCATGTTGGCGCAAGGGCCCGCGCGCAAGCTCGTCGGCATCAGGCTCGACGGCCGCGCCCCGGCCCGCGCCGGCACGGAAATCCGCAGCGCCGATGATCAGCCGATCGGCCAGGTCACTTCCGGCGGTTTCGCGCCCAGCCTGAACGCGCCGATCGCCCTCGGGTTTGTGCGCGCCGATTGCGCTGCTGAAGGCACGGCACTCGCCCTTATTGTGCGCGGCCAGAAACTTCCCGGCACGGTCGCGCCGCTCCCCTTTGTTCCTCACCGTTACGTCCGCTGAAAGGACAACGTTATGACGCAGACATTTTTTACCAAAGACCATGAGTGGGTGCGCCTTGAGGCGGATGGTCTCGCCACCATCGGCATCACCGACCATGCGCAGAACGCGCTCGGTGACATCGTGTTCGTAGAACTGCCGGAGCCCGGCCGTTCCGTCGCCACAAATGAAGCCTGCGCGGTGGTGGAGAGCGTGAAGGCTGCTTCCGACGTGTATGCGCCGCTTTCCGGCACGGTGGCCGAGAACAATGCCGCGCTGATCGACGATCCGGCGCTGGTGAACAGGGCTGCCGAATCGGAAGCCTGGTTCTTCCGTCTGCGCCTCTCCGACCCCGCCGCGGTGAGCACGCTGATGGATCGGGACGCCTATAACGCGTTTTTGGAGAGCCTTTGATGGGTTGGCAGGATGAATTGACCCGCTGGGAAGCGGCGGAATCCTTCGTCGAGCGCCATATCGGGCCGGATGAGGCCGAGATCGCTTCGATGCTCCAAGAAGTGGGCGCGGTGAGCCTGGACGATCTGATCGCGCAGACGGTGCCGGAGACGATCCGCAGCAACGCCCCACTGGCGCTGCCGCCGGCGATTGACGAGGCCGCGGTGCTGCGTGACCTGCGCGGCTTTGCGGCGCGGAACGTGGTGAAACATTCGCTGATCGGCATGGGCTATCACGGCACCATCACCCCGCCGGTGATTCTTCGTAACGTGCTCGAAAATCCTGGCTGGTACACGGCCTACACGCCTTATCAGGCGGAAATCTCGCAGGGGCGGCTGGAAGCCATCCTGAATTTCCAGACCGCGATCTGCGATCTGACCGGCATGGCCATCGCCAATGCCTCGCTGCTGGACGAGGCGACGGCGGCGGCCGAGGCGGTTGCCATGGCGTATGGGTTGCACCGCCAAAACTCCCGCACCATCGCCGTCGCAAGCGACGTGCACCCCCAGACACGGGCGGTGATTGCGACGCGCGCCTGGCCGATGGGCTGGCGCATCGTGGACGTGGCGCCGGGGGATGTCGATGCGATCAAAGCGGCCGGCGCCTTTGCGCTGGTCCTGAACTATCCGGGCAGCACGGGCGCGGTGCGCGACCTGAAGCCCGAGATCGCGGCCGCGCAGGCGGCGGGCGGGATTGCGGTGGTGTGCGCCGATCTGCTGGCGCTGACGTTGCTCACCCCGCCCGGCGAGATGGGCGCGGATGTGGTGGTGGGTTCGGCGCAGCGTTTCGGCGTGCCGATGGGCTTTGGCGGCCCGCATGCCGGCTATTTCGCCACCAAGGATGCCTACAAGCGGCAGATGCCGGGGCGGCTGGTCGGGGTGTCGGTGGATGCCGCCGGACGGCCGGCGATGCGCCTGGCTTTGCAAACCCGCGAGCAGCATATCCGCCGCGAAAAAGCGACCTCCAACATCTGCACGGCGCAGGTGCTGCTCGCCGTTATCGCCGGCTTCTATGCCGCCTGGCACGGCCAGGAAGGGCTGAAGCGGATCGCCCGGCGCGTCAATCTGCAGGCGCGGCTGTTGGGCGATGCGGCGGTTCGCGCCGGCTTCAAGCTGCGCCATGACGCGTTCTTCGACACGATCGCCCTTGAAGCCGGGGACGGCGCCGAGGCGCTGATGCGGCGCGCGGTCGAAGCCGGGTTCAATTTCCGGCGCATCGATGCCAGCGGGGTGGGCATCGCCCTGGACGAGACGGTGACGCGCGAGGATTTTGCGAAACTGCTCGAGGTGCTGGGCGCCGAGCCCGTGGCGGCCGGCGATTCAATTCCGGCTGCCTTGCAGCGCCAGAGCGGCTTCTGCCTCTCCGCCGTGTTCAACACGCATCATTCCGAGACGGCGATGCTGCGTTATTTGAAAAAACTGGAGGACAAGGACATTGCGCTCAACCGCTCAATGATTCCGCTGGGCTCCTGCACGATGAAGCTGAATGCCAGCGCCGAGATGGCGGCGATCACCTGGCCGGAATTCGCCAACATCCACCCCTTCGCGCCTGACGACCAGACCGTGGGGTTCCGTGAGCTGATCGGCCGGCTGGGGGAATTTTTGCAGGCCGTGACCGGCTTTGCCGGGGTGTCGCTGCAGCCCAATTCCGGCGCCCAGGGGGAATATGCCGGCCTGCTGGCGATTCGCGCCTATCATGAGGCGCGCGGCGAGGGCCACCGGAATATCTGCCTCATCCCGTCCTCGGCGCATGGCACGAATCCCGCCTCCGCCGCCATGGCCGGCTACAAGGTAGTGGTGGTCGGATGCGACAAGCAGGGCAATGTCGAGCTGGCCGATCTGCACCAGAAGATCGCGGCGCATCAGCGCGACATCGCGGCGCTGATGATCACCTATCCCAGCACGCATGGCGTGTTCGAAACCGAGATCCGCGACATTTGCCGCGCCGTGCACGAGGCGGGCGGCCAAGTCTATATGGACGGCGCCAATATGAACGCGCAGGTCGGGCTGACCTCGCCGGCGGCGATCGGCGCGGATGTGTGCCATCTCAACCTGCACAAGACGTTCTGCATTCCGCATGGCGGCGGCGGGCCGGGCGTGGGGCCGATTGGCGTGGCGGCGCATCTGCTGCCGCATCTGCCGAATCACCCGCTCAGCGAAACGGCTGGTCCGGCCACCGGCTTCGGCCCGGTCGCGGCGGCGCCGTTCGGCTCGGCGCTGATCCTGCCGATCCCCTACGCCTATATCCGCATGATGGGGCCGGAAGGCATTACCCACGCGACGAAAGTGGCGATCCTCAACGCCAATTACGTGGCAGCGAGGCTCGAGCACCATTACCCGATCCTGTATCGCGGTGCGCAGGGCAGGGTGGCGCATGAATGCATCATCGACTGCCGCGGCTTTGCCGCCACGACCGGCGTGCAGGTGGAGGACATCGCCAAGCGTCTTGCCGATTACGGGTTCCATGCGCCGACCATGTCCTGGCCGGTGGCGGGCACGCTGATGATCGAGCCGACCGAAAGCGAGGACCGCGCCGAGATCGACCGGTTCTGCGACGCCATGATCAGCATCGCCGGCGAAATCGCCAAGATCGCCGCTCAGAGCTGGAGCCAGACCGACAACCCGCTGAAGAACGCGCCGCATACGGCCGCTGAGCTGATGGGCGAGTGGCGGCACGCTTACAGCCGCGCCGAGGCGGCTTTCGCGCTGCCCTTCGTGGCTGCGGCGAAGTATTGGCCGCCGGTCAAACGCGTGGACAATGTGTATGGCGATCGCAACCTGATGTGCTCTTGCGCGCCGCTCGAAGCCTATGCGGAGGCGGCCGAATGATGGCGCAAAAAAGGCAGGCAAGACCTGGAGAAAACAGCGGCGTAAATTTCACATTCTGGGGGCAAAAAAAGGCTTGCCATGAGGGGGGGATGGCCCCATAAGCCGGCGCTCTGGCCCAGGGGGGCACGGCGCGGTGTCGTGTCCCGAAAGGCTGTCTACTAGTTGAGGGGGTTCGAAGATGAACGCACTTGCCCGACTGGGGATGGTCTCGGAGACTCCGAGCGAAAACCAGACGATGACAACGGTCTCCGTGGAGCCGGCTAAAGATTATTTCGTGGAACGTGACGGCGTGAAGTTTGCCGGCATGCATCTGCTCATCGATCTCTGGGGGGCGTCCAATCTCGACGACCCGCAGCTGATCGACGAGACGCTCTGCGCCGGCGCTGTGGAGGCGGGGGCGACGATCCTGCACAGCCATTTCCACCATTTCTCACCGAATGGCGGCGTTAGTGGCGTTGTCGTTCTGGCGGAAAGCCATATTTCAATCCACACTTGGCCGGAGCGCAACTTTGCAGCGCTCGACGTGTTCATGTGCGGCTGCTGCAATCCGTACAAGGTGATCCCCTTCCTGAAGGAAGCGTTTGGCGCCACGCACATCCAGGTCAGCGAACAGAAGCGCGGCCTGATCCCCTGAAACAGCGTGCGGCCGGGCTTTGCGGCCGGCCGCACCCCAAGGCTTTGCGAGCGGGGAAAGCAATGACCGATACCTGGCTGAACGAGACGCTGTACCCGGATTGGGGGCAGCGCTTCCGTTTCACGCGGCAGCTGGCGCGGGTGCAGAGCCCGTTCCAGGACATCGCCATTTTCGAAACCGAAAGTCATGGCCGCGTGATGACGCTGGACGGCGTCGTGCAGATCACCGAGCGTGACGAGTTCGTGTATCAGGAGATGCTGGCGCATGTGCCGCTGCTGGCGCATGGCGCGGCGAAGAACGTGCTGATCATCGGCGCTGGCGATGGCGGCGTGCTGAAGCATGTGCTGATGCATCAAGGCGTCGAGCGGGCGGTGATGGTGGAGATTGACGGCGAGGTCATCGAGCTCGCCAAACGGTTCTTGCCCGGGATCGGCGGGGATGCGTGGGGCAATCCGCGCGCGTCCGTCATCGTTGGCGATGGCATCGACTATGTGCGGCAGGCCGCGGATGCTTCGTTCGATGTGATCATCGTCGACTCGACCGACCCGATCGGCGTCGGCGAGGTGCTGTTCACCGATGAGTTCTATCAGAACGCCGCGCGCATTCTGAGCCCCCGCGGCATCATCGTGAACCAATGCGGTGTGCCGTTCATGCAGGCCGACGAGCTGCGCGAGACGTCGCGGCGCCGTGCGCAGTTCTTTCCCCATGTCAGCGCCTATGTCGCGGCGGTGCCGACCTATGTCGGCGGCTATATGACGCTCGGCTGGGCGGGCAAGGACGAAGCGGCGACCCGGCTGCCGGTCGAGGAGATCGCGCGGCGCGCCGAGGCGGCGGGGATGGCCGGCAAGAGCCAGTACTGGTCGCCGCAAGTCCACGTGGCGTCATTCTGGCTGCCGCCTTACATCGCCAAGCACCTGCCGTAGATTAAGAAAGAGCCGCTTTTTGAAAAAAGCGGCGCAAAAACTTCTTGGAAACTGGGCCGGTGGCAGCGACACCAGCACGGCTTAAATGAGCAAAGTTTTTTGCTACTTTTTGTTCACAAAAAGTAGCCTTCCTTTTGCTGCTTCAATCCTCGAATTCTTCAAAATTCTCGTCATCCTCGGACACCCAGGACGAGCAGTTGAAGCAGGTTCCGAGATGATTTGGCGCTCCAAAGCCTGTCGGCTCCAGTCGGCTGCCGCATTGAACGCAGCCCGGTTCAGAGCGGATGGAGGTTTGCGGCGGCAGGGAAGAAATCCAGTTGAAGCGTTTTTTCCCCGCATCGAAAAAGCTCATTTACAGCTCTCCGATGCCTGATTCGGCCGCGTGGCGCGGCTGAGCGCTGACAGCGCAAGCCGTGATCCGGCCGCAAACCGCAGAAACCTCGTCATATTTGCGCTGCGCAGCGCTGTGTTCGTTCCGGGTGAGGCAGGGCGGCATGAAAAGGGAGGCTCCGGTCCGCCGGCGGCGGGGGGTTGGCTGTAACGATAGGCAAACGACACTGCGGCGATTAGGCTGCCATTGTGTCAAGAATTAGGCCGCTTCCGGTCAGGTCCAGGACTCGCGGGCGGCCTGGCTTCCCTTGATCCGTTTTGGCGTGCGCACAGATCGGAGGAATAATGAAACGAGCCTTTATCAATCGAATCGGCACCGCCGTACCGCCTCATGACATCCACATGGCGCACCGCGCGTCCACGGCGAGGGCGCTGGACGGGCGGGAGAGGGTCTTGTTCGAGCGGATGGCCGACAGAGCCGCGATTGCGCATCGTTATTCGGTGTTCCCTCAGGACGGGCTGGTCGAGGCGGACGAGGCGCGGGAGGGGTTTTACCGTCGTGGGGCTTATCCGGGAACGGCGGCGCGCATGCGGGCTTATGCCCTGCATGCGCCGGGTCTGGCCATGCGGGCGGTGGCGGCGCTGGACGGGCCGGTGCGGGATGTCACGCATCTCATTCTCGTGTCCTGCACAGGCTTCGTGGCCCCTGGTGTGGACCAGATTTTGGCGCAGGAACTCGGGCTGCGGCCTGATTTGCAACGTCTGTCCGTCGGCTTCATGGGCTGTTGCGCGGCGGTTCCGGCCTTGCGCACGGCGCAGTCGATCGTGCTGGCCGATCCGGCGGCGCGGGTGCTGGTGGTGACGGTCGAGCTATGCACCCTGCATCTGCAGGAAAGCACGAGTCTGGAGGGCGCCCTTTCGTTCCTGCTGTTTGGCGATGGCGCGGCGGCAGCGCTGGTGACGGCAGAACCTGAGGGCCTTTGTCTGGGGGATTTTGTGAGCACGGTGATCCCCGGCACCCCCGACCATATCACGTGGCATATCGGCGATCAGGGCTTTCTCATGCAGCTCTCCGGCCAGGTGCCGGGGGCGATTTTGCGCGCCCTGCGCGATTCGCCGCAGGCCGTGCTGCGAGGGGAGGTGAGAGAGGAGATCCAGCTCTGGGCCGTGCATGGCGGCGGGCGCTCGGTGCTGGATGCGGTGCAGGCCGGTTTGGGCCTGCCGGCGGCGGCGCTGGCGCCGTCGCGCGCGGTGCTCGCGGGGCAGGGCAACATGTCTTCCGCCACCGTGATGTTCGTGCTGGCCGGCATGCTGCGCGACGCGGCCTCGGGGCAGAAGGGCCTCGCCATGGCGTTCGGCCCGGGCATGGTGGCGGAGACCTTCCGCTTCGCCATGTCATGATGGAATTTGCCGCCCGTGCCGTGCTGGACGAGGCGATGGACGATCCGGCCCTGGACGAGGCGGTGTATCGGCGCTGCCTGACCGATCTGGCACAGGTGAACCGGGTGACCTTCACGCACCTGCCAACCCTCCGCTGGCTGCAACGGGCCACGAAATCCTGGCCGCTGGGGGCCAGGATCTCGGTGCTGGATGTCGCCTATGGGCAGGGGGATTTGTTGCGGACGGTGGCCACCTGGGCAGCACGGCGCGGCTTCGTGGCCGACTTGTCCGGCATCGACCTGAACCCGCGCGCCGCCGCCGTGGCGCGGGCGGGGCTGGCGGCGGACCAAAAGATCGATTACCGCACCGGTGATGTGTTCGCCACGGCGTTACCGCAGCCGCCGGATTTCATCGTCACGTCGCAATTCACCCATCATCTGACCGACGCTGACATTCTCCGCCTGCTGGGTTGGATGGAGGCGCAGGCGCGGTGCGGCTGGCATGTCGCCGACCTGCATCGCCATAAGGCGGCTTACCATTTGTTCCCGCTTCTGGCTCGGGCGATGCGCTGGCACCCGATCGTCCTGCGTGACGGGCAGATTTCCATCGCCCGTTCCTTCACCCGTGCCGACTGGGAGAGGCTGCTGGCGGCGGCGAACTTGCGCGCCGACATCCATTGGCATTTGCTGTTCCGCTATACGGTCAGCCGTTTGAAATGACAGCGCGGCCGGACATCCTGGTCGCGGGCGGCGGGTTGGCGGGGGCGGCCGCTGCCTTGGCCCTGGCCCGCTCCGGGCGTGAGGTGCTGCTGCTGGAGCGCGAGGCGGTGGCGCAAGACAAGGTGTGCGGCGAGTTTCTGAGTGGCGAGGCGGCGGCGGCGCTCTCACGGCTGGGTTTGGATGTGGTTGGGTTGGGTGGCCAGGTGATCGAGCATGTTCGCCTGTGGCGCGGGCGGCGTGGGGCGAGTGCGCCTCTGCCGTTTCCCGCCTTTGGCCTCTCCCGGCGGGTTTTGGACGAGGCGGTGCTGGCGCGGGCGGTTGAGGCCGGTGCGCAGTTAAGGCGCGGCTGCGCCGTCCGCCGCATCAGCGCCGGGCTGGTCGAAACCGAGGCGCAAAGTTTTGCGCCCCGGACGCTGCTGCTGGCCACCGGAAAGCATGAGACGAGGGGGCTCAAGCGGCCGGCGCCACTGGGCACGCTGGTCGCCTTCAAGACGTATTTCCGCTTGGCACCGGCCGAGCACGCCCTTCTGTCATCCCATGTGGACCTCATTCTGTTCCCCGGCGGCTATGCGGGGCTACTGCCGGTCGAGGGCGGGCGCGCGAATTTCTGCATGGTTCTTGACCACAGCATGCTGCGGCGTCTCGGGGGTTGGCCGGAGGTGCTGGCCTATGTGCAGGAAAGCTGCCCGCATCTGGCCGCTCGGCTGCGCGGTGCCGTGGCGCTGCGTGCCGCCCCGCTCTGCATCGCCCGAATGCCCTACGGTTTTGTGCATCGCTGCGCGTCAGGCGACCCGGCCGGTTATTATCGGCTCGGAGACCAGGCGGCGGTGATCCATTCCTTCACCGGTGACGGCATGGCGATCGCCTTGCACAGCGCGGCCCTGGCGGCGCGCTGCATTGGCGCCGGTGAGGGTGCGGATATCTTTCATCGCCGCCTCGGGCAGCAGGTCGGCGCGCAAATCCGCCGCGCCGGGTGGATGTATCGCGCGCTTTCCCTGCCGCTGCTGGGTGCCATAAGTTTTTCTGCCATGGCGCAATTTCCCATGGGGATTGAGTTTCTTGCGGCGCAAACAAGGCTGCGGACTGGGGGCCGTTGGGAATCATCACCCCCTAGAGCATGATTACCTTAGGTCACTCGTGCTCAAATCGGCTTCTAGACAAAGAAAGTGGCCGCTTTTTGAAAAAAGCGCGCAAAAACTCTTGGCTCAGCTGGGCCTGAGTCTGTGTTGCCGACAACGCCCACGGCCCAGAGGAAATAAAGTTTTTTGCTTCTTTTTGTTCACAAAAGAAGCCTTCCCCTAGCCTTGGCCGATTTGACCTAACGTAATCGCGCTCTAAATCCCAACGCCCCCCTGGTTTCACCGCCCCAGGCCAGAGTCAAAAAAGTTTTTGCGCCGCTTTTTTCAAAAAGCGGCTGCTTCCTTTTTATCGCCTGTTGCACCGATCACCACAGTGCAGGTCATGCCGGCCACGAGCTTCGTGCCGGGGGGGATTTGGTCGAGGGCGATGCGCACGGGCACGCGCTGGGCCAGGCGCACCCAGGTGAAAGTTGGGTTCACAGTGGCGAGCAAGGTCGGGCTTGGCGCGCGCTGGCCGTCTGTGACGCCGGCGGCGAAACCCTGCACATGGCCGAGGATTGCCGGGCCGCCATCCATCAGAGTGACCTGCGCGACTTCGCCGAGATGGATCTGGCGTAATTTCGTTTCCTCGAAATAGCCGTCAACATAAAGAGAATCAGCATCGACCAGCGCCAGAACCGGGGTGCCGGTGGTGACGAAATCGCCAGGCCGCATCGAGAAGTTGGTGATGGTGCCGTTGACCGTCGCGCGCACGGTGGCGCGCTGCAGATTGTAATTAGCCAGCGCCAGGTTGGCCTGCGCCAGCTGATAGGCCGCCTGGGCTTCCTGGGCGGCGCTGATCACGTTGTCGCGGGAGATGGTGGAGACGGCGTTGTTCGAGAGGCTGTTATACCGGGTCGCGGTACGCTCTGCGTCCTGCATCGCCGCCTTGGTGCGGGCGACTTCGGCCTCGGCCTGGACGATCGCCAGCAGGAATCGCGTGGGATCGATCTGGAAGAGCGGTTCGCCGGTCTTCACCATCTCATTGTCATGGACAAAGACCTGCGTGACCGGCCCGGAAACGTCGGGCGCGAGTTCGACGGTATCGGCGCGGACCGCGCCGTCGCGGGTCCAGGGATCGTCCATGTAATAGATCCAGAGCTGCCAGGCGACGAGCGCGGCGATGGCGACGAGCAGGGCAGTAACCGAGAGGCGGAGACCGAGCGTGACGGCTTTCATGGGGTCCTGTTTTCAGAAGAGGCGCGGCACGGCGTAGCTGATCGCGCCGGTCAGGATGACGAGGAGGGCAAGGTCGAAGAGCGGCCGGTGCCAGACATAGCGGTACAGGCCCAGCCGGTAGAGCGCCCAGCGCAAGAGGGTGGAGAGCAGCAGGCCGATCCCCAGCCAGACCAGCAGCGGCGGCAGGAATACGCCGAAGACATCGATTTCGCCGATCATGCGAGCTGTTCCATGCGTGGCGCGGCGTGCCAGGTTTCGACCGGCGGGGGCGGCGCCCCGGCGAACAGTACGATGCGCAGACCGGAGAGCAGCATCAGTGCCTCGCCATGGCGGGCGGGGGCGAAGGCGAGGCTGCGCATGGCCGCGTCGATCGCCGCCAGCACCGCCTGCGGCGGGGTCTCACGCGGGTTGCGGGAATAAAAGGCGGCGATGCCCGACAGCGCCTCGCCCATGGACCGTTGCGCCGCCGGCGGAAGCGTGCCCAACAGATTGTGCAGCCCGATCAGGTTAAGCCCGGCCCGAAGGTCCCGCAGCAGGGCCACCGCCGTGTCATCGGCCCCGGCGGAGACGGAGGCCAAGCGTGGCATCATCTGCCCGAGGCGCTGCACGATCACCCCGGTCAGGACCGCGCGATCGGAAGCGCCTTTAGTCTGCGCCACGGCGGCGATGTCCCGCCAGGCCGCGTGCAGCAGGCGCTTGGCGCTCCACGCCGCTCCGACCGAACGGATCAGCCTGGTCGCCACCAGCGCCACCGCCACGCCGCCGATCATCGCCAGGGCGCCATTCGCATATGCGGCGAAATCGCCGCTATAGCCGTTGTTGAGCGCCAGCATGGTGGGGCCGAACGCGCCCATATTCATGCCGACGACGAAGGTCGCCGGGCGCGACACGAGCACGCCGATGATCAGCGCCGCCGGGGCCAAGACCAGGCACAGAGCGGTGAAGGTCTCTACGCGCGGCAGAATAAGGAAAAGGTACAGGCTGTTAATGACGCTGATCACCAGCATGTCGCGCAGCATGCGGGCGATGGCCGGGGCCGGATCGTCCTGCGCCGCGAAAAACGAGCAGCCGATGGCGGCGATCAGCGCCGCCGTGCCACCGGCGGGCCAGGAGGTCTCGATCCAGAAGAGGCAGGTGAGCAAAGTGGCGACGACGGCGGCAAGGGCGGAGAGCAGGGCCATGCCGTGATCGCGCAGCAGCGCGGCATTGGCGAGATATTCCGCGCGCAGCAGCAGCTCATCGGGCGGCGGGTCTCCGTCGACGATGTGCCGGCGGATGGCGCGGGCCTGATGAATCAGGCTCACCAGCTCGTCCAGCCGCCGCGCCAGGCCGGCGCGCAGAAGGCCGTCCCAGGAGGAGGCGTCCGGTTCTAGCCGGCGAATCTGGGCGCGCAGGCCGGCACTGCTTTCCGGCCCGCCGAGCTGGACCCAGTCGCGCACCGCGTCCAGCACCTGTTGCAGGGCGGGCGTGATGCCATCCAGCCGCCGCAACGCGGCGACGCGGTCGTTGATGGCGCCCAGCACCGGCATCAGGCTGAGCACATAGACGCGCAGATGCACGATGTAGCGCACCGCGTTTTGCAGATGCGAGGTGTCGTAGGCGAGCTGCGTGGTCATCATCGCCACGTCGGTCGCTTCGACGGCCAGCTGCCGCCGTGCCGCGCCGATCTCGGCCTCGGCTTCGCGCCCGGCCAGGGCAGCGGTTGCCCAGTCGATTGCCGGCTTTACCCAGGCGGCGATGCGCCGTGCCAGAACCGGGCCGATGGCGCGCGGAAACACCACGGTGCCGATCACGGTGGTGCAGACGATGCCGAGCGTGATCTCCTCCACGCGGGTGAGCGCGGTCTGAAAGATGAGCTGCGGCGTGGTGACGCTGGGAAAGCCGATGATGGCCGCGGTATAGCCGGCCAGCATAAACGCATAGGCGCGGGGCGTGCGGTCCAGTAGGGAAATATAAAGGCAGAGCCCGACCCAGAGCGATAAAGCGAGGCTGAGCAGCAGCGGCGCGTTGACAAGATTGGGTACGAGCACCACCGCAGCGGCGGCGCCGGTCAGCGTGCCGAAGAAACGGTAGACCGCCTTGGAGCGCATCGGTCCGGTCAGGGGATTGGCGACGATATAGGCGGTCGCCATGGCCCAATATGGATTGCTCAGCCCCAGCCAGAAGGCCAGGTACAAAGCCGTCATGGCCCCGAGGAAGGTTTTTAATCCGAACGAGACTTCATCTAATTTCGGCATTGGCGCCAGGGACAGAAGGGAATGGTCAGGGAAGCGAACCTGTTTAGCGCATTCCGCCTTGGCAGAGATGTCACGTAAAAACAATGGACCGATGCACGGGCGTGCGTTGTCATCGGCACGGGTAGAGTCCACGCGCCGTGACACCTACGACGCGGCGAACCGGCTGGCCGGGTGGCGCGTTAGAACGGGGTCGGCGAGGCGCCGAGGGGCCGTGCGGGGCCGTTAGGAGCGAACACGTCAGGGGAAGGCGGTTTGACGGCGGCGGTGGCGTTCGCTGCGGCCGGGGCGGGCTTCGCGGCTGGCCGAGGACCTGCGCAGAGTTTGCGGAGCGCCTGCATGTCCTGTGTTTCCTCGACGGCTTGCTGGGCCATGGTCGCGGCGGCGCTGGCGGCTTTGTCCTGCGCTGCCTTGGCGAGGTCTTGGTCTTGGCGCGCCTGAATACGCTTGCCCGCTTTCAGCCCTTCCACATAGCCGCGCGCCTCCGCTTGGCGCAGCACGGCGGCGGAAGGCCGTGTGGCCGCCGGGCGGGAGGGAGCGAAAGCTTGTTGTTCATAGCGGCTCAGCGTCGCGCAGCCGGACAGGCCGGTGGCGAGTGCCAAGGCGATGAACAAGGAAAAATTCCCAGGAACCCGCCAGGAGAGGATCTTCGCAAAGGGAGCCATAGTCATTAACCATTCCTAACGCACTGGTGGGGTTTCGTCATCACCGAAAGCGAGGGGGCGGCAATCCCAGGTTGCGAAACTTGGTTGTTTTACAAAGGCTTCGTTGGCCGCGCCATCTCCCGCATGGCACGCATAGCCCCCTGCAATAATTGCATATTTTGCTGTTGTTAATGTGGTTGGGGCGGCCACGATACAGTTCCTGGAGTTGCGGCCGGCCTCATCGACATTCTGGGATATTTTTCATGTTTGAGGTGCGGATTTCCAGATCTGGCGTTAGGATGCTTGCTGGCTGGGCCAGTGAGACGGCCGGGCCATAGCGGGCAGGACATTTGACCTAAATCAAGTTGGAGCGGCCGAATCCAGGGCAAGCAGGTCATAACAAATGACAAGAATGAAGAAGATTAAATATGAGGGACCTGGTTAGCAATCTCTTGGAAGTCTGCAATGCTGCCCGCCGGGCCGGTGCGGACTTTCCCCGGATCTGGAGAGATATTTTGCAACACCATCCGCTGGTGACCGGGGATCCGGTGCAGGGGATTGGTGAGGCGGGGCCGCATCTGGAAATTCCGCTCTTTGCCGGACAGGTTATGCTGTTCGGCGCCGAGGGCTTCGCCATAAAGTAATATTTTGTACGGCCGGTTGCGCCCTCCTGGCCGGTTTTAGGCTAGGCTCAGGACCCATTAATCTCTTGCGTCGGCGCGGTTTGTTGTGATTCTGGACATGGCGAAGGGGGCTTCGCCATGTCTGATGTATTCCTGCTGAGTGAGCGCCAGATGGCGCGGATATCGCCGTTCTTTCCGCT
>DATJHR010000192.1:0-7424 GCA_035493735.1 Acidocella sp.
CCTGCCCCGCAGTGCGATCGGCGCCGCGCTCGGCCATCTCGGCTTCGGCGTCACCATACTCGGCATTGCCGGCATGACGCTGGCGACCCAGAAGGTCATCGTCATGCAGCCGGGCCAGACCACCGAACTCGGCGGCTACAACTGGACGCTGGATGACATCCGCAGCGCGCCCGGCCCCAATTATTCGCAGCGCATCGCCGATGTCACGCTCAGCGCGCACGGAAAGCCGTTTCTCACCCTGCATCCCTCACGGCGCAATTTCGCCGCCCAGGGCACCATTACCGACGATGCCGCGATCAACACCAACGGCTTTCAGGACATCTATGCGGTGTTCTCCGACGAGCCCGCCGGCGGCGGCGCGGAATTGCGCCTGAACCGGCACCCGCTGGCGCCGGAAATCTGGTTCGGCGGGCTGGTCATGGCCCTTGGCGGCGCGATCTCGCTCTCCGACCGGCGCCTGCGCGTCGGCGCCCCGGCGCGCGCCAAGCGCAAGAAGCCGGCTGAGCTGGCGGCCTAGATGGCGATGTCGGCCACAAGGCGGCGCCTGCTGTTCGGCATCCCGCTCGCCGTGGCGGTGGCCGGCGGCGAAGGCTTCTACACCATCCTGCGGCGGATGCAGCGCAACGACTACGACCCGCACGCTCTGCCCTCGCCGCTCATCGGCAAGCGCCCGCCTGCTTTCTCGCTGCCCGGGCTGAATGGCGGCCCCGGTTTCAGCAATCTCGATCTCCTGGCGCCGCCCCGGCCGATGCTGGTGAACTGGTTCGCCTCCTGGTGCATTCCCTGCGTGCAGGAGGCGCAGATGCTCGACTGGCTGACAAAAAACGGCCTGACCATCTGGGGCATCAATTATGAGGACAAGGCGGACGAAGCCGCGCACTATCTGGCGCGCAACGGCAACCCTTATGCCCGCATCGCCACCGACATTTCCGGCCTCACCGCCATCAACTGGGGCGTCTATGGCGTGCCGGAAACCTATTTCATCGACAAGACCGGCATCGTGCGCTGGCGCTATGCCGGGCCGCTGACCCCCGATATCGTCAACGGCACGCTGAACAAGCTGCTGCGCCGTTATTCATGAAACGGGTATTGTTATTTCTGCTGGCGTTTCTGCCGGCTTTGGCCCAGGCGCAGATGGTCACGCGCGATGGTGTGACGCTGACCCAGACGCAGGAAACCAGGGCCGAGGCGATCGGCGACCAGCTGCGCTGCTTGGTCTGCCAGAATGAGAGCATCGAAGGCTCCTCCGCCGCGCTCGCCAAACAACTGCGAATCATCATCCGCCAGCACGTGGTGGACGGCGACAGCAACAAGAGCATCATGCAGTTCATGGTGCAGCGCTACGGCATTTTCGTGCTGTTGAAGCCGCCTTTCACGCCGCTCACCTACCTGCTTTACGCCACGCCGCCCCTCGCTTTGATCATCGGCCTGCTGATCTTCTGGGTGGCACGGCGCATCCGCGTGACGCCCCCCGCCCCTTTGAGCGCAGAAGACACCAAGCGCCTGGATGAATTGCTGCGATGATTTTTCTCTACATGCTCGGCCTCGCCTTGGTGCTGATGGCGCCCGTGGCGCTGGCGTTTCGCCACGGCCGTCCGCGCGACCGCCGCGCGGCCGCACTCGCCATTCACCGCGCGCAGCTCGATGAGCTCAGCCACGATTTCGCCGAACAGCGCATCGGCGCGCCGGAATTTGCCGCCGCCAAGCTGGAAGTGGAGCGCCGCCTGCTCGCCGCCGACAGCCTCAAAGAACGCCCTTTGGACGGCAACGCGCGGCTCCTGCTGATCCTTACCCTCATCGCCATCCCCATCGCCGCCTTCGCGCTCTATCTGCCGGGCAGCACGCCCTACGTTCCCTCCGAACCCCACACGGAATGGCTGGCCAAGCAACAGAGGGCCGACGCGCAACTCGACCAGCTCATCGCCCTGCTCCGCACCCGCCTGGCAAGCGAGCCGGCCAACACAGCCGACGCCAGCCAGGGCGAGGCCTATCTCGGCGAAGCCCTGGCCGAACGCGCCGGCACCATCACCCCCGAGGCCCTGGCGCTGTT
This sequence comes from Acidocella sp., assembly GCA_035493735.1. Taxonomy (GTDB): domain Bacteria; phylum Pseudomonadota; class Alphaproteobacteria; order Acetobacterales; family Acetobacteraceae; genus Acidocella. The sequence continues at coordinate 2,051 of DATJHR010000192.1, forward strand.
CAAACAATCCATCGCCCATGCCCCGGCCAATGCCTCCTGGCAGGCGCTCGACGCGCAGCGCATCAGCCAGGCTCAGGGGCAGCCGTAAGACAGGAAGGAAGCGCTACTTTTTGTGAACAAAAAGTAGCAAAAAAACTTTGTTATGCTGGGGCATGGGCGTTGGGGGCGGCAACGCCTCACGACCACTTTTCTCTCTTCGAGCAGCCGCGCTAGGATGCGCGCCATGAGCACCGAAACTCCCAAGCCCACACCCACCGAAACGCCCGCGCCGAAACCGGACACGGCGAACCTGCCGAAGGAAATCGGCGGCCAGAAAGGCCCCGAGCCGACCCGCTACGGCGACTGGGAAAAGAACGGCCGCTGCACGGATTTTTGACGACCCGGCGCGGCCACCAATGTCACCAGACCACCATGCGGCGATAAATATGCCAACTGGCGTGCCCCAGAACCGGGAGCACGATGACGATCCCGAGCAGGGCCGGCAAGGCGCCGAGCACGAGCCCCAGGACCACCACAGCGCCCCAGCCGAACACGAAGAGCGGGTTGCGCGCCATGACCTGGATGGACATTGAAATCGCCTGCGTCGCGGACACGGAACGGTCCAGCACCAGCGGGAATGAAATAAAGAACACCGCCAGGGCGCAAACGGCGAAGACCGCGCCGGTGGCGCAGCCGGCGAGGATCAGCATCCAGCCCGCCTGGGTGGTGAACACCAAATCCCAGAACGGCGCCTGTTGGTCCGCCACCTGGCCCAGCGTGGCCGCGTAGATCAGTCCCGCCACGACATTCCAGGCCACGAACAGTAGGATCGCGAGCATGCTCAGCCGCTGGATCGCGCGCAATCGCGGCGAGGCGCCGAGATTGATCGCCGAGGCATCGCCGCGTTCACGCTGACGGCTCAGCGCGGTGAACCAGAGTGTCGCCAATGGGCCCAGCAAGGCGAAGCCGGCGCAAATGGGAAACACGAAAGGCCGAAAATCCCTGACGACGATCGCGCCGGCGACGAAGAGCGCCGCGAGCGGGTAGATCACCGCCATGGACAGCGCATCCGTCCGGAAATGGCGTACATCATCGAAGCCAAGGGCCAACACCTCCGGAATGTCCTTGAGCGTCAGCCTGCGTATTTCGAACCGGGTGGGCGGAACATCGGAACGATGCGCGGAGAGATATGGAAACGCTGTAAAGGTCATGCGGTTCACTCCTCTGATTTTTCAGGCCCGATTATTGATTATTATTTGCTTACGAGGGCTTGGTTCGTCGGCATTTCAAGTGCGAACGAGTTGAACTATCGGCAATGCGAAGCCGAATGGTCAACAGAATAATTCGCAAGGCGGACAAGGTCTCAACAGAAGGCAGCCGCGGGCCTCAGGAATGCGTGCCATGAGCACCGAACCGACCACGCCCGAGCTCACCGAAACGCCCGCGCCAAAACCGGACACGGCGTAAGTCCGACAAAAAGACGCGAAAACGGTTAGTGGGTCGTTTGAAGTCTCACAGCCGACTGACCAGCTTCGCCGTGTTAAATGTCCTGCCTACGAGGTGAAGCGTGGCTTGCTCGATCCCCGTCGACGGAGCTTCAATAGCGGAACCACATATCAAAAATCAAAAATCACGCACCGAATTAAGACGTCATTACCGTTGCTATTTCAGCAAAATTATATCCCCATGAGACGTATTGTCGCCTTCGCAACGCCGTGCGTTCGGTGCCTCCCACCTCGATACTTCAAGAAATATTGTCTTTGATGTCCTAAAGATCCTGTTTATAATTTTTATATCGATCCGCTAATTTTCCGACAAGAAAAAAGCATGCTCAACAATGCCAGTACAGATCTATGATTCGAATTTCTACGATCAGCAGCGAGAGGGATCGCTCAACTCTGCAAAAGCGATTCTTCCGATTGTCTTCGATTTGACAAAACCAAAGTCCGTCGTCGACTTTGGGTGTGGGGTTGGAACCTGGCTCGCAACCGCAAAACGGCTTGGCGCTGAGCATTGCATCGGTCTTGAGGGTTCGTGGGTTAAGACGCAACCGTTAGCGACGACTGGTCTTGAAATCCGCGACACGGATCTTGAGCAAACAGTCTCGCTCAAAGAGCGTTTCGACCTGGCGATGTCTTTGGAGGTCGCCGAGCATTTAACGCCCCAGCGCTCCGACTCGTTCGTTGCAGATTTATGCAAGGCATCTGACGTGGTTCTTTTTAGCGCTGCAACACCCGGGCAAGATGGAAATGGCCATCAAAACGAGCAGTGGCCATCCTATTGGGCTGAGCGTTTTATTCGGCTTGGATACATTTTTTTTGATGTCATAAGGCCAATTGTTAAATCGGATCAAACAATCGAAATGTGGTATCGGACGAATGTAATACTTTACGCTCGACCCGAACAAAGTTTGTCAATCTTGATGAATCTCAAAAGGAAACATCTAACCAATCTTGACCTTCCGATGGAAACCGTCGGGGTCAAGATGGCTTCTTCGCAATTTCTAGGCAGCACGAAAACATTGCTCCATTGGACAATGCGACGGACGTTGGAACGCCTGCAGAGAAAAGCGTGGCTTTCAGAGAAAGGCTACAACCGATAGAAGTGTGCATTGCCAACGCCCCCGTCCCAGCCCCACAAGATTTTTTAGCCGCTTTTTCAAAAAAACGACTATTTTCTTTCTCTCAAGCCGCTTCCTGAAAATTCGCGGGTTTCACCAAATTGCAGCACGTCGCGGGCGATGGGCGGAGACGTCCATGTCCCGTGTTATCACCAAACCCCCGTGGTGACCGAAGACAGAAAGCCGCACTGCCCGCCTCTTGAACTATTCTACAACAGACCTCATAACACGTTATATAACATGTTATGAGGTCTGTTGTGACAACTGACATATTACGAGACCTGGGCCCGATCTTCCTCGGCAGCCGCCTGAAGCGTTTGGCAGAGCGCATGCAGGCCGGGGCGGCACGTACAATCGAGGACGCCGGATTAAGGGTACAACCTGCCCATATGCCATTGCTGACAGCCCTTGACCGCGGCGCCATGACGGTTGGCCGGCTCGTTGAGGTGGTTGGCTCCAGCCAGCCTGGCGTTACACGCGCCGCGGGCCAGCTTATCGGCATGGGATTGATCCACGCCGTGTCCGGTACGGACCAGCGCCAAAAGACTCTGTCTCTCACCGCAGCCGGAGAAGCGGTCATGGCGCGAACCAAGCTGCTGATCTGGCCACGGATCGAGACGGCCGTGAACGAGATCTGCGACGGCCTCTCCGGCCCCTTGCTCGATCAGATCACAGCCATAGAAGAGGCCTTGGCCGCGAAACCGCTCAATGAGCGTGTGGCCGGCATCGCACGAGACACGCTCGTCATCCGTGACTATAGCGACGACCTCGCTGCCGATTTTTATGAAATCAATGCGGAATGGATCACCTCCATGTTTCGCTTGGAACAAACCGACCGCGAAGTCTTGGAAAACCCGAAGGAGCGCATCATCGAGCCTGGCGGGACGATCCTCTTCGTCGAGGCTCCCCATCTCGGCGTGATCGGCACCTGCGCGCTGCAAAAGACGGGCGCTAGCAGCTTCGAACTGACGAAAATGGGGGTTCGGGCCAGCGCGCGCGGCCTGAAGGCTGGGGAATTCCTGCTTTCAACGGCGATTGATCGCGCGAAGATAATGGGGGCGAAGACATTCTATCTCCTGACAAGCAAACGCTGCGAATCCGCAATTCACCTCTATGAAAAGCTCGGATTCCAACATGATGCGGAGATCATGGAAAAATATGGAGCCCGGTATGAGCGCTGCGACGTGGCAATGAGGTATCGAGGTTGAACGGTATTATCGTAGGTCTCAGCGACGTTATCATCCTGGCCCGCACGCTCGACGATGCCGGTGGCGGCGCCAGCGGACCGCAATGGAGATATTTGATGAATTATGGACCGACATCGAGGGCGGCTGAGGTGCTGGATGGGCGCTCGCTGTCGGCCAAGCGTGTGCTGGTGACGGGCGGGCGGATGGCATGCTCGAAATCGGTGTCATTTATTTAAAAGCACGGTCATTCACATGTGATTCGACACGCTTCCACCCGGATGCTGGATCCCGCAGGATGATCCCGCACGCCCCGTGGAAGGAAGAGCAAATGCAAACCGTCAAATACCGCCTGTTCGAGCCCCGTCTGGCGCCCCGACGCACCAAAATCGAGGTCCCCGGCTGGGGCGGCGCGAAGGAACCGCGAAAAGACGGCTCTCACGAGCAGGCCTGGCACTGCCTGCCCTTCGTCGAAGGCGCGCAAGCCGGCATTGAAGTATTCTACCCCTATGAGCATGAATTACGCGTCAGCCGGCGCGATGGCGGACCACATTTCGAGGGGGACTTCGGCCCGGATCCCCAGAGTGGGATCCAGTGGCCTCCGTTCCGCGCTTTTGGCGCGCAGTATTACACCTATCAGCTCCTGCTCGACCTGAAGGTGCCCGAGGGCATGGCGGTCCGCACGGAGCCGCATCCGCGCTTCTACACCAGCGCCACCGACGACGTGCCGATCGCCGTGCCCGCCACTTTGCGCACCAACTGGTGGCCGTTGATCGCCTTTGTCGTCTTCAAAACCCCGCCCGCGGGCGGCACCCACATCTTCCGGCCCGGCGAGCCCTTCATGCAGCTCCTCATCCTGCCCACGGACAACCCGTTCGAACTGGTGCCGATGGATGAGACGGAGGCCGCCGAGCGCGAGCTGCAAAGCCGGCGCATCCATGCCAGCCGCGCCACCCTGGCGAAAGACTCGACCTGGACCTCCTCGACCCGCACGGTGTTCGACGGCACCTACCGCCACATCCTCGGCGCGGCCCGCGCCAAGGATAAATCCGCGGAGGACTGAGAACCGGGCTTCGGGCGACATCCGATAAGCCGGCTCGCCCAAACCGTCATTCCGGCGAAAGCGGGTCGCTTCCGCCTCCCCCAGGACTTAGAAACAATGCAGCCTGGTATGAGAGGGTTTTTCCGATTGATTGGAAAAACCCTCTCGTCTCGGCAATGCACAGGCTCACGCCGGGCACAAAGCTGTCACGCCACGATCAATCGCGGTGGTGATGGTGATGATGATAATGGTGGTGATGATGGTGATGATGATGGTGGTGATAGTAATAATAATACTGCACCGGCTGTGCCCGCATCTGCTCCTGGGCCTGGCGCGATTCGGCATCGCTTGCCTTCAGCAATTCCACCGCATTCGGGATGGGCTGCAGCAATTCGGAATAAGACGAAACCTGCATGGTCCGCGTCATTTCCGCCCCGTGATCAACGGCGGCTTGCGCTGAACCCAACCCGGCCAGACTGGCAATCCCACCGATCAACACGGCGTTTTTCTTCTTCATAGTCATTCTCCTAATCAAGGAGCGCAGCGTAT
>DATJHR010000193.1:0-18470 GCA_035493735.1 Acidocella sp.
TTTGGCATTGCCGCCGCTGACTGGCATGCCAAGAAAGCGCTGATGGCCGAGCAGGCGCTTGCCTCCGGCAGCCCGGCCAACAATCCCCGCGTGCCGGATGCCGCGCAGATCATCGCGCTGTATGAAAGCATGTATGAATAAAATTCGGCGCTTTTGCCTTCCGAGCGCCAGCCCCCCGGTGACGCTCTTCGAGTTCACCCGGGCGTTGCCGCGCGAGACTGGACTGTGAGGTTTATCGGCTCGCGAGACTCCAGAAGAATATCTGGAAGATCTCGTTTTGCCATGTCATCCAAGGCGGCAGCTGCATGAACCCTAAGATAGTTTCAGATGATCCCGCACTTGGTCAGGCGCTTCGCGTCGTCATGCGGCTAGGGCTCCTTCTGTTGCGGAGTGGCACAACAAATTTTCGCGTCACGGACGCCATGAACGTGCTGGCCGCCAAGCTCCAGATCGAGACGCTTGACACGAACGTTACGCTGAACAGCATTGTCGCCACCGCAAGTCTCGGCAACTGCGTGGTGACGCTTGTCCGCGAGAATACTCTCATCGGGCTTAATGCTCATCGGTTGGCCGTTCTCGACCAGCTATTGGCCGAAGTCGATCCCGGGATGAGCCCAGCCGCGATAGATGCCCGGCTCGATGCGGTGGAGCGCATGCCGCCGCTGCATTCTTTACCCGCGACCGCGATTGCGGTCGGTTTCGCATGCGGGGGCTTCGCGTCGCTGAATGGAGCCAGTCTTCTCGCCTGTGGCGTAGCCGCCATGAGCGCGGCGGTCGGTCAGGCTCTGCGCATCTTGCTGCTGCGCTGCCGCCTCAATCAGCTGGTCGTGACCGCCATTTGCGCCGCTTTCGCTTCGGCGCTCTACTGGATGATCGCCAGGGCGCCATGGTGGATGAATCCCGGAAAGCTCGACGACGCAGCCGGGTTCATCTCTTCCGTGTTGTTTTTGGTACCAGGCTTTCCGCTCGTGACGGCCCTGCTGGATCTCATCCGGCTCCACCTAACCTCGGGTCTCTCCCGCATCGCCTATGGCGTCATGCTCCTAATGGCGGGCTCTGCGGGACTGGGCCTGGTGTCCGGTGTGGCCGGGTTGGTGCCACCAACGGCGACCGTTGGCGGTCCGGCGTCGGTAAGCTTGCTTCATGGCTTTGCAAGCTTCGTCAGTGGTGCCGGGTTTGCGATCCTCTACAACAGCACATGGCGTGCGGCTCTCGCGGTCGGCATTCTCGCCGTAATCGGAAATCTGGTGCGTCTGCACCTGCACGCTGTCGGCCTGCCGCTTGCGTCTGCGACCTGCCTTGGCGCTCTCGTCGTCGGGTTGGCGGCGACCTGGGGGGCCCCGCACGTCCAAAAGCCGCGTATTGCGCTGACCGTGCCCGGCGTCATCGTGATGATTCCCGGCCTCCTCTCCTACGATACGATGACGCTATTCAGCCGCGGTCACGTGATGGCCGCGCTCACCACCGGTATCCAGGCCGGTTTCATTCTTGCCGCCATGGCGATGGGCCTGGCGGTTGCGCGGATCCTAACCGATAAAGCCTGGGCTTTGGACGATGTACACAGGATGGGATGAAGTGGTGCGTTGTCGTCCGGCGCACATGCAGAGTATGTTTCATGGATCACGCTCGTTGGCGGCGTCGACAGCCGAATGTTCGTCCGGCGGAGGCGTCCCTAGAACGTAGGCTGCCAGCGTGGCGACCACCGCCTTGGCCGCGAGATTGAGATCGTCCATGTCATTCGGCGCTGCAGGCCATTCCGGAGCACGTGATGGATGCCGAAGGCTGTGGGCAAGGGCTTCAGAGATCTCACGGAAATAAGCGGCCCTGCTTTCGTCGGGAGGGCACAGTCTTAACCACTGGGTGGTCGCGGCGCCTGCGAGCATGCGTAGCGCTTCAAGCAATGTTCCCATCTCGTCCAGACGAGCTCCCCGTCTCCGACCTTCCAAGACCATCCGATGACGTGTCGCCTCTGCCATGTTGCTGGCGATGCCCGCCTTGCGGCGAAGCTGATCCACCTGCTCCTGCGTGCTCTTCAGGCTTCCGACGACGCTCTCCGCATAGGCGAAATTGGCCATGACCGCTTCTGCTAGGATGTCGGTCGTCGTTCGCGCGTCGTGGTCCGGCCAAAGCAAGAAACTGGCTCCAGCGCCGATGAGCGTACCGATAATGTTGTTGATCGCGCGGGCCGAGGCGATGCCACTGCTCGGCTGCAGGAGTTCGGACACCAGAACGAAGAGGGGAGTCAGGAAGAAGACGTAGAGTGTGTAGCTCACGAAACGGAAGGCGATCGTCGCGGCTGTCATTGGGAAGATGGAGGCAAGCAGCCCAAGTTTGGTCGGCAGCAGTACGGTAATGGCGGCGGCCAGGAGACCGCCGAAGACGCTGCCGAGCACGCGTTCGATGCTGCGTGGCCATGTCGTCGCGGCGAATGGCTGGAGCACGACAACCGTCGCCATTGTCGCCCAGTAGGAGAAGGCGAGGTCAAGCCAAACGGCGATCGCATAGGTGATGACCACGGCCACCGCGAGCCTGCTCGCATGCCGCAGCACCGTCGCCGAAATGGGCCGGAGAATCTGGCGGGGAGGTTTGCTGGGCAACGAGGTGGGAGACGCGGCATGACCGGGTTTCATGATCCATGACTGCGCCAAATCATGAAGAACCTGCGCGCTGGCCGCGATCGGGCGGCCGAACTCCGTATCGAGCTGCGACGAGATGGTGGCGAGCATGTCTGCTTGCCCAAGGAGAAGCCGGCTATCGGAAATGCGGCGGGCGGCTTGATACCTGGCCTCGGCTAGCGAGAGCAGGAGGCGGTGGAGAAGATGCCGCTCGGCACCATCGTCCAATGGCGTGGCGCGTTTCCCCAGATGATGACCGATCGCGATCAACCCTGCGAAGATCCGGTCCACCTGGGCCAACTCGTAATGATACCGCGTCTGCCCAGTTTCCAGGCTGAGGACGATGTCACGGGCGCGCTCGATCGCGTCCCGGACGGACCGGCGGTGCGCAGCATTCAAGGCCGGCCAATCGGCCTGCACTGTGGACGTGTATCTGCCGCGGGTGAGAAGATCCGCGGTCATATCGGCCATCCGGGCGAATACCGAGGCAATGGCGCGGCGCGCCGGCGCATGAGGATGGGTGCGCCAGACCACCAGGCACAGAACGAGCGCCCAGAGGCTGCCCAGCAGAAAAACGGCGGCTATGGTCAAGGCCGCCAAAGGAGGCCTGGGAAAAGCCACGGCGACCACCGCGACGACGCACACCAGCATGCCAGATTGCGCTGCCGCCGGCCCGTAGGCGCGGCTGAGACTGGCGAGGAATGTCAGCGGCAGAAGCGCTATGCCAGCCGTGAGCGGTCCCAACCCGGCTGCCGTGGAAGCCGCCCAGGCGATCAGCGTGCCACCGAAGGTAAAGCCGCCCAAAGCGCGCAGGCGCACCGCATCGGAGCCGCCCGGATCGGCGAGGCACACCCAGAAGGCGCCAAACGCCCCCCAAGCGAGGAGCGGCCAATGCAGCCACAGCGCCACGATAACCATCACAGAGACACTGGTGGCGGCTCGCAAACCTTCCCAAACACCAATCCGCTCGGGCGTCGTCGCGAAGGAACGGGACTCTAGCCACCGCGAAAGACGGTATCTCAGACGGGCACTCCCTGACGACCGAAATTCAATTGCCGACGGGGCATCCATCCTGGACCTGTTGCGATGAGCATAACCTTATGCCGTCCCATCGTCGCGGCCCAGCCGGGCGTTCAGCAGTATCTTATCGGCGATAAGATGCACCACGCCTGCAATGACGCCGCCTATGATAACCTCGGCGCCACGATCAAAACCGACTCTGAGAATCGACACCGACGAAGCTGTCGTAAGAAACACAGCCGGGCATGTCCACATACACGCCCTGTATCGCGGATAGCGTCGGACGATTGCCGCGCATATTCCGACGGCAACAGCCATCTGGATGGCGGCACTAAGACCGGCGCGCGCGAGCAAGGTGCCACTTAAAGCAGCGACAAGGACACCGATCACAGTTCCGATGAATCGCTCTCGCATGGCGTGATGTGTCTGATGCACGCGGTCCTGCGAGACGACCAAGCCGGAAATTGCCGCCCAAGCGGGAAAGCCTAGCCCAATGTCACTTGCCGCAAAGTAGGAAAGCGCCGCCACCACCGCGCAACGAATGACGAAGGCGAGATGACCCGCCCAGGCGCTGTTGGGGGCAGGATGTGTTGGAGCCGCCATGCGTTATATCCGTAATGTTGCCGCGCCTCTTTGCCGCCATAGGGCAGGGGGCCAGTCACAATAGGTAAGACATGTGCTGGAAATGTCTGTCGAATGGGCACGGCTTGATAGGATCCAGACCGGACGCATTGCCTCCTTCGAGGGCGGCGAGAAACGGCCAGATGTCTTCTGGTGAAACGGGCTGATGATGTGAGTGCTGATCGGCACAGAAAGCCATAGGGGCAACGAAATATTTCGTAATGTCGACAACTGGAACAGCTCTGGGATGGGCACGGTGCGGGCCTCCTGGGCGGAGGACAAAAGTCTTAGTGAGCGGCTAGATCGCAGAAAAGATAAAAAGGCTAAAGAAAAACTTATGACTCTTAAAAGTTGTTAAAACAACCGACGTGAGTAAACGAACCTCCCGAAGTGCTTCATGGCCCTTGCTGGCTTAAATGTGATCTGCAATTCCAAAAAAGATCGCCTACTGTCGGGCGAGCTGAGATGCCGCAACGGGGAGCGGCTGTCTGGTAATGGGCATCGTGAAGTTAAAGACGGCACCCCGTGGCGCATTCGGTGTCGCCCAAAGCCGCCCGCTATGCGCCTGTATGATGGAGCGGCTGACCGCCAGCCCCATCCCCATTCCGAGCGGCTTGGTCGTATAGAAAGCGTCAAAGATCTGCTCGAGCTCTTTCGGGTCCAGCCCCTTTCCCGAATCACTTACCGTGACACGAAGAGCCGTCGCGTCTTCCAATGCTGTTGCGACCACAATTTTTCTTGGGGCCTCGCCGTTCGCATCTGTGGCCTCCAGCGCGTTGAGCACCAAATTAAGGATTACTTGTTGCAGCTGGACACGATCGCCCTGAACGGCGGGAAGGTTGGGCATCAGCTGGGTTTCCAGGATCGCGCGATGCCTCAATACTTCCGCGTGCACCAGCGCCAACGTCTCCTGGATCATGTGGTTTATATCGATCCAAACGGTTTGCCGCGGAGATTTCTTGATCATGTTGCGAACTTGATGGATCAGTGTGACGGCTCGGTTACCATTCTTGCTGATGCATTCCGTGGCCTTCCGCGCCTCTTCCAGGTTTGGTGGTTCGGCCGAAAGCCAACGCGAGCAGGCTTGGGCGTTCATGATTACTGCTGAAACTGGCTGGCTTAATTCATGAGAGAGCGAAGCAGTGAGTTCGGCTAGGGTCGTGACCCGTGCGAAATGAGCAAGTTGGTGCTGTGCCTGGCGCAGCGCCAGCGCGGTCGATGCGTTTCGGGAAATGACGAATGCGGCAAGACCGATCGTCGAGCAAACGAAGAGAAGATTGATGAGCGAAGTCAGGCTCCAGGGATTACCCCAAGCGATGAAGTGGCTGACGACAGCCAACAATATGCAGCCCGACGCCACCAGGAGAATATCGCGGGGCCGAAGAACGCGTGAGGCCATCAGCACGACGACCACGTGGAGGTCGGAAACTACCACATTTACGCTGGTAACAGCGTCGAGGACGAAGATTCCCGCGGCCAACAGCGCTGCGGCGAAGAGGATTACGCCGGGCGCAAAATATCTTGACGAATAAGATCTAAGATCCGGCCACCTGTTGTGCTGCTCGCCGTACACCATTTACCCTCAGAATTCGCATGGATCGCAAGCGGATCTATAGATTCAACCTATAAAGATGTTGGCAATGTTCCGATCAGTGATATTCGCATTTGCATTTTAGTTAATTGAACGGCTGTTGGGTAGGTCTTCTTTGCCAGAGGCGCACCTGATGTCTTGCGCCCACACGCCGTGCGTTCGCGGCACACCGGGGCATATACGCTCCGACAATGGTCCAAATTCGTCCCTAGGCTGTGCGGGCGTGGATCACGGCGCTTGGTCCCAGCCGCCAACCCGGACAGCCCCTACGAGATCGGCTATATTGAAAGCTTTAATGCCGGTCTGTCGGACGAATTCCTCGCGCACCGCCGCTGTCAGCGTGAGGCGATTGAACAAGGTGGTCTGCGCCCCGACATGGCCGGCGATGGCGTGCTGCGAGGCACGCACCGTCTAATTAGTGCTGCGCATGAACACGCTGGCTACGCTGCCGGGGCCGCCGGACTGCACCACATGCACGCCCGGCACGGCACTGAGCGCCTGCACCAGTGCGGTGTCGCCACGCCGGATGAAATCCTGCTGGGTGAGGATAGTCACGTTCGCCGGCACGTTCTGGACCTCGGTGGGAATTCGCGTCGCCGTGACTGTGATCACCTGCGACGAATCGTCCGCCCAGGCGGCGAATGGAAACAACGATACTGCCAGGCAGGCCCTGAGCAGATTTTTCGGCATAAAGCCCTCCGCGCAAATCGCGCGCGACTGCCAAGCGGGCCGCACGCGACAGAGGCTCAGGGTCTCTCTCCCCTCCGTTCCCGGTGCACCCCGCCCGGACCACGCGCAAATGTCTCGATGCCGGCCGGTTTCCTGGCTGCTTGGGGCAATGGCATCGGACCGGCGCAAACCGCTCACAGTTGCGGGGGCAACTGCGGCTTTTCTCCTGGCCGCCTCTTCAGGGATCAGCCGGACCTCGTCGATGAGCGTTCGGCAGCAGATCGAGACCAAGCATGCCCTGATCGCCGACCAGCGCTCTGCGCCGCGCTGAAGTAAGAAAGAAAGCAGCCGATAGATCCGCGCCACCTCGCCGCCTAGGTCCGGAAGCCAGAATGACCCCTTGTCAAGGGAACTTCCGAACGAAACAGTCCGAAGGACAAGCAGGTGAGCACGAGTTCGACGATCGCGAACAGCCCGAAAGCCGTTGCAAAACCGAGCTGCATCAGCCCGCTGAAGACGAGGCTTCCGAGGCCAAAACCAATAAAGAGCGTGAAAACGTTCAGGCCCATGGCCTGCCCGGCACGTTTTCCCCCGAGCGAGGTGACGATGCCGCCGAAAAGAGGCTGGGTCATGTCGTAGCCGAGAGAGAGCACCAGCGCCACGACCGGGATTAGGATCCGAGGAATGCCAAGCATCAAGGCAACCGCAGCGATGGTGCTGAGCGCGAGACCGATGGGCAGCAACCTCCCACGTCCCCAACGGTCGGCCGCCCGGCCGATCAGCGGGCCAAACAGGAAGCCTGGCACGCCATAGCCGAGGAGCGCCAAGCCAACGGCGGCCGGGCCGATGTGGTATCGATGCTCGAAATACACACCGAGCCAAGTGAAGACGCCGGAGTGGAACATCGAGTTGATGAACACATAACCGTATGTGTTCCGTCCACGTGGCGCGCCAAGCAGATTCTTGTATCCGCGCAGAAGGTCATGGAGCGAGCCTGTCACCGGCTGAGCCGTGGCGGCGATAACGGCCCTGCTGGGCAGCAGGACCAGAAGCACCACCGCAGCGGCGATGCCAACGAAGAGAAAGAGGCCTTGCCAGCCGACGAAGGGGACGATCAGCGCGCCAAGCGGCGATCCGAAGGCCATGCCGCCGGCCATCGCGCCAAACAGCCAGCCCAGCGGCCGGCCACGCTGCTCATAAGGGTACAACCGCCCCACCAGCGCCAATGCCAGCGGCACCACGCCACTGGCGCCGATGCCGGTGACGATCCGCCAAAGCGCGAGCTGTTCGATGGACTGCGCGGTCGCCGTCAGCATCGTTAGCACCGCAAAGGCCCCCAGAGAGGCAAACATGATGCGATGAATACCGATCCGATCAGCAAGCAGGCCGTAGGCGATGGTGGAAATGCCATAGGGAATCAAATAGGCTGGTATGATCAGCCCAGCCGCCTCGGCCGATGTGTGGAAGACGTTCGTCAGCGACGGTATCACCGGCGCCACCATGTACGCCTGAAAGAAAATGATGAAGGTCGCCACCGCCAGCAGCCTGAGGAGCCGCTCCCTCCTACGGCCGTCGATTACTTCCTTCGCAAATGGCTTGAGGTTTGTCATCCAGGTACTCCGCAGGCGTCTCGATGGCTGATTCGTTTCATCCGATTGGATGGAATTAGAAGATAAAATAAGGCGTTAGTGATGCGCCGTTGCCGGGTTTGCGGGTAGAGATTCCATAATAGGAAGGTCAACGGTTGGCCCGAGCAATGCTGGCTTGCTGTTTCGCGCCCGTTCCGGCGTTCCCTGGCCCTGACGCGCAGCCCCCGAAAACAGAGGACGTACGCACTCTCGGACTATCTGACCTGGTTCTGGAACTTGTTGTTTGCAAATACCATTTTCTAATTGGTCAAATCGTTCTTGCGCTGGCTGAGCGATAGTGATGCTCTCGGGTGTTTCATCGTGGAGCTCCGCATCAACGACAAAGGCTTTTGTCGCGGTTCATTGCGAGGCTGTTCACGGCTCTTTTATTGGTATTGAATCGTTACTAACTTTCATAGACCACGGAATGCTAGCGCATTCGAAACGCGGTCGTACGTCGTACTCATCTCAACGGTCCTGAAAGATGTTCAGCGCGAGGCGCGCGTCTTCGGTCATGCGGCTCTGATCCCATGGCGGATCCCAGACGATATCCACGCTGACGTCGCCGACGCCGCGAATGTCGCCGACGGCGGTGCGCACCATCACCGGCAGTTCCTGCGCTGAAGGACAGTTCGGGGCCGTGAGGGTCATTTCCACCGTCACGTTATTGTTTTCGTCGATCTCGATCACGTAGATCAGGCCGAGCTCGAAAATATTCACCGGGATTTCCGGATCGTACACCGTACAGATCGCGTTGATCACGGCATCTTCGGAGATGGTTGGGCTGGTCTCGCGGTCTGGCGTCCAGGTGGTGGCCGGGACCAGTCTCTGGTCATCCATTTTTTGGCTCATCCTGATTCACGGCTTGGGCCAAAGCTGACCAGGGCAGCATCGCGCAGCGGATGCGTGAGCGGTATTCCGACACCCCTGACAGCGCGTTCAAGTTACCCAGCATCGGGTCGGGCTTTCCGCTATTGACCATATCTTCGAAGGCTGCCCGCAGGACAAAATATTCTGTCGGGGTTTTGTGCGCCACCGCTTCCGCCATCAGATCGGCACTGGCGGTCATGATCGTGCAACCGTGCGAGTCATGCCGCACCTGAGTGCCATCACGCTTGAGAAACAGATGGATGCGGTCGCCGCACATCGGGTTTTCACCCTTGGCCTCGGCGTCAAAACACTCGAGCCGTTCGGCGAAGCGCGGCTTGCGGGAGCGGTCCATGATCAAGCTCTGATAGAGTTCCGCGATATCGGTCATCCGCCAAAAACCTGTTTGATTCGGTTGAGACCGACGCCCAGCGCATCGATCTCCTCGGGCAAGGTGTACAGGCCGAAAGAGGCGCGCGCGGTGCTGGTGACGCCAAGCCGGCCGATCAGCGGTTCGGCGCAATGATGCCCGGCGCGCACGGCGATGCCCTGGCGGTCCAGCAAGGTTGCGATGTCATGCGCGTGTGCATCCTTCATGACGAAGGAGATCACCCCGCCCCGATCCTCCGCCTGCCCGAGAATTTTTAACCCTTCAATGTTCGAGAGCACGTTCAACGCGTGATCGGTGAGGCGGCGCTCGTGCGCGGCGATGGCATCAAACCCGATCGCCCGCACATAGTCGATCGCCGCACCCAGGCCGATGGTTTCGATGATCGCCGGCGTGCCGGCCTCGAACCGCGCCGGCGGCTTGGCCCAGCTGGACTTGGCGAAGGAGACGCTGGCGATCATGTCGCCGCCGCCGAGGAAAGGCGGCATCGCCTCCAGCAACTCGGCCTTGGCGTAAAGCACGCCCGTGCCAGTGGGGCCGTAAAGCTTGTGGCCGGAGAAAACGTAGAAATCGGCATCGATGGCCTGCACGTCGACCCGGCGATGCACCACCGCCTGCGCGCCATCGAGCAGGATTTTTGCCCCTCGCTCATGCGCGAAAGCTGCCAGGCGCTCGACCGGAGTGTAATTGCCCAGCACGTTCGACATATGCGTGACGGCGAGCAGCTTCACTCTGCCATCGGCGAACTGCGCCTGAAGCGACTCAAAATCCAACTCGCCGGCGTCGGTGATTTTTGCCACGCGCAGCTCCACGCCATGCGCATCCCGCAGCATCTGCCAGGGCACGAGATTGGCATGGTGCTCCATCTCGGAGACCACAATGGCATCGCCCGGTCGCAAGGCGCTGCGGCCGTAGCTATAGGCGACGAGATTGATCGCCTCGGTGGCGTTGCGGGTGAACACGATCTCCTCCCGCGACGTCGCGTTCAGCAACGCAGCGACCTTGTCGCGGACGGCCTCATAGGCGTCGGAGGTTTTCTCCGACATGAAGTGCAGGCCGCGATGTACGTTGGCGTATTGCGCTTCCATCACATGCACCATGGCCTCAATCACCGCGCGCGGCTTTTGCGCCGACGCGGCGGAATCGAGAAAGACCAAGTTGTTGCCATAAACCTTCTGTTCGAGGAGCGGAAAATCCTTGCGGATTTGCGCGATGTCGAAGGGCATGGAGGTCAGTGCGGCGGCGCTCATGCGGCACCCGCGTTCTCACTGGCGGCCTTAAAGATGACCCGCGCCACGGCGCCTGCGGCGCGAACGTCCGACCGGAGGTTAGGTTGGAACAGGCCACCGTGCGTGAGCGGTGGAGCGGCTTCAGGTTGTTGCAGCAACTTGGGCATTGCTCACTCCGAACTCAGGCGCACCGCTGCCGGTTCGGCGGCCAAAAGCGAGACCGCCGCATTGCGCAGTCGTATCAAGCCCTGCTCGATCTCGTGACTTGCGACATTCAGCGGCGGCAGAATGCGCAGGACTCCGTCTCCGGCGACGACCGTCAGAAGCCCATGCTCGAGAGCGGCCTTTGCGACATCGCGGACGGGCGGCCTGCATTTGATGCCGATCAGCAATCCCTCGCCGCGGACCTCCTCGAAAATCTCGGGGAATTCCGCCATGAGGTTTTTAAGGCCGTGGCGCAGTTGCTCCCCGCTGGATCTGACCTGCTCAAGAAAGCCGGCATCCGCGACGATGTCCACGACCTCGCTCGCCACGGCCATCGCGAGCGGATTGCCGCCAAACGTGCTGCCGTGCGTCCCGGGGGTCATGCCGGCGGCGGCGGCTTCGGTGGCGAGACACGCCGCAACCGGAAAGCCGTTCCCCAGGCCCTTGGCGCTCGCCAGAATATCGGGCGCGATGCCAGCCTTCTGATAGGCGAACAAATGCCCGGACCGGCCGATGCCGGTTTGGACTTCGTCGAGGACGAGCAGGAGTCCATGACGATCACAGAGTGCCCGGATCTTGACCAAGCTTTCGGGCGGAAGCGCGTGCACGCCACTCTCTCCTTGGATTGGCTCAACCAGGATCCCGGCTGTCTTAGCGCTGCAGGCGGCCGCAAGCGCCTCGATATCGCCGAACGGCACTGGGTCGAACCCGTCGACGGGCGGCCCAAACCCCTCCAGATATTTCGGTTGTCCGCCGGCCGCGATTGTCGCGAGCGTCCGCCCGTGAAAGGCGCCGGCGAAGGTCAGCAACCGGTTGCGCTGGGGGTTCCCGTTGACGAACTGGTAACGGCGCGCGGTCTTAATGGCGGCCTCAAGGGCCTCGGCGCCCGAGTTGCAAAAGAACACGCGATCGGCGAACGTCTCAGCGCACAGCCGTTTTGCCAATTGTTCCTGCTCGGGGATCTGGAACGCGTTCGAGACATGCCAGAGCTTCCTCGTCTGGCGGACAAGGGCATCGACCAGGCGCGGATGGCTATGGCCGAGTCCGGTGACTGCGATGCCGGTCGCGAAGTCGAGATAGTCCTTTCCATCCATCGCCGTGAGCCACGCGCCCATGCCATGGGCAAAGCCGACGTCTGCGCGCGCAAAGCAGGGATAGAGGGAGCTTGTTGCCGCGTCCGCCGCCGCGAGCGGAGTCCGGCCGGTCATGACAGGGCTCCGTCGGTGAGGCGGGCATAGCCCAGCCTGGCGGCGAGATCAGCGGTTTCGACCGTCGTTCGGCCGCGGCGGAAGCCCGGCGGCGCGGTGCGATAGGCGCCTATGGCGAAGGTGATGCCTTCCGCCGCGAGGAAGGCGATGATTCTGCTCATCGCTTTGTCCTGCAAGGCAATTGCACATGGCTCCGACGAAAAATCACAATTGGAAGGATGCCGGAGTGGCAAACGTGACATCGATCGATCCTTGAGAGTAGCGGTCTTGTCATGGAAGGCCGCAAAATCTGCTATCACGGCAGACTTGGGTTGTCCATATATATGCAGATAGCATGTTTTTTAGGTTCATAATTGTATGAATGGCAATTGTGGGTGATTTTGGGACCGGGTGCGGGCTTGTGGCGGATAGAGCGGGGGCTCAGCCACTGGCGGGATTGCTCGGCCGCATCAAGATACCGTTCGAAATAGCGGCGGCTTGGGGCGGCGATGAGCTGGTTTAGCCCGTTGCCCGCCGGTGAGAGGCGCATGGCAGGTATATCCGCCACAACGCGGTATCTCGATCCCCCTAAAATCAACGGTATTTGCAATTCATACAATCGCATTTTGTATGCATGATATATACAAGTATATGTACCGTTTTCGGCGGTTGTGGTATGGGCATTCCGGTCTTCATGAGAAGGCCATTGTTCTCAAGGATAGATCGATGTCACGTTTGCCACTCCGAACGATCGCCGATGCTCCCGCCGAGGCTAAGGATCCATTAATAGCTGCGGAGAAGGCCAATGGCTTCCTTCCTAACCTTCTGCGGATCCTCGCCAATGCGCCGGTGACGCTCGAAACCTATCTGACAGTGTCTGGCATTAATGCCGAAGCTCGCTGTCGCTCGCTGAACGCGAGGCTGTGCAGATTACCGCTGCGGCCGTCCATGGTTGCGGCTTCTGTGTTGCCGGCCATACGGCGATCGCCACCAAGAAAGCCAACTTGGATCCGTCAATCATCGCCGCCTTGCGGAAGCGGGCCGCCGTGAACGACGATAAGATCAACGCGATCGCGCAGTTCACCGAAGCCGTGATCGCCAGCCGCGGTGCAGTTTCTAACGATACGCTCAGGCGTTTTAAACAAGCCGGATTTGACGATCAGGCTGCCCTTGAGGTGGTTCTCGGCGTGAGCCTTGCCACATTGTGTAATTTTGCCAATAACCTTGGCCAGCCGCCGCTTAACGAGCAACTCGCCCGTTATCAGTGGACACCGCCCGATGTATCCCATTCGTAGAATGAATCCGACATCCTCGATGGGGCCAAGGACAACATGCAACTTCGCACGAACCGAATCTATTATCTGTGTGAGGCACCATGGTTAATGCCCTGATCGATCCCCAAACAGCAAACAGCATCCTGCCGGCCGGCAGCATTCCCGCGCTCGTAACTCCCATGTATGAGGACGGAAGCCTTGATTGGAACGCGTTGCGGGCACTCATCGACTGGCACATTGCGGAGGGCAGTGATGCAATTGTCGTTCTGGGTTCAACGGGCGAAGCCGCGACCATGTCTATGGAAGAACATGGCGATCTGCTCCAGATCGCCGTGGAACACGCACGGGGCCGGATTCCGATTATCGCCGGAACCGGCGCGAATTCTACGAGTGAAGCCATTGAACTTACTCAATACGCAAAAAACGCCGGCGTTCTCGCGACACTCTCGGTCGTGCCCTATTACAATAAGCCTACTCAAGAGGGCATGTTTCGCCACTACGCGGCGGTTGCCGAAGCGGTGAATTTGCCTCTTATCCTCTACAATGTGCCAAGCCGCACTGTCGTTGGCCTCGATGACGAGACGGTTATGCGTCTTGCAGAAATTCCGAATGTTGTTGGTTTAAAGGACGCAACCGGCGACATTGGGCGCGGAATTATGTTGATGAACCGCCTCCCGACTGATTTTGTTGTCTATAGCGGTGACGATCCAACCGCCGCGGCGTTGATGTTTCACGGCGCCCACGGCAACATTTCGGTGTCAGCCAATGTCATTCCCGCCCTCATGAGCCGCCTCTGTGCAGCTGCCAGAAGTGGCGATGCGCCAACTGTCCGCGCGCTTTGCCAGCGGATTGCACCACTTCATGAGGCGATGTTCGTCGAGTCAAACCCAATTCCAGTGAAATGGGCTCTCGCGCAGATGGACAAGATTTCTGAAGCGTATCGCTTGCCGTTAGTGCCGCTCAGCCCGTCGAAACATGCGCAAGTCGCTGCCGCCATGAAGTGCGCATTTGGGGGCGCAGGTACGAAAATCTCGTGATACCAATGATCAAACAGCCGGAGAAGACACCAGAGATACCCGCTTTCGACAAGCGAGCTGTCACTCCCTTTTGTTTGGGATAGAAGGAAAGATTGATGGCTAAAGTTCCCGACCCGATCACCCATGTCACGGTCAAGGCTTGGCGGGGCCGGTTTCTGACGATGGACCGCAAGCTGCCTGAGGAATCGGCGGTGGCGCTCAGCTATGACCGCGTCACTTTCGCGGTGATGATGGCGAGCCCGCAGGACCTGCAGGATTTCGCCATCGGCTTCTCGCTCTCCGAAGGTATCATCCAGAGCCCGGAAGAGATTCTCAGCTTCGAGCTGGCGGTGTTGCCGCTCGGCCTGGAATGCCGGATGGAGTTACGGCCCGACCGGCGCGAAGCGCTGGAGGCGCGGCGCCGGCGCATTGCCGGGCCGGTCGGCTGTGGGCTGTGCGGCATGGACAGCCTGATCGAGGCGCTGCGGCCGCCAAAACAAGTGAGTCCCACCATCACCGTGCCGGCGACCAAGATCGCCGCGGCGATCCGCCGCCTGCCGGAGCTGCAAGTGCTCAACCGGGAGACCCACGCGGTGCACGCCGCCGCCTTCTACACCCCCGATGACGATGCGCTGATCGTGCGCGAGGATGTCGGCCGCCATAATGGGCTGGACAAAATGATCGGCGCCGTGAAGCGGGCAGGGCGCCACGGGCCGGAGGGGGTGGTGCTGCTGACCAGCCGCGTCTCGATCGAACTGATCCAGAAAACCGGCGCCTTGGGGGCCGGGATCATCGTGGCCGTCTCGGTGCCGAGCGCGCGGGCGGTGCGCGAGGCAGAGGCGGCGGGAATGACCTTAATCGCCGTCGCCCGCGATGACGGGTTCGAGGTTTTCACCCATCCGGAGCGAATCACGGGTGAGTAGAAAAGGAAGAAACGAAAGAAAGTGGCCGCTTTTTAAAAAGCGGCGAAAAAATTTTTGTTTACACTGGGCCTGAGGCGCTCGAGTCTCACAGGCCCAGAGTAAATAAAGTTTTTTGCTACTTTTTGTTCACAAAAAGTAGCCTTTCTTTCGTCTTGTCGCTTAGGGCAGCTTGGCGGCCGCGTCAGCGATGTCGACGTCGTTGGTCTTGTCGAAACCGCTGACGCCGATCGCGCCGACCACAACGCCATTCACGACAATCGGTACACCGCCTTGGAGGTCGACCGTGCCCGCGGTAATCGCAGCCGGCCGGCCGGTATTGATGGCTTGCTCCAGTGCGGCTGTAGGGTGCTGATAGCGTGCGGCGCTGCGGGCCTTGCCCATCGAGAGCGTGATGCCCGCAGAAAACGCGCCGTCCATGTGCTCAAAGGCGAGCAGATCGCCGGCCCGGTCGACCACCGCGATATTCGACGGCGCATGTCGCGCGGTTGCCGCTGCTGCGGCTGCCTGCAAAATTCTTTGCGCTCCCGCATAAGTGAGCGTTGGCTGCTCCGTGGTATAGGAGCGTGTCTGTGCGTGAGCCACGCTTGTGAGACCGAGGCCGATCATAATGGTTGCAATTTGGTAGCGCATAATATCTCCGCCGTTGTGATGGTCGGGCGCAGAAAAGCCGGCCTTGGCATTTATGTCATTGCCGTTATTTGCATTTATTCTTAGGTTATACCTAAGAATATCCAGGACGATCGAGCCCGAAGTGACGACACGCCCGATCTTCACACATAAGCGTTGATTTCCTCTGAGAAATATGGGGGGCTAGTCGATGGGGATTTATCCAACGGACTGAATGCGGCGCACCGGGACTCTTTACCGGCGTTGCGAAACTGCGGACGGTGCCGAACTATCGCCCCAATCCGGCGTCAGCCGTCGCGACGACACGGCACGAAACTGTGCGATCAGTTTCTGCGTCGCCGGCGCCGCTTCGCGCGACCGAAAGATCATCGCCACTTCGGAAGTGATGGGCTCACCGGCGAATGGTCGGAACACCACGTTCGGGATCCGCACCGTGGCGGTTAGCACCGATGGCACCACCGCGACGCCGGCGCCCAGCGACACTTGCATTAACACGGCGATCAGACTGCCAGGGCTCGCCACGATTCGTGCCATGAACCCGCCGCGCCGCGCGACCTCATGCGTGCCCGCCACCTGTTCCGGCGTGATAAAATCGGCATCGGCCAGATCCCTTGGCCGGATGGTGTGCCCTGCCGCCAGCCGGTGATCACCGGGCAGGGCCATGCAGAAAACGTCTTCAAACAACACATGCGCGCGCTGGCCCGGCGGCACACGCAGCGGCAGCCGCACGAAGCCGAGATCGAGCTGCCCGTGCGTGAGCAACCCCGGCAGTTCGCTCATCGGCACTTCCCGCGCGGTCACCTGCACGTTGGGCCAGGCGGTGCGGAAGCGGCCGAGCTGCTCCTGCATCACGCTGCCATAAACCGCCGAGGCAACGTAGCCGAGCGCGACTCTTCCTACCTCGCCGCGCCCGGCGCGGCGGCCTGCCCTCTCCGCCTGCTCTGCCCGTGCCAGCACCGCGCGGGCCTCGACCAGAAACACCTCGCCCGCCCCGGTCAGGGCCACCTGCCGCCTGCCGCGCGCGAAAAGCTGCGCGCCGAGGCTCCGTTCCAGATCCTGGATCTGCACGGTGAGCGTCGGCGCGGCAATGTCCAGGCGCTCGGCGGCACGGGCAAAATGCAGCGTCTCAGCCAACATCACGAAATAGCGCAGGTGCCTTAGCTCCACCCCAACCCCTCGAACGCTCGTTTTGTTAAACCTAATAATACAGCAAAAAACAAACAATGACATAAACGGAAAGACCAGCTTTTCTGTCTCCTCAAGTGCCGGAGACAGACCATGCGCCCACTCACAAATCCGCTCTTTGTGCTGCTCGCCGCCAGCTGTGGCTGCGCCATGACGGTGCTCGACACCAACATCGTGGCGATCGTGCTGCCAACCCTCGCCCGGCGTCTGAATGCTGATTTTGCAGACATCCAATGGGTGATCAGCACTTATGTGCTGTGCTTTGCCGCTTTGCTGCTGCCGGCCGGAGCGATTGCCGACCGTTATGGGCGCCGCCGCATCTTTCTTGGCGGCATTGCCGGTTTCGCGTTCGCCTCACTGCTCTGCGGCCTCGCCTCCAGCGCCCCGGCGCTCTATCTGGCCCGCGCCGCACAGGGCGTTGGCGCCGCCTTCCTGCTGGCCCCCGCGCTCGCCATCATCGGCCACACTTTTCACGACGAATCAGCGCGCGCGCGCGCCTGGACGATCTGGGGCGGGATGATGGGGTTGACCATGGTGCTGGCGCCGATCCTAGGTGGCCTCGTCACCTTCGCGCTGGGTTGGCGTTGGGCGTTCTTCATCAATTTGCCGGTCTGCGCGGCCCTCGCCATCGCAGTGCTTCGCTTGATTCCGGAATCGTGCGATGCGGCGGCAAGGCGGCTCGACCCGCCGGGCATTCTCAGTTTTGCCGCCACCATGTTTGGCCTCACCTGGGGCATCATCGAAACTCAGGCACAGGGCCTGGTTTCTGCGCCGGCGCTGACCGGTTTTGCCGGCGGATTCACCGCGCTCGCGGTGTTCCTGGTCGTAGAAAACCGGCAGGCACGGCCAATGCTCGACCTGAGCTTGTTCCGGGTGCGGCGCTTCATCGGCGCGGTGCTGGCGATGTTCGCCTATGCCGCCACGGCACAGGTGATGGCGCAATTGCTGCCGCTTTACCTACAAAACGCGCTCGGCCGCGCGCCACTCGAAGCCGGGTTTTCCATGCTGCCCTTTGCGCTCACGATGCTGATCCTGCCGGAGGTCGGCCGCCGTCTCGACCCGTATGTCAGTTCCGTTCACATCCTCAGCCTGGGCCTGGCGATCACCGGGCTCGGCGACCTGCTCCTTTCTTTCGCCGCCTCCGGCAATGACTGGACGCTGGTGGCGCTGGCCATGGCGGTACTGGGCAGTGGCGGCGGCCTGCTCAACGGCGAGACGCAGAAGGCAATCGTGGGCGCGGTACCGCGCGACCGCGCCGGCATGGCTTCAGGCATCAGCACCACGGCTGCGGATTCCGACGAAGACGCCCACCCATTCCGATTTGATGGCGCCCGGGATTCCGACATGATGTCGCCCATCTGGCATCGCCTCGCTGGCTGAATTTTCTCTGGCATTTGTGGTCTGACGGGGTCAAGCTTTCTCTGTG
>DATJHR010000194.1:0-4350 GCA_035493735.1 Acidocella sp.
GCTGCAGGGGATGGGGGCCGCTGAAGCAGGAAACGTTATCTTGAACCCCCCGCCGCCTGGCAAGAACAAGATCGGGTCATTGGGCTTGGTCACCGGCTTTGAAACGCGGTTCGTCAACCGGGAGGGTATCGACCTGGCCGCAGGCGAGACAGGCGAGATGCTGCTCCGCGGCGACGGGATGATGCAGGGCTATTACAAGGATCCCGCCGCAACGCAAGCAGCGCTCGACTCTGAAGGCTGGTTTCATACCGGCGACCTCGCCTATCGGGACGAGGAAGGTTACGTGTTCATGATCGGCCGCTCGAAAGAGCTGATCATCAAAGGTGGCGTGAACATCGCGCCCAAACAGATCGACGAAATTCTGGAAAGCCATACCGCGGTTTTGGAGGCCGCTGCGGTCGGGGTTCCTGACCGCCATGTCGGCGAGGACGTGGTGGCGTTCGCGGTCTTGCGGGACGGGATGGGCTGCGACGAGCGCGAACTGCTGCGTTTTTGCGAGCGTCATCTGGGCTATTTCAAGACCCCGACGCGCATTCATTTCGTACCGGATTTGCCGAAGGGGCCGTCGGGAAAAGTGCAGCGACTGCGCCTGGCGGAAACCGCGGCCAAACTGGCCGCGGCACCCGCACAGCCGGTCATGCGCGAGATGGGCGATGGTGCCGGCGATTCCCTGCCGTTTGAACAGATCATCACCGAGATCTGGATGGACCTTCTCGCGCAGCCGCACATCGAGGCTGATGCCAATTTTTTTGCGCTGGGCGGGCAATCCTTGCACGCCATTCAATGTCTCTCGCGCATCCGCGAAAAGACGCCAGTCCTTCTCTCACTTTCGGACTTCTTCGAAAATGCCACGGTCACGCAACTGGCGGCGCTGGTGCGCCGCCGGTTGCGGGGGTCGATGACGCCAGAAGACACCTGCGGCATGAACGTCCGTGGCGATTGGCAGCCTATCCCCCTAAGGAACGCAAACCAGCCCTGCCCCTTAAGTCCCGCCCAGGAACGCATCTGGTTCATGGCGCAATTCAACAACAAAGAACCGGTTTACAATGAGGCCGAAGCCGTTCGCTTGAAGGGGCCCGTGGATCTCCTGGCGCTGGAGCGGGCGTTCAACGTCATTGTCCAACGACACGAGACCCTGCGTTCGACAATTGAGGTTAAAGATGGAAGGCCAGCAGCGATCATTCATGCGTCCTGGCCGTTAAGATTCACAAAAATCAGCCTCCGGCACCTGGCTTCCAGCGCCCGCGAAGCCGAGCTGGCAAAGTTGCTGACCACCGAACCTCGTCTTCCCTTCCGGCTGGAAGCGGAACCAGCCGTACGCGTGACGGTCGTCGAGATCGATGAGGAAGACCACGCCTTCATTCTTATGATGCACCATCTCTTTTGCGACCGCGCATCGTTTGGCATTCTTTGGCGTGAACTCGCCATGCTCTACGGCGCCTCCCTAAACGGGCATCCTTCCGCGCTTGCGCCTTTGGCCATCCAATATGGCGACTACGCGGCGTGGCTGCAGCAGCCTTCCCAGCAAGCGCGTGTTGAGGAGGATCTTGCGTTTTGGCGGGAGAAGCTGCGGGGCGCGCCAACATTTCTTGATCAGCCCACAGATCGGCTCCGACCCGCTGTCATGTCGTTTCACGGTAACAAGAAGCCGTTCGAGTTCGATTCTATGCTGGCAAAAGATCTGAGACAGCTCTGCCGGCAGCAGCAGACCAGCTTATTTACGGTGTTCGCGGCGGCCCTGAATGCGATGATGCATCGTTATACGGGCCAGGACGATATCTTGATCGGCATTCCGATTGCCGACCGCGAGCGGCCTGAGCTGCAGCCCCTGATCGGCTGCCTGATTGATACCCATGTTCTACGGACGGACCTCAGCGGCAACCCCACATTCCGGGACTTGATGACCCGCGTGCAGGAAGGTTTGATCAGCCTTTATGCACACCGGTCCGCGCCGTTCGATCAGGTCGTGGCCGCGCTTCAGCCGGAACGAAACCCAAGCCATTCGCCGATGTTTCAGGTCGCCTTGAACTGGCGCGATCACGACAGCCGCGCTGAGTTCATTGGACTTCCGGGGCTCGCTTGCGAACCGCTTCAAACGCAACCCAAAATCGCCAAGCTCGACCTGACTTTGGTTTTGACTGACGACGGGGACAAACTCCGCCTGGAAATTGAATACAGCTCTGATTTGTTTGACGACGACCGGATCGAGCGGCTGGCCGGCCACCTGCGGACGCTCTTGGAAGGTGCCGCGGCGAACGCGGAACAGAGACTGGCCGCGCTTCCCTTGCTGACAAGCAATGAACGGCAACAGCTGCTTTTTGACGGAGGAATCCGCCAAGCCGATGAAGCCGTCTATGTTTAACATGACAGACAACGCAAAAGGAGCGCCAATGCCCTTCGATCCGATTTACCAGCGTGTCAGCCACGTCATCCCGCCCGTTGAATGGGCCGGCATGGAGGCGGATGTGCACGCCATCCAGGAACTCAAGCGCGCCCGCCGCGCCGTGATTCTCGCCCACAACTACCAGACGCCGGAAATTTTCCATGGTGTGGCGGACATCGTCGGCGACAGCCTGGCGCTGGCGCGCGAGGCGGCGAAGGTGGAGGCCGATGTGATCGTGCTGGCCGGCGTGCATTTCATGGCCGAGACGGCGAAGCTGCTGAACCCGGAGAAGACCGTGCTGATCCCCGATGCGAAGGCCGGATGCTCGCTCGCGGAATCCATCACCCCGGCGGACATCGCGCGGCTGCGCGCGGCGCATCCCGGCGTGCCGGTGGTGGCCTATGTGAACACCTCGGCGGCGGTCAAAGCGGCGTCGGATATCTGCTGCACCTCCGGCAATGCGAAGAAAATCGTCGAATCGCTCGGCGTGCCGAAAGTCATCATGCTGCCGGACGAATATCTGGCACAGAACATCGCCCGCGAGACCCAGGTGCAGATCGTCACCTGGGCCGGGCATTGCGAAGTGCATGAACGCTTCACCGCCGCGGATATCCTGGCGTTGCGCGACAGCCATCCGGGGGTGACGGTCCTCGCGCATCCCGAATGCCCGCCCGAGGTCATCGCCGTCGCCGATTATGCCGGCTCCACCGCCGACATGGCGAAATTCGTGACGGAGAAACAACCGGCGCGGGTGGCGCTGATCACCGAATGCTCGATGAGCGACAATATCGCGCAGGCGAACCAGAGCATCGAATTCGTCCGCCCCTGCAATCTGTGCCCGCACATGAAGCGCATCACGCTCGCCAACATCCGGGCCGCGCTGGAGACGATGCAGACCGAGGTGCTGATCGCGGCGGACCTTGTCGCGCCGGCGCGCCGGGCGGTCGAACGCATGCTCGCCGTCAAATGAGCCCCGCCCCCATCACCATCATCGGCGGCGGCCTCGCCGGGCTGATGGCCGCCCTCGCCGCCGCCCCCGCCCCGGTGCGGCTGCTCAATCCCGCCGCACCCGGCAAGGGTGCCGCCAGCGCCTGGTCGCAAGGCGGGCTGGCCGCGGCGATCGGCGCGGATGACAGCCCGGACCTGCACATCGCCGACACCATCGCCGCCGGTGCCGGGCTGTGCGACGGCGCGGCGGTGCGGCGCATCGTCGAGGCCGGCCCGGCCTTGATCGAGTATCTGCTCGGCTGCGGCGTGCGCTTCGACCGCGATGCGGCGCAGACGCTGGCGCGCGGGCTGGAGGCGGCGCATCAACGCCCGCGCATCCTGCACGCCAATGGCGACCAGACCGGCGCGGAAATCATGCGCGCGCTGATCGACGCCGCCCGCGCCACCCCTTCGATCGAATTTGTGCCCGCCGCGGCGCGCCACCTCCTGCTCCGCGACGGCGAAATGGCCGGCGTGCTGGCCGAGACCGCCGCCGGTCCCCTCACCCTGGCGGCCGACCGCGTGCTGCTCGCCACCGGCGGCATCGGCGGGCTGTTCCGCTACAGCACCAACCCGCCCACGGCGATCGGCAGCGGCCTGAGCCTCGCCGCCGCGGCCGGCGCGCGACTGCAGCACCTGGAATTCGTGCAGTTCCACCCCACCGCCCTGGACGCCAGCGGCCCGGCGCTGCCGCTGATCTCCGAGGCGGTGCGCGGCGAAGGCGCGGTGCTCATCGACGAGACCGGCGCCCGCTTCATGGACGGGCGCGACCTGGCGCCGCGCGACGTGGTGGCCCGCGCCGTGTTCGCGCATCAGGCGGCCGGGCATCGCGTGTTGCTCGACGCGCGCATGATCGGCGCGCGCTTTGCCACCCGCTTCCCCGCCATCCACGCGATCTGCGCCCGCGCCGGCATCGACCCGGCCACGCAGCCGATCCCGGTGCGCCCGGCGGCGCATTACCATATGGGCGGCGTGGCGGT
>DATJHR010000195.1:0-4572 GCA_035493735.1 Acidocella sp.
GTCGAGGCGGATTTCGCGCCGCACATGCTCTACGTCACCAACAAGGATAAGCCGGGCTTCATCGGCCGCTTCGGCATGATCCTGGCCGATGCCGGGGTGAACATCGCCACCTTCCATCTCGGCCGCGCCGCCCAGGGCGAAGATGCGATCTGCCTGGTCTCCACCGATGGCGACACGCCGGATGACGTGCTGGCGAAAGTGCGGGCGCTGCCACTGGTGATGCAGGCGACCACGCTGTCGTTCTGAAGCAAAAAGGCCGGGGCAAAACCCCGGCCTTTTTATTTGAGTGAAGGAAGCGGCCGCTTTTTGAAAAAAGCGGCGCAAAAACTTTTTTCGACTAAGGGCCGGCGGCAGCGAAACCAGCACGGCTTGGGGTCGCAACTCATGATTTATGACGCTGGGCCATGGGCGCTGTCGGTGACAATGCCCATGACCCAGCGGAATAAAAATTTTTGCGCCGCTTTTTTTAAAAAGCGGCTACTTTCTTCGCTACGACTTGCCTACGCTGCAATCGCCGTCCGGATCGCGGCCAGAGCCGCCTCCCACTGGTTGCCATTTGGTCCGCCGGCCTGGGCCATGGTCTTGTTGCCGCCGCCGCCGGAGCCGCCAACGGCTGCTGCTGCGGCGCGCACCAGATCGACGGCGCCATGTGCGGCGCTGAGATCGTCTGACACCGCAACCGCGATGGCGGCTTTCTGCTCCGCCGTGGAGATGAGCGCGACGATGCCTGAGCCGAGCCCTTTCAACAGGTCCGTGGCGATCGGGCGCAGCTCCTTGGCGGGGATTTCGCCGACATTGCGGGCGATGAGTTTCAGACCGCCGACCGTCTCGAATTCCGTCGCGGTGCTGAGGACGAGCTTTTTCTGCAAGTCCGAGAGCTGGCGCTCCAGGCGCTTTTTGTCTTCCTGGAGTTGGGCGATGCGGGCGGGGATTTCCGCCGGCTGTGCCTTCAGCGTCGCCGCGGCTTCCGCGACCAGGCGGTTGGTCTCCTCGACGGCGGCGATGGCGGCGCCGCCGGCCAGCGCCTCAATGCGGCGGATGCCGGCCGAGACCGCGCCTTCGGAGACGATGCGGAACAGGCCGATATCGCCGGTGCGGGTGACATGGGTACCGCCGCAAAGCTCGATGGAATAGGCAGCTTTCTCGTCGTCTTGCCCAGGCGCGCCCATGGCCACGACACGGACCTCATCGCCGTATTTTTCGCCGAACAGCGCCATGGCGCCGAGCTTCACCGCCTCGTCTGGCGTCATGAGCCGGGTCGTGACCGCACTGTTCTCGCGGATGCGCTCATTCACCTCGCGCTCGACCAAGGCGAGCTCTTCCGCCGTGACCGGGCGGGGTTGCGAGATGTCAAAGCGCAGCCGGTCCGGGGCGTTCAACGAGCCTTTCTGGGTCACATGCGTGCCCAGGTGCCGGCGCAGCGCCTCGTGCAGCAGATGGGTCGCGGAATGGTGCGCGCGGATGGCGGTGCGGCGGTCATGGTCCACGCGCGCCACCACTGGCGTGCCGACCCGGGCCGTGCCGGCTTCCACCGTGCCGAGATGCACGAACAGCTCGCCCAGCTTCTTCTGCGTGTCGGTGATGCGGATGCGCAGATCGTCCGCCCCGGTGATGAGGCCGGTATCGCCCACCTGGCCGCCGCTTTCGGCGTAGAAGGGCGTCTGGTTGAGGATGAGGGCGACGGCCTGGCCCGGCAGCGCCTCGTCGGTCGGCTGGCCGTCGACCACCAGGCCGATGATGGAAGCTTCCGCGCTCTCGGTGGCGTAGCCCAGAAATTCCGAGGCGCCGAGCATTTCCTTGAGCTCGAACCAGACAGTCTCGGTCGCGGCCTCGCCGGAACCGGCCCAGGCGGCGCGGGCGCGTTTTTTCTGCTCCGCCATCGCCGTGTTGAAACCCTCGATATCCACGGATTTCTGCTCTTCGCGCAGCGCATCCTGGGTCAGGTCGAGCGGGAAGCCGTAAGTGTCATAGAGTTTGAAGGCGACGTCGCCGGGCAGCGCGCCGCCGGCCGGGACGGTGGCAGCCTCTTCGCGCAGCAGCGAAATGCCGCGGTCAAGCATTGAACGGAACCGGTTCTCTTCAAGCTTCAAAGTCTCGATGATCAGCGGTTCGGCGGCGGTGAGTTCGGGGAAGGCCTGACCCATCTGTCGCGTGAGGGCGGGGACCAGCCGGTACATCAGCGGCTCCGTCGCCCCCATCAGATGGGCGTGACGCATGGCGCGGCGCATGATCCGGCGCAGCACATAGCCGCGCCCCTCATTGGAGGGCAGCACGCCATCGGCAATCAGGAAGGAGGTGCTGCGCAGATGGTCGGCGACAACGCGGTGGCTGATGCGGAATTTGCCGTCCGGGCTCTGGCCGGTGGCCTCCGCGGAGGCCAGGATCAGCGCGCGCAGCGTATCGGTATCGTAATTGTCGTGCTTGCCCTGCAGGATGGCGGCGAAGCGCTCCAGCCCCATGCCGGTATCGATCGAGGGGCGTGGCAGCGGCGTGCGTGTGCCGGGCGGGCCTTCCTCGTATTGCATGAAGACGAGGTTCCAGATTTCGATGAAGCGGTCGCCATCCTCATCCGGGCTGCCGGGCGGGCCGCCTGCGATCTCGGGGCCGTGATCGTAGAAGATTTCCGAGCAGGGGCCGCACGGGCCGGTATCGCCCATCTTCCAGAAATTATCGTCGGTCGGGATGCGGATGATCTTCTGGTCCGGCAGGCCGGCGATCTTGCGCCACAGAGACGCGGCCTCATCGTCGGTATGATAGACGGTGACGAGCAGCCGATCCTTATCCAGGCCGAAATCCTTGGTCAGCAAGGTCCAGGCATGGAAAATCGCCTGTTCCTTGAAATAGTCGCCGAAGGAGAAATTCCCCAGCATTTCGAAGAAAGTGTGGTGCCGGGCGGTGTAGCCGACATTGTCCAGGTCGTTATGCTTGCCGCCGGCGCGCACGCATTTCTGCGACGAGGTGGCGCGCACATAGGGGCGCTTCTCCTGGCCGGTGAACACATTCTTGAACGGCACCATCCCGGCATTGGTGAACAGCAGGGTGGGGTCGTTGCGCGGCACCAGCGGTGCGCTGGGCACGACCTGATGGTCGTTGCGGGCGAAATAATTCAGGAACGTTGCGCGGATGTCGTTGCTTGAGAACATGAAGCGGCATTACAGGCTGGCGCGCTTTTCGCCAAGTATCCGGGGGGCTGGGCGAGGCAAAGGAAGGGAAGGCTTCTTTTGTGAACAAAAAGAAGCAAAAAAACTTTTTTATGCTGGGCCCTGGGCGTTGTGGCCGACAACGCCCATGGCCCAGCATCGCAGAAGTTTTTGCGCCGCTTTTTTCAAAAAGCGGCTCTTTTCTCAGTCCGCCGCCTCGGTATCGAGGTCGGCTTCGCCTTCGCCGCCATCCGCGACCATCAGCGCCTCGGAGATGGTCGCGGATTGGTCGCGGATCTTCTTTTCGATCGCGTCGGCCATTTTCGGATTCTCGCGCAGGAACTGCTTGGCGTTCTCGCGGCCCTGGCCGATGCGCTGGCTGTCGAAGCTGAACCAGGCGCCGGATTTCTCCACAACCCCGGCCTTCACGCCGAGATCGATGAGTTCGCCCATCTTGCTGATGCCTTCGCCGAACATGATGTCGAACTCGACCTGGCGGAAGGGCGGGGCCAGCTTGTTCTTCACCACTTTCACGCGGGTATGGTTGCCGGTGACTTCCTCGCGGTCCTTGATCGAGCCGGTGCGGCGGATTTCCATGCGGACCGAGGCGTAGAATTTCAGGGCGTTACCGCCGGTCGTGGTCTCCGGGTTGCCGAACATCACGCCGATCTTCAGGCGGATCTGGTTCAGGAAGATCAGCAGCGTGTTGCTGCGCGCCACCGAGCCGGTGATTTTCCGCAGCGCCTGGCTCATCAGGCGGGCATGCAGGCCGACATGGGAGTCGCCCATTTCGCCTTCCAGCTCGGCGCGCGGCACCAGGGCGGCGACGGAGTCGACCACGAGCACGTCGATCGAGCCGGAGCGCACCAGCGTGTCGGCGATTTCCAGGCCCTGCTCGCCGGTGTCCGGCTGCGAGATCAGCAGGTTATCGACATCGACGCCGAGCTTGCGGGCATAGATCGGGTCGAGCGCGTGCTCGGCATCGATGAAGGCGCACACGCCGCCGCGCTTCTGCGCCTCGGCGATGGCGTGCAGAGCGAGGGTGGTTTTGCCCGAGCTTTCCGGGCCGTAGATCTCGATCACGCGGCCGCGCGGCATGCCGCCGATGCCGAGCGCCAGGTCAAGGCCGAGCGACCCGGAGGAGATCACCTCGATCTGCTCGGCGGTGCCCTTTGCACCCATACGCATGATGGAACCCTTGCCGAAGGCCCGCTCGATTTGCGCCATCGCGGCATCCAGGGCTTTGTTCTTTTCCATGTCCGGCTTCCTGCTGGTTGGGGTCTCTGCAGCGTCCGATACCGACTCGGGCGGTGAGGAACGCCGCTTTTGTGTCGATGTCGATACAGCCATAGCGCGATTCCTTTAAGATACCAGAGCGAATCTCTGCTCCGCTGCTGGGCCAGTGCTGGCATGAAGAGAACAAAATGGCAAC
>DATJHR010000196.1:0-23064 GCA_035493735.1 Acidocella sp.
GTATCAGGCGGCGTCGCTGGAGGAGCGTTCGGCCTTCTTGCGGTCATGCGGGTTGAGGTGGCGTTTGCGGATGCGCACGGCCGAGGGGGTGACTTCGACCAGCTCGTCATCCTCGATATAGGCAATTGCCTGTTCCAGCGACATTTTGCGGGGCGGCACCAGCAGCAGCGCCTCGTCCTTGCCGGCGGCGCGGATGTTGGTGAGCTTCTTTTCGCGGATCGGGTTCACGTCCAGGTCGTTCTCGCGGCTATGCTCGCCGAGGATCATGCCGACATAGACCTTGTCGCCGGGATTTACGAACAGCACGCCGCGGTCCTGCAGGGAGAACAGCGAGTACTGCACGGCCTCGCCGTCTTCGGAGGAGATCAGCGCGCCGTTGCGGCGGCCCTCGATCTTGCCCTTCCACGGGCCGTAGCCGGCGAACAGGCGGTTCATCACGCCGGTGCCGCGGGTGTCGGTGAGGAATTCGCCGTGATAGCCGATCAAGCCGCGCGAGGGGATTTTGAAGGTCAGGCGCTGCTTGTCGCCGCCGGAGGGGCGGATGTCGGAAAGCTCGCCCTTGCGGCGGGACATTTTTTCCACCACCGCGCCGGCATAGGGCTCATCGACGTCGATCAGCACTTCCTCATACGGCTCCTCGCGTTCGCCGGTCTCGGCGTTCATGCGGGTGAGCACGCGCGGGCGGCCGATGGTGAGCTCGAACCCTTCACGGCGCATGGTCTCGATCAGCACGCCGAGCTGAAGTTCGCCGCGGCCCGAGACCTCGAAGGCGTCCGTCTCGGCGGAGACGGCGACCTGAATGGCGACATTGCCCTCCGTCTCGGCGAACAGACGGTCGCGGATCTGGCGGGAGGTGACCTTCTTGCCCTCGCGGCCGCCCAGCGGGCCGTCATTGATGCGGAAGGTCATGGACAGGGTCGGCGGGTCGATCGGCGTAGCCGGCAGCGGGGCGGACACTTCCGGCGCACAGATTGTATAAGGGATGGTTGTGTCGGACAGGCCGGCCACGGCGACGATGTCGCCCGCGCCCACCTCATCGACCGGCACCCGCTCCAGGCCGCGGAAGGAGAGCAGCTTGGTCAGGCGACCGGTCTCCACCACAGCGCCTTCCAGGTTCAGCACCTTCACCGGCATGTTCAGCGTGGCGCGGCCCTGCTCGACGCGGCCGGTCAGCACGCGGCCCAGGAAGGTATCGGATTCCAGGATGGTCGCGACCATCGCGAAGGGCGCGTCGGTATCGAGCTGCGGCGCCGGCACATGGCTCAGGATCAGGTCGAACAGCGGGGTCAGGCTCTCGCGCGGATCGTCCAGGTTGGCGACAGCCCAGCCCTGGCGGCCGGAGGCAAACAGCATGGGGAAGTCGAGCTGCTCCTCATTGGCATCGAGCGAGGCGAACAGGTCGAACATCTCGTTATGCACGTCATCGGGGCGGGCATCGCCACGGTCGATCTTGTTCACCACCACGATCGGCTTCAGGCCGCGCGCCAGCGCCTTGCCGAGCACGAACTTGGTCTGCGGCAACACGCCTTCGGCGGCGTCCACCAGAATGACCGCGCCGTCCACCATGCTGAGAATACGCTCCACCTCGCCGCCGAAATCGGCGTGGCCAGGGGTATCGACGATGTTGATCCGTGTGTCCTTCCAGACCACCGAGGCAACCTTCGCCAGAATCGTGATGCCACGTTCCTTTTCGAGATCGTTGCGGTCGAGCGCACGCTCCGCCACGGCCTGGTGCGCGGCGAACGCGCCGGACTGCTTCAGCAGCTGGTCGGTAAGCGTGGTCTTGCCATGGTCAACGTGGGCGATAATGGCGATGTTGCGGATATTCGGTACGGACATAAAAGCGCCTGACTGTTAACAGCAAAGATGAACCTGCCGCCCCGCGATCGCGAGACAACCGGTCCATGGGAATGCCTGGACGAAATTTCTACGGGCTCCGCATAGCGATATTGCGGCGCAAAAGCGAGGGCAAAAAGGGAATGGGCGCCCTGCGGCGCCCATTTCTTCATCAAATCGTTGTTTTCCGCGCGCTTTACTGCACGGTGCCGTTCGGCTGCGCGGGGCTGGTGCCGTTGGGGCTCATCGCGCCCTGGCCCGCGCCATTGGGATTCATCGCGCCGTGATGCTGGATCGCCTCGTCGGTGTATTGCAGCGCTGAGGTCCAGTTGCGCTGTTGCACGGCGGCGCGGGCGTTCGAGATCGCGGTGACCCGGGGAGAGGTGTCGGGGGTCGGGCCGGACGATTGCGGCACGGCGCGCGTCAGCATGATGGTCTCGGCATTGCTCAGCAGGGTGTCAGCCTGGGCTCTGCGATGCTGCTGGATCGCGGTGCGGGCCCGTTGCAGATACCGAGCAGCCGTGTCGTAGCCGGCGGAAGGTTCCGCCATGGCGCCCTGGTTGGGATTACCCATGGTGCCCGGCTGAGACATCGTGCCCTGGTTGGGATTGCCCATAGTGCCCGGCTGAGACATCGTGCCTTGGTTGGGGTTACCCATGGTGCCCGGTTGAGACATCGTGCCTTGGGACTGATAGCCCGGGTTCGCCATGCCCGGCGACGGGTTGGTTTGAGCGAAAGCGGTGCCGCTGATGACGATGAACGCGGCGGAAGCCAGCCACAGGGAGCGCATTTCCAATCTCCTTTTTGTGAATTGCCACGGGGAGCAAGACCAACGTGGGAGACGGGCGGCCAGGAGCAACCCGTTTTTGCCTCTCCCGGGCATTAAACACTGGTCATGACAGCCGCACGAGGGCGGAGCCGAAAGGCGCGGAAAGCTTCCCCAGGAAGGGCCCGCCGCTGTAGAGCATGACGCCATCAGGCGCGGGGGCGGCGTGAAGTTTGGGGGCATAATAGGGGCGGTGCTGGCCTTGAGCGTTAGCGCCAGTGCGCGGGCGGATACGCCGCCCGCTCTCACCTGTGAGGCGGCGGGCCGCGCCGCCGAACTAGCCGCTGCCTTGCCGGCCAATCTGCTGCTTTCGATCGGCCGCGTGGAAAGCGGCCGCCCCGACGCGCTGACCGGGCGCATTGTCCCTTGGCCCTGGACCGTGAATGCGGATGGCATCGGCCGGTTTTTCCCCGACGAAGCGGCGGCGATCGCCTTCGTGCGGTTGGCGGAAGCCTCCGGCGCGCGGGATGTCGATGTCGGCTGCTTTCAGATCAGCCTGCAGGACCACCCCCACGCTTTCGCCAGCTTGGCGGACGCGTTCGACCCGGTGCGGAACGCCGATGAAGCGGCCGGCTTTCTGCGTCGCCTGCAAAGCCGGACCGGCTCCTGGGACAGCGCCATCGCCGACTACCATTCCGGAACGCCGGATCTCGGCCTGCCGTATGAGCGCCGCGTGCTGGCGGTCTGGCATGGCGCGCGAGACGCCGGGGCCGGGCTGCACGGGTATGAACCGGACCCGTTCGTGATCCTGCAATCGCCGGCGGCCAGGCGGGTGCATGTCTACACCATGGACGATCCGCCTAATGCCGGCCTGCCGCGGGTGATCACGCCGTAGTCAGGGAAGGGAAGAAAGAGGCCGCTTTTTGAAAAAAGCGGCGCAAAAACTTCTTTGAGTCTGGGCCGGTGGCCGTGAAGCCAGCACGGCCCAGTTCCAAAAAGCGCCGCTTTCTTCCTCTCAGATCTCCAGCAGCAAGCGGCGCGGGTCTTCCAGGCTTTCCTTCACGCGCACCAGGAAGGACACGGCCTCGCGCCCGTCGATGATGCGGTGGTCGTAGGAGACCGCGAGATACATCATCGGCCGGATCTCGATCTTGCCGGCAACCACGACCGGGCGGTCCTGGATCTTGTGCATGCCGAGGATCGCCGATTGCGGCGGGTTGAGGATCGGCGTGCTCATCAGCGAGCCGTACACGCCGCCATTGGTGATCGAGAACGTGCCGCCGGAAAGTTCCTCCAGCTTCAGCGTGCCGTCCTTGGCGCGCTTGGCGAAGCCGGCGATCTCCGCCTCGATCTCGGCCAGGGACTTGCGGTCGGCATCGCGGATCACCGGCACCACCAAGCCGTTCGCGCCGCCGACGGCGATGCCCATATTGACGAACTTCTTATAGACGATGTCGTCGCCGTCGATCTCGGCGTTCACCGCCGGGAATTCGGCCAACGCGGCGCACACGGCCTTCACGAAGAAGCCGTTAAAGCCGAGCCGCACGCCCTTGTGCTTCTTCTCGAAGGCCTCGCGATACTCGCTGCGCAGCGCCATGATCGCGCTCATATCGACCTCGTTGAACGTGGTCAGCATGGCGGCGGTGTTCTGCGCGTCCTTGAGGCGCGCGGCGATGGTCTTGCGCAGGCGCGTCATTTTCACGCGCTCTTCGCGGACATCGGCGGTGCGCGGGGCCTTGGCCGCCGGGGCTGGGGCCGGGGCGGCCGGGCGGTTCACGAAGGCCAGCACATCGCCCTTGGAGATGCGATTATCCTTGGCGGTGCCGGGGCCGATATCGGCAGCGGAGAGATGGCGTTCTTCCATCAGCTTGGCCGCGGCCGGCAGGGGCGCCGGGCCGGGGCGGGGCACCGGGCCGGGCGGGGCCGGCGGCGGGTTGACGCCGACGGCGGGGGCCGCGGCATGAACCGGCTCTTTCACCGCGGCAGGTGCCGCGGCCGGCTTCGGCGCCGCGGCGGCGCCGGCGGCGCCGACACGGCCGAGCAGCGCGCCGACTTCGACCTCCGCCCCTTCAGCGGCGATGATTTCGGCGATCACGCCGCCTTGCGGCGCGTTCACCTCGACGGTGACTTTGTCCGTCTCCAGCTCGACCACGGGTTCGTCCGCGGCCACGGTTTCGCCGGCTTTCTTGATCCAGCGCGCGATGGTCGCGCTGGTGACGCTTTCGCCCAGTGTCGGGACGGTGATGTCGGCAGCCATAGATGCTCCTCAGTTTCTAGCCACGTCGAAGAAAATGCTGGGCGCGGTGAAGACGGGTCAGACCGTCAACGCCGCGTCCACCAGCGCCGCCTGCTCGGCGGTATAGGTCTTGGCAAGACCGGTGGCGGGGCTCGCCGCGGCCTTGCGCCCGATATAGCGGGGCCGCTTGGCGACGCCGTCCAGGCAGGACAGCACGGCTTCGATCCGCCGGTCCACGAAGGTCCAGCCGCCATTATTCTCCGGCTCCTCCTGGCACCACACGACTTCCGCCTTGCTATAGGCCTCGATCGCGGATTTCAGGGACTTGGCCGGGAACGGATAGAACTGCTCCAGCCGCACGATGGCCACATCCTTGATGCCGCGCTCGCGGCGCTCGGCCAGCAGGTCGTAATAGACCTTGCCCGAGCAGATCACGACGCGCTTCACTTGGGCCGGGGCCACCAGCTCGTCGAGCTCGGGGATGACGAACTTGAAGCTCGAGCCGTTGGTCATCTCGTCCAGCGAGGAGACCGCGAGCTTGTGCCGCAGCAGCGATTTCGGCGTCATCAGCACCAGCGGCTTGCGGAAGTTGCGCTTCAGCTGCCGGCGCAGCGCGTGGAAATAGTTGGCGGGGGTGGTGAGGTTGCACACCGTCATATTGTGCTCGGCGCAGAGCTGCAGGTAGCGCTCCAGCCGGGCGGAGGAATGTTCCGGCCCCTGGCCTTCCTGGCCGTGCGGGAGCAGCAGCGTGAGGCCGCACATACGCAGCCATTTGGTTTCGCCGGAGGCCAGGAACTGATCGATGATCACCTGCGCCCCGTTGGCAAAATCGCCGAACTGCGCTTCCCACAGCACCAGCACGCCGGGGTCGGCGATGGCGTAGCCATATTCGAAGCCGAGCACGCCGGCTTCCGAGAGCAGCGAGTTGAACACCTCGATGCGCGACTGGCCTTCGCGGATATTGTTGAGCGGCACATATTCGTGCTGGTTGGTCTGGTCGATCAGCACCGCATGGCGTTGGCTGAAGGTGCCACGCTGGCAATCCTCGCCGGAGAGCCGCACGCGGTGGCCGTCGAGCAGCAGCGTGCCGAAGGCGAGCGCCTCGCCGGTCGCCCAGTCGATGCCGGCGCCGGAGTCGATCATCTGCTTCTTGGCTTCGAGCTGGCGCAGGATCTTCGGATTGATGTCGAAATTCTCGGGGGCCTTCGAGAGGGCGGCACCCACTTCGCGGAGCTGCTCAAGGGGGGCGGCGGTGGCCTCCTCGATCTGCTCGCTTTCCTCGCCGGCCTCGTTGAGCCCGGCCCAATGGCCTTCCAGCCAGTCGGCCTTGTTCACCTTGTAGGACTTCGCGCCTTGATAGGCTTCTT
Source organism: Acidocella sp. (assembly GCA_035493735.1). Lineage (GTDB taxonomy): Bacteria > Pseudomonadota > Alphaproteobacteria > Acetobacterales > Acetobacteraceae > Acidocella. The sequence goes on from DATJHR010000196.1 coordinate 6,206, forward strand.
CGAGGGTCTGGTTCGTTTCGCCGGCCAGTTTCTCGGCGGTTGCGGCAGGGACGCTGCCTTCGGCGGCGAGCTGCTCGGCATATAGCGCCCGCGTGGTTTTTAACGCGCGGATGGATTTATACATCAGCGGTTGCGTAAACGCCGGCTCGTCATTCTCGTTATGGCCGTGGCGGCGGTAGCAGACCAAATCGATGACCACGTCGACCGCGAATTCCATGCGGAACTCGGTGGCGACGCGGGCGGCGAATACCACGGCTTCCGGGTTGTCGCCGTTCACATGCAGGATCGGCGACTGCACGGATTTCGCCACGTCGGTGCAATAGAGGCCGGAGAAGGCGTGCGCTGGAATCGTGGTGAAGCCGATCTGGTTGTTGACCACCACATTGATCGAGCCGCCGGTGCGGTAGCCGATCAGCTGGCTCATCGCCAGGGTTTCATAGACCAGGCCCTGGCCGGCGAAGGCGGCGTCGCCATGCATGATGATGCCCATGGCTTGGCGGCGCGTCTTGGTGTCGCCCATCATATCCTGGCGGGCGCGAACCTTGCCGACCACCACCGGATTCACCGCCTCAAGATGCGAGGGGTTGGGCTGCAGCGCCAGATGCACCTGGTTGCCGTTGATGACGATGTCGGTCGAGGTGCCGAGATGATATTTCACGTCGCCGGAGCCCTGCACGTCTTCCGGCTTGGCGCTGGCGCCGCCAAATTCGCTGAACAGGGCGGTCAGCGGCTTCTTGACGACGTTGACCAGGGTGTTGAGGCGGCCGCGATGCGGCATGCCGATGGCAATTTCCTTGACGCCGTGATTGGCGGCCGTTTCGATGATGGCATGCAGCGCCGGGATGGTGCTCTCGCCGCCTTCCAGGCCGAAGCGCTTGGTGCCAACATAGCGGCGCTGGCAGAAGGTCTCGAAACTGTCCGCCTCGGTCAGCTGGCGCAGGATCTTTTCCTTGTCCTTCGCGCTGAAGGCGGTGAGCCAGGGCGCGCCTTCGATGCGCTGCTGCAGCCAGGCCTTTTGCGTCGGGTCCTGGATATGCATGAATTCCAGGCCGATCGGGCCGCAATAACTGGCACGCAGAATTTCCAGGATCTCGCGGATGGTCGCGGTTTCACGGCCGAGCACGCCGTCGATGAAAATCGGCCGGTCCATGTCGGCTTCGGTGAAGCCGTATGTCGCGGGATCGAGTTCGACGTGATGAGCGGGCTTCTTGAGCCCCAGCGGGTCGAGCTGGGCCTGCAGGTGGCCGCGCACCCGGTAGGCGCGGATCAGCATCAGCGCGCGGATGGAATCCAGTGTCGCGGCGCGGGTGTCGGCGGTCTGAGGGGCGGCGGGTTTGGCGGCGGCGGGCGCAGGTTCCGCGGCGAAGGCCGCCGGGCGGGGCGCCCAGGAGGCGCCGGAAGCGTCGGTCAGGACCGCTTTGGCCTCGTCGTCGAGGGCGGCGAACAAGGCCGCAAAATCGCCGTCCACCGAATTCGGGTCGGTGACCCATTTCGCGTAAAGCTGGGCGATAAACTGCGCATTCGCGCCATTCATGGCAGTTGCGATGACGTCTACACCGGCCATAGCAAACTCATCCTCCGTTTAGCATACAGACCCGCCGGTTCGGCCGGCGTGGGCGAGGCGCCCGTTTTGACGTTGCGTCGGGCACTTCATCCATGCGCGCATATAAGCCAATAGGCTGCGCCAATCGCGACCCAAGTGAAAGGGGGCAGGGTTGTTACGCTTGCATGAGTTGCTCCTGCCCAGCGTAAAGTCTCTGCCCCCTTGTGGAGGGTGGTCGGATGAAGAACCTGGATTTTCGCTGGGACCCGCGGGTCCCAGCGAAACGGATTGGGCGTCAGCCCTGTTGGTGCGCTGGGTGGCATGGCTCAATCGAAACGCCGCGCGATCCGATGGCCCGCCACAGGCCGCTAGCCTCGCAGTGCTTTCACCATGGTGCTGCCGAGGGCCGCCGGGCTGTCGGCGACCAGAATGCCGGCCTCCTTCATGGCGGCGGTCTTGGCGGCGGCGGTGTCCTTGCCGCCGGAGATCACGGCGCCGGCATGGCCCATGCGGCGGCCGGGCGGGGCGGTGACGCCGGCAATGAAACCGACGGTCGGCTTCTTGATCTTGTGCTTGGCGAGAAATTCCGCGGCGTCGATCTCGGAGGGCCCGCCGATCTCGCCGATCATGATGATCGCCTGGGTCTCGTCGTCATGCAGGAACCGGTCCAGCACCTCGATGAAGTCGAGGCCCTTCACAGGATCGCCGCCGATGCCGACACAGGAGGACTGGCCAAGCCCGGCGGCCGTGGTCTGCGCCACCGCCTCATAGGTGAGGGTGCCGGAGCGCGAGACGATGCCGATCGAGCCGCGTTTGTGGATATGGCCCGGCATGATGCCGATCTTGCATTCATCCGGTGTGATGACGCCCGGACAGTTCGGGCCGACCAGGATCGATTTCGAGCCGGAGAGCGCCCGCTTGACCCGCACCATGTCCAGCACCGGGATGCCCTCGGTGATGCAGACGATCAACGCCACCTCGGCATCGATGGCTTCCAGGATGGAGTCCGCCGCGAAGGGCGGGGGTACATAGATGGCCGACGCGTTGGCGCCGGTGGCTTTCACCGCTTCCTCGACGGTGTTGAACACCGGCAGGTCGAGATGCTTCTGGCCGCCTTTGCCGGGGGTGACGCCGCCGACAACCTGGGTCCCGTAGGCCAAAGCCTGCTCAGAATGGAAGGTGCCTTGCGCGCCGGTGAAGCCCTGGGTGATGACCTTGGTGTTCTTGTTGACGAGAATGGCCATTATGCGGCCTCCTTCACGGCTTTGACGATTTTTTCAGCGGCGTCGGCCAGGTTGTCGGCCGGGATGATCGGCAGGCCGGATTTGGCCATCATATCCTTGCCGAGCTGCACGTTGGTGCCTTCCAGGCGCACCACCAGCGGCACCGAGAGCGAGATCTCGCGTGCGGCGGCGATCACACCTTCGGCAATCACGTCACAGCGCATGATGCCGCCGAAAATATTCACCAGGATCCCTTCGACGTTCGGGTCGGAGAGGATGATCTTGAAGGCCGCGGTGACGCGCTCCTTGGTGGCGCCGCCGCCGACATCCAGGAAGTTCGCGGGCTCAGCGCCGTAGAGCTTGATGATGTCCATGGTCGCCATGGCCAGGCCCGCGCCGTTCACCATGCAGCCGATATTGCCGTCCAGCGCCACATAGGAAAGGGAATGCTTGTTGGCTTCCAGTTCCTTCGGGTCTTCCTCGGACTCGTCGCGGAGCTTTTCGATCTCCGGATGGCGGTAGAGCGCGTTGTCATCAAAGCTCACCTTCGCGTCGAGCGCGAAGATCTCGCCCGCGCCGGTCACGACCAGCGGGTTGATCTCAACGATCGCGCAGTCGAGCGCCACGAACGCCTGGTACATGGCGGTGACGAACTTCGTGAAGGTCGCGACCTGTTTGCCCTCGAGGCCAAGGCCGAACGCAAGCTTGCGGGCATGGAAGGGTGAAATGCCGGCCGCCGGATCGACGGGCGCGCGCAGGATTTTTTCGGGGCTGTGCGCGGCGACCTCTTCGATTTCCATGCCACCTTCGGTGGAGGCCACGATGACCACCTCGGAGACCGAGCGGTCGATCAGCAAAGAAAGATACAGCTCACGCTTAATGTCGCAACCGGCTTCGACATAGACGCGGCGCACCAGGCGCCCGGCCGGGCCGGTCTGCTTGGTGACCAGCGTGTGGCCGATCATCGCCGCCGCGGCGTCGCGCACCTCGTCGAGGGATTTCGCGAGACGGACACCGCCCTTGCCCTCAGGGTCGTGCTTGAACTTGCCGGCGCCGCGGCCGCCCGCATGGATCTGCGATTTGATCACATAGACCGGGCCGGGGAGCTGTTTGGCCGCTTCGACCGCCTCCTCGGGCGTCCAGGCGACGTGCCCGTCCAGTACGGCAACGCCATAGGCCTTGAGAAGTTCCTTACCTTGATACTCGTGTATGTTCATTTGGACTGAGCCTACCTTGTTGTTGCAGGTTAGCGTGGCGTCGCTGGCGTGCTACTCCAATCACTTTGGCACGGCAAGAACAGTGTTGCATCGCGGCAGGTTCTTTAACAGAAAATATGCACTGGAATGCATCTTTCGGGCGCGAAGGCGGGGGCGGGCGGCTCTGAAATTTGCCGGGGTGGCGGCCATGCCGGTTATGGCATGCCCGTCAGGTCAAATGCGGCAACTGCAGATAGGTCTCGCTCTGCATTTCCTCGAGCCGTGACGCCGTGCGTTCGAAAATCGCCGCACCTTCGCCGGCGCGGTACAGCTCGTCGGGCAGTGCCGCCGCCGAGGCGTAGAGTTTGACGCGATGTTCGTACAACGCATCAATCAGCGTTACGAAACGCCGCGCCTCGTCAAAATTGTCCGGGGACAGGCGGGGGATGCCGTCGATCAGCACTGTCTTGTAATGGGTCGCGATGGCGAGATAGTCGCCCGGGCCGAGCGGCTGGCCGCAAAGCTCGCGGAAATCGAAGCGGGCGGCATCGGCGGTGCTTAAGCGCACGGTCAGATTCCGCCCGGCGATGCGCAAATGCTCGGGGCGCGGCGGCACCTCGGCGGCAAGGGCCGCAAAAACCTCGTCCAGCGCGGCGTCGGCCCGCTGATCGGCCGGCACGTACCAGGCTTGCAGGCCGCGCAGCCGGTCGCGCCGGTAATCGCGCGTCGAGTCGAGCACCAGCACATCGAGATTGTTTTGTAGCAGCGTGATGAAAGGCAGGAACGCATCGCGCCCAGGTTTGCCCTTATACAGATCGTCCGGGAGCGTGTTGGAGGTCGCGACGATGACCACGGCGCGGGCAAACAAGGCCTCGAACAGGCGGCCGAGGATCATCGCATCGACGATGTCATGCACCTGGAATTCGTCGAAGCAGAGCAGCGCGGCCTCCGCGGCGATCTCGTCGGCAAGCGGCGGAATCGGGTCGTCGATGTCCGGATTGTCGCGCTTGAGGGCATGGAAACGGCGATGCGTGTCCTGCATGAATTCGTGGAAATGGATGCGCTTTTTGCGCGGCACTTCGGCGGCGTCGAAGAACAGATCCATCAGCATCGATTTGCCGCGGCCGACATCGCCGACCAGATACAGCCCGTGCGGCCGGTCCTGCACATCTTCGACCGGTTTGCGACGCAGCAGCCGGGCCATCCAGCCATTCGGCGGCGCCTTTGGCGGCGGATCGTAGCCGCGCAACTTGGCCCAAAGGGCTTGCAGCCGTTCCGCGGCGCTGGCCTGGGCGGGGTCCGACACGATGAGGCCGGCGGCGATGCGGGCGCGATATTCCGGGATAACCCCGGGTAGCGGGGAGGAAACGCTGGACATGCGCGTCCCCGATAGCTGAGAGGGTTGTGTGTTGCAATCATGGCCCCATGTTTTGGTCATTTGACGGCAATCGCGCCGTCCAATACGGATTGACCATCATGGACATTTTCGATTTCGACGCTCTGCGCGCCACGCCGGTCTCGAACGACCCGTTCGCCCATATTGTCTTGCCCCGGTTCATCAAGCCCTCCGCCCTGGCCGATGTTGTCGCCGCACTGCCGGCGATGCGTGCCCGTGGCAGCTTCCCGATCGGGGCGCTGAGCCTCAAGCCGGCGGCGAAGGAGATGGTTGCCGGGCTCGAAGGCACCACCTTCCGCAGCCTCATTGCCGAGAAGTTCGGCCTGGACCTGGACGGCGCGCCGGTGATGACCACGCTGCGCGGCAATTCCGGCGAGAAGGATGGGCAGATCCATACCGACTCCGTGGCCAAGCGCGTAACGATCCTGCTGTACCTGAACCCCGGCAATGGCGAAGCCTGGGCCCAGCAGAAAGGCTGCCTGCGCTTGCTGCGCAACAGCACCGATCTGGAGAACTACGCGGCGGAAGTGCCGCCGGTGGACGGCACGCTGCTGGTCTTCCCCAACGGGCCAACCACCTTCCACGGCCATAAGCAGTTCGTCGGCCAGCGCTATGTGCTGCAGATGAACTACATGACCACCAGCACCAAGGCGAAGGCGGAAATGCGCCGCCACCACGTCTCGGCCTTCATCAAGCGTCTGACCCGCGCGGCCTGATAAGCAAGGAAGTGGCCGCTTTTTGAAAAAAGCGGCGCAAAAACTTCTTTGAACTGGGCCGGCGGCGGTGAAACCAGCACGGCCCAAACTAACAAAGTTTTTTTGCTACTTTTTGTTCACAAAAAGTAGCGCTTCCTTACTTCCTGCTTATTCCTGCCTAAGCCTGCGCAGCCTCTCCGGCGCGATGTCGAGAAACAACGTCGCCCCCTGCGTAAACAGCGCCGGGGTGTTTTCGGTATGCACGATGACCGGCTGGGGCATGGCGCAATCCAGGCGCAGCCCGCTCCCATGGGCCCGAACCCGGATGATGCGCGCCTCCCGGCCGCTAGCGGCGGCGCGAAAATCCGTGGCGCGGGCGGCGAACCAGTTCTGCCCTTCCTGCCAGATATTCTCGAAGCCGAGCAATTCGGCGGCGGCGACGCTGCCCGGGTCCGCGAACAGATGGTGCGGCGTGCCCTCGCGGATGATTTTCTGGTCCGCGAGCAGCACCATCCAGTCGGCGAAGCCGGCGAGGCCGGGATCGTGCGTGGCCGCCAGGGCCGGCACGCCGCGCGCCGCAAGCGTGTCGATCAACCAGGTGAAGGTGGCGTCGCGGGTGATGGCGTCGAGCCCGCTCGAGGGTTCGTCCAGCAGCAGCAGTTTCGGCCGGTGGGCAAGGGCGCGGGCCAGGGCGATGCGCTGCGCCTGGCCGCCGGAAAGCCGCGTCGCCGGACGAGGGGCGAAATCGCCTAGGCCGAGCTCGTCGAGCAGGGCTTTGGCGCGATCGAACCGGTCACGGCCGCGCAGCGCATAGGCGACGTTCTCCAGCGCCGTGAGGTGCGGAAACAAACCGGCATTCTGCGGCAGATAGCCGATCTCGCGCGCTTCCGGGGGCAGCCCCGCCCAGGGCGTGCCGGTGGCGTGGACCAGCCCGGCCAGCGCCTTGATCAGCGAGGATTTGCCAGCGCCGGAGCGGCCGAGCAGGGCGGTGAAGCCGCGGATCTCGAAACTGACATGAAGGGCGACCGGCTGGGTCAGACGGTAATCGACGGCGACGGGGGTCATGAGAGAACTTTAGTCAGTACAGTAAGTAGCTGCTTTTTGAAAAAAGCGGCGCAGGCGAAGGAAAGACTTCTTTTTGTGAACAAAAAGAAGCAAAAAAACTTTGTTGTGCTGGGCCATGGGCGTTGTCGCTGATCCAGCCCATGGCCCAGCATCATAAAAGTTTTTGCGCCGCTTTTTTCAAAAAGCGGCCACTCATTCTTACGCGGGCAGGCGCCGCGCGCGCAGGCCGAGCCAAAGCGGCACCGGCAGGGTCGCGAGCAGGAAGGTGGCGACCAGCGGGAACACCGCTTGGACGCCGAGATCCTGCACATCGGTCCAGAGCTGCACCGGCATGCCGGCGGGGAAATAGGCGATGATCAGCACCACGCCAAATTCGCCCAGCGCCCGCACCCAGCACAAGGCCAGAGCGGCGGCAAGGCCGCGCTGCGCCAGCGGCAGCGTGACGCGGAAGAACACGCGCAACTGCGTATCGCCAAGCGTGCGGGCGACCCGCTCATATTCGGTGGGCACTTCGACGAAGGCGGAGCGCGCCGTCAGCACATAGGTCGGCAACGCCCCATACAGCGACGCCAGCACGAAGGCGGCGGGCGTGTTGGTGAGCACCAGCCCGATGCGCGCGAAAAACTCCCCGGCCGGGGCGGCAGGGCCGTAGACGGAGGAGAGGAGGATGCCGAGCGCGAGGGCCGGCGTCAGCATCGGGATCAGCACCAGCGCCTCAGCGATGGCGCTGAGGCGTCCGGGCGTGCGGGCGAGATAGAGCGCCAGCGGCGTGCCGAACAGCGCGACCGCCGCCACTGCAACGGCGCCGCCGGCCAGCGATGTGACGATGGCCCATAGATCCGCGGTCGACAGATCCGCTGGGTTCCAGTCGCCGCCGGTCAGCAGGCCGAACAGCGGCGCCGAAAGAAAGGCCAGCACGAGCAAGAGCAGGGCTGGCCTGGCGTAAGACCAGAAAATCAGACTGAGGGTCCCTTCGGAGCGTTATAGCCGTATTGTTTGAACAGCGCCTGGCCCTCCGGGCTGTTCAGGAATTTCACGTAGGCCTCCGCTTCTTTCGGGTGCTTTGCGTTCTTCAGAACGGTTGCGTAATAGACCAGCGGGGTCGGATGGATGGTCGTGGTCTTGCCGGCGATGGGCAGTGTCAGCGTGGCCTCGGAATACCAGGCCTTCTCGTAAGCCGGATCCGAGAAATTGATCTCAGGCGGCAGGACGATGAAGGGCAGGTGCTGCGAGATCACCGCGCTTTCATAGCCGATCGTGGCGTCGATCTGGCCTTGCTGCAGCCGTGCCAGCAGCGAGGGTTCGGTAAAGATTTGTTTCGGGTTGATCGTCGGGCCCGCGACCTTCTGCTCGAGCCCGGGAATTTTATAATATGTCCCGGCAAGCTGAAGGGCGAACAGCACGTACTGGCCCTGCGGGTCGACCCGCGGGTCGGTGCGGCCGATCCGCAGGCCCGGGATGGACAGCAGCTGCGCGACATCGGGATTTGGTTTCTTAAATTCGGCGGCGAATTTAGACGCCGGGGAATAGGTTAGAACCATCGCGGAGCTGGCGACAGGCGCCGCTCCGTCCGACAGGCCGGCGGCCTCAACGGCCTTGATCGGCGGGGCGGTGACCGAGACGAACACGTCCGGATTGATGTCCTTGGCGGCGATCAGATGCGCCAACCCCATCGCCGCCTGGCCGATGCCATGCACGGTCGTGCCGGTCTTGGCGGTGAAGGCGGGGGCGATGCCATGATCCATTACCACACCCATCGAGCCGGCAAAAACCACGGTGATGCTCGATGTTTTCGCCTGTGCCGCGCCGCTGGAAGCCAGGGTCAGCAGGGAGGTGGCGGCGGCGATCAGCCCGCGGCGCGATATGTGCCGGTACGATGTGAACATGCAGGTCTCCGATATATCTTTGCAGCGATATCCCTGTGAGGATATATCGTCAATGCGCGGCTTTCGTGCTTCTGCTTCTGCTATGACGGAGACAACGAACGAACCCGGTTTCACTTTGCGCATCCGGCTTGCCCGTGGCGGTGAGCTGGTGATGGGGCCGGGGCGCGCCGATCTGTTGGCGTTGATCCAGGCGACCGGCTCGATCGCCGCGGCGGGCCGCCAAATGGGCATGAGCTATAAACGCGCCTGGGCGTTGGTGGAGGCGATGAACGGATTGTTCCGCGCGCCGGTGGTGGAGGCGGTGAAAGGCGGGGCCGGCGGCGGCGGCGCCCGCCTGACCGAAACCGGCCTGCAGGTGCTCCACGCCTATCGCGGGCTGGAAGCGGCGTCAGTACAGGCGGGGGCGGCGTTTTTGGGGGAGCTTGATGCCGCTTTGGCGGTTTCGCGCCGGCGTAAAGACGCGTAAGGTACCGTTACATGATCAGTGACCTGCCCAATATTCTGACCTTGTCGCGTATCGGTGCCATTCCGCTGCTGGTCTTGCTGGTCGCCATCGGCCAGCCCTGGGCGGATTTCCTGGCGGCGCTGTTGTTCGCCGCTGCCGCGATCACCGATTATCTCGACGGAAGGCTGGCGCGCGAGCGGCTGCAGCTTTCCGATCTCGGCCGCATGCTCGACCCGATCGCCGACAAGCTGCTGATTGGTGCGACATTGATGGCGCTGGTCGGTTTCGGGCATCTGCCGGCCGGGGGCATTTACCCCGCCATCGTCATCATGCTGCGCGAGATCCTGGTCAGCGGCTTGCGAGAATATCTTGCGGAGATCCGCATCGGCCTGCCGGTGACGCGTCTGGCGAAATGGAAGACCGGTGTGCAGATGGTGGCGCTTGGCGTGCTGCTGCTGGGGCAGGGCGGCGCGCATCTCATCGGTCTCGGCGGACTCCCGATGGCCTGGATCGGCGGCACGCTGCTTTGGGCCGCGGCGGTCCTGACCCTGGTGACCGGATGGGATTATCTGAATGCCGGGCTGCGCCACGTCACCGCGCCACGTCGGGTCTAAGGCGTCATGGCTCCGGCTCTTGGCATTGTCGGCTGGTCCGGCAGCGGCAAGACCACGCTGCTGACCGCGCTGATCCCGGCGCTGCGGGCGCGGGGCTTGAGAATTTCCAGCATCAAGCATGCGCATCACGATCTGCCGCTCGACAAGCCCGGTAAGGACAGCGCGCGCCATGCCGAGGCCGGGGCGGAAGAGGTGATCCTGGTTTCGGCGCGCGGCTACGCTTTGTTTTCTTATCAAAAAGAGGCCGCTTTGCCGGACCTTCTGGCGCGGTTGCAGCCGGCGGATCTGGTGCTGGTGGAGGGTTTCAAGGGCTACGAGATCCCGAAACTCGAAGTACACCGGCCGAGCCTCGGCAAGCCGCCGCTCTGGCCTTCGATGGATGTCATCGCCGTGGCCGCGGACGAAAAACTGCCGGACTGCCCGGTGCCGGTCCTCGACCTTGGGGATGCGCGGGGCGTCGCGGATTTCCTCATCAGTGCACTTGGTCTAAATGAGGCAGCGTAGACTAAGGAGCCACGACTTGCGGCATTACTTGACCATCGGCCTGATATTGTTGCTGTCCGGCTGCGCCAGTGAACGGCAATTTGCCCATGACTCGCTCTGGCCATTCGGCAATCCCAATGCGCCGGCGGCAAATAGCGAGACCGCGCAGCGGGCGCTCGGCCATCAGCCGGTGGTGACCCCGATCCAGCCGCAGGCGGGCGATGTCTGGCCAGGCCCGGTGCAGCCCATGCCGACGCTGAGCCAAGTGGAGCAGAACGCCGACATGCCGGTCGGCAAGGGGTATCAGCCGTCTTTGCCCTCGCCCTATCCGCCGGGTCAGGGGCCGGCGCCGGGCAGCTATGATAGCGGCCTCGGCACGTCGCTCTACAGCACCACGCCCCAAGGGCAGCCGGCCGTGCCGCCGGCCGTACCGGGACATACGCGATGAAAATTCTCTACTTTGCCTGGCTGCGCGAGAAGGTCGGGGCGGCCGAAGAGGAGTGGACCCCGCCTGGGGAAGTGCGGACGGTGGCCGAGCTGGTGGCGTGGCTGAAGCGGCAAAGCCCGCGTCATGACGCCGCGTTCCAGCATGAGCGGCTGGTGCGCTGCGCTGTCGACCAGGAATTCGGCACGCCGGACACGTCCATCGCCGGCGTGCGGGAAATTGCTTTCTTCCCGCCGGTGACGGGGGGTTAAGGTGCGGCGGATCCTGGTCCAGGAGGCGGATTTCGACGTCGCCGCCGAAAGCGCGCGGCTTGCCGGCACGGGGGTGGGCGGCATCGCCAGCTTCATCGGCACGGTGCGTGCCGGGCGGGATGACCCACGCCGGGTCGCGGCGCTGCGGCTGGAACATTATCCGGGCATGACCGAAAAGGCGCTGGCGCGTATTGCCGCTGAGGCCCAGGCGCGCTGGCCGTTGACCGGCTGCACCATCATCCATCGTGTTGGGCGCTTGCTGCCGGGCGACAATATCGTGCTCGTCGCCGCCGCCAGCGCGCATCGCGCCGCCGCGCTACAGGCCACCGCCTTTCTGATCGACTGGCTGAAAACCGATGCGCCGTTCTGGAAGGCCGAGGAGCTGGAAAGCGGCGAGACCGAATGGGTGGAAGCCCGCGCCAGCGATGACGAGGCCGCCGCCGCCTGGAAAACCTAAGCGAGAGTTTCCCCGGCCGAGCCGGTCGGCTATAGACGCGATATGGACCTGAAAGAACATATTCGCGGCATTCCCGACTTTCCGAAGCCTGGGATTTTTTTCTACGACATTTCCACTTTGCTGCGGCACGCCGATGCCTGGCAGGTGGCGATGGGCCGCATGGCCAATCGGGTACGGGCGTACCATCCGACCGTCCTGGCCGGGGTTGAAAGCCGGGGCTTCCTGCTGGCGGCGCCGTTGGCGCTGAAGCTGGGCTGCGGCTTCGTGATGCTGCGCAAGCGTGGCAAGCTGCCCGGTGCGACCGTGGGCTATGATTACGACCTCGAATACGGGACGGACCGAATCGAAATTCAGGCTGACGCCGTCGAAAAGGGCGCGCGGGTGGTGGTGGTCGACGATCTGCTCGCGACCGGCGGCACCATGGCGGCCGGCATCCAGCTGTTGCAGAATGTCGGCGCCGAGGTGGTGGCTGCCGCGGCCTTGATCGAACTGACTTTCCTCAACGGCCGTGAGAAGCTCGACGTGCCGTTCGAGGCGCTGGTTCAGTACGACAAATAACCAGTACGACAATAAAATGACACGTCTGGGCGCGTTGGCGCGTCGATTGCGCAACACAGACCGGAGCATGGGGGCATGAAGCGCCGGCAAATTCTGGGCGGGCTCGCCGCCTCGCTGGTGCCGTTCCGGTTTGCCGCCGCGCAAACCATGATCGGCGCCCCGCCTCTGACCTTGCTGGTGGCCGGCCCGAAAGGGGACGGGACCAGCCGGTGGGGCGATGCGTTCGCGCTGGCGATGGAAGGCGGCTTCCCCGGCAATCCGGTGCTGCGGACCAACCCGGTGGGTGGGCTGGACGGCGTGACCGGCGCCAACCAGCTGGACGCGCTGGTGGTGCCGGACGGCCGGACGGCGGCGATTCTGCCCGGCGCCGCGCTGAATGCCTGGCTGGTCGGTGACAGCCGGGTGCATTTTGACCTGACGCGCTGGGTGCCGCTGATGATCGGCTGCAATTCCGGCGTGCTGGTGGTGCGGCAGCCGAAGGGCGCGGCGCCGGATCTGGCAAGCCTGCGGGCCATGTCGCCGCTGCGCCTGGCGGCCTATCAGCCGGAGAGCAATGATCTCGCGGCGCTGCTGGCACTGGCGCGGATGGGTGTGCCGATGGCCCCGGTGTTCGGCCTGCGCGACAGCGCGGCCAAGACCAGGGCGTTTCTCTCCGGCGAGGTCGATGCGGTGTTCCTGGCCGGCGAAGGCGTGCCGGAGGATGTGGCGCCTCTGACCGCGGGCGGCGGCGTGCCGGTTTTCTGTCTCGGCGGCATCACGCCGGAGGGCGCGGTCACCGGCGATCCGCTATTTCCCGGACTGCCGGATGTGGCGAGCTTCAGTGATGGTGCGACAGGAGAGCTGGATGCCGCCTTCCGCGCCGCAGCGATGGCGGCGCGGACGGATTTCCTGCTCGTGCTGCCGCGCCTCAGCGATCCGAACCGGGTGGCGCAATGGGGCTCGGCGACGCATGCCGCGCTCGCCAGCCCTGGCCTCGTAGCCGCGGCGCGCGCCAGCTCGATCACGCTGCAGCCGGCGCCGGTGGCGCGGGCCGCGCTTGCTTCGCTGGCGCAGCTCGGCTCCGGGCAGGCGGCACTACAGGCGTTTTTGACGAAACAATTCGGCTGGCAGCCGAGCTGATTGGCAAAGCCGTCGAAAAGCTTCGTGTGTTCGGCCTGCGGTAGCACCTTTCCGAAATGGGCGGGGCGCTGCGAGGCCTGCGGCGAATGGAACACGCTTGAGGAGCAGGCGCCGCTGCAGGTGCTGCCCGGCGGCATGAAGCCGAACCCGGCGCGGGCGGGCAAAATCGAATTTGTCGGGCTCGCCGGGATGTCGCCGCCGCCGCCGCGCGTGGCCACCACGATCGAGGAGTTCGACCGGGTGCTGGGGGGCGGACTGGTGCCCGCTTCGGTGGTGCTGGTCGGCGGCGATCCGGGCATCGGCAAATCCACGCTGCTGCTGCAGGCCGGGACCGCGCTCGGCCGCGCGGGCCGGCGGGTGGTGTATATTTCCGGTGAAGAATCCGTCGATCAGATCCGCATGCGCGCCGCCAGGCTGGGACTGACCGAGGCGCCGATGGCGCTGGCGGCGGCGACCCAACTTGGCGACATTCTCGCCAGCCTGACGCAGTTCCCCGACGCCGCCTTGGTCGTGATCGACTCGATCCAGACGATGTGGACCGACGGGGTGGATTCCGCGCCGGGCAGCGTGACGCAGGTGCGGGCGGCGGCGTTCGAACTGATCCGCGCGGCGAAAACGCAAGGTTTCGCCCTGATGCTGGTGGGGCATGTGACCAAGGAGGGTAACATCGCCGGGCCGCGCGTGCTGGAGCACATGGTCGATGTGGTGCTGCATTTCGAGGGCGATCGCGGCCATCAGTTCCGCATCCTGCGCGGCATCAAGAATCGCTTCGGCGCCACCGACGAGATCGGCGTGTTTGAGATGACCGGCGCGGGGCTGGCCGAGGTGGCCAATCCTTCCGCACTGTTTCTCGCCGAGCGGCGGGGCAATGTCGCCGGCAGCGCGGTGTTCGCGGGGCTCGAAGGCTCGCGGCCGGTGCTCATGGAAATCCAGGTGCTGCTCTCGCCCAATCCCGGGGGCTCGCCGCGGCGTTCGGTGATCGGCTGGGATTCCGGGCGGCTTTCGATGTTGCTGGCGGTGCTGGATGCGCGCTGCGGGCTGAAGCTGGCGATGAACGACGTGTATCTGAACGTCGCCGGCGGCTTGCGCATCAGTGAGCCGGCGGCGGATCTTGCCGTGGCGGCGGCGCTGATTTCCGCCGCCTCGGATGTGCCGACCGATCCCTCGATGGTGTTTTTCGGCGAGATCGGCCTTTCCGGCGAGCTGCGCCAGGTGGCGCAGGCGGAGCTCAGGCTCAAGGAAGCGGCAAAGCTCGGCTTCTCACAGGCCGCGAGCCCGAAGCGCGTGGCCGGTGGGGCGGCGCGGCTGGCGGTGCCGAACACGCTGAAACTCGTTGAAATCGGGCACCTTACTGACCTAATTGGCGTGGCCACTTCCGGCGTAACGCGCGCGGCGCAGAACAAGGAGGCTTCATGACCTGGATCGATGCCGCGGCGCTGGCGATCGTGGTCCTTTCCGCGGCATTTTCCATGGTGCGCGGCTTCGTGCGCGAGGTTCTCGGCGTGGGCGCCTGGGTCGGTGCCGCGGTCGCCGCACTGCGTTTCTATCCGCTGGTGCAGCCTTATGTGGGCAGCGTGCTCGCGGCGAAGAATCTGGTGGTCTATGCCTCGATGGGGGTGGTGTTCCTGGTCACGCTGATCGTGCTCAGCATCATCTCGGCGGTCATTGGTGGGTTCGTCCGCGAATCGGCCCTCTCGGGGCTCGATCGCAGCCTGGGCGTGGTTTTTGGCGTCGTGCGCGGCGCCGTGATCATCTGCCTGGCCTATATTGCGCTCTCGGTGGCCGTCGATCCGGCGGAGTGGCCGGCGCCGGTGGTGAATGCGCGGGTCTTGCCGTGGGCCCATCAAGGGGCGGTGACGTTGGTCTCCTACCTGCCGCCGCGATACCGGCCGAAAGTCGCGCCGCTGCCGGGTGCGCCGGCGCCGAGTGCCGCCATGCTGATGCAAACGCCGGTGACGGGCAGCGCGCTGGCGCATTGAGCGCCGCGGGGCTGAGCCATGCCCGCGCCGGGAGGACAGCACGCCGGAAACATGGCATAAGCGGGCGGCGCTCGACATGAGACTGTCACACGTCTAGGGAGAGCGCGGCGGTTACCGGATAAAGGCAGGGCTCAGTTTTGATCGATGATGACAAGCTGCATGAGGAATGCGGCGTCTTCGGTGCTTGGAATGTGACGGATGCGGCGGCGATCACGGCCTTGGGCCTGCACGCGCTGCAGCATCGTGGCCAGGAGGCCACCGGCATTGTCACGCATGATGGCGTGCGCTTCCATTCCCATAAAGGCCTGGGCCTGGTGGGCGACAATTTTGGCGACGCCAAGGTGATGGCCGGGCTGCCCGGCACGCGCGCCATTGGCCATAACCGTTATGCCACCACCGGTGAGACGGTGCTGCGCAACGTGCAGCCTCTGTTCGCGGAATTCGAATTCGGGGGGCTCGCGGTCGGCCATAACGGCAACCTCACCAACGCGACCACGCTGCGCAAGGCGCTCACACGGCGCGGCTGCCTGTTCCAGAGCACGATGGATTCGGAAGTCTTCGTGCATCTGATCGCCATCAGCCTGTATGCGAACGTGATCGACCGGCTGATCGATGCGATCAAGCAGGTGGTGGGTGCCTATTCGCTGGTGGCGCTGACCAACGAGCATTTGATTGGTGTGCGTGACCCGCTCGGCGTGCGGCCGTTGATTTTGGGGCGCACGCATGGGCTGGATGGCAAGGCCGGCTGGGTCCTGGCCTCCGAGAGCTGTGCGCTGGATATCGTCAGCGCGGAATTCGTGCGTGACGTCGAACCGGGCGAGATCGTCGTGATCGACGATGCCGGGGTGCGCAGCATTAAGCCGTTCGGCGCGCAGAACCCGCGCTTCTGCGTGTTTGAATATATCTATTTCGCCCGCCCGGATTCGGTGATGGAGGGCACGTCGGTTTATGCCGCGCGGAAGAAAATCGGCGGGCAGTTGGCGCGCGAGGCGCCGGCGAATGCCGACATCGTGGTGCCGGTGCCTGATTCCGGCGTGCCCGCGGCGATGGGCTTTGCTGAAGCGAGCGGGATTGGCTTCGAACTCGGCATCATCCGCAACCATTATGTCGGGCGCACCTTCATCGAGCCGACGGATCAGATCCGCCATCTCGGCGTGCGGCTGAAGCATTCGGCCAATCGCGCGATGCTCGAAGGCAAGCGTGTCGTGCTGGTGGATGATTCGATCGTGCGTGGCACGACCAGCCAGAAGATCGTGGAAATGGTGCGCGCGGCCGGGGCGACGGAAGTGCATATGCGCATCGCCGGGCCGCCGACCACCCATTCCTGCTTCTACGGCATCGACACGCCGGAACGCAGCAAGCTGCTGGCGGCGCGCAACGATGTGGCGGCGATGGCGAAGCTGATCGGCGTGGACAGCCTGGCCTTCATTTCCATCGACGGCCTGTATCAGGCGCTCGGCCGGCCAGGGCGGGATCCGAACGCGCCGGCCTTCTGCGATGCCTG
>DATJHR010000197.1:0-25048 GCA_035493735.1 Acidocella sp.
GGCGCCCACGGAACCGGCCAGGCGGCGCGGGCTGATACGGGCGCGGAACAGCGCCTCGCTCGCATAGATATTGCCGATGCCGGCAACGATTTTCTGGTCCAGCAACGCGGCCTTGATCGACACGGCCTTGCCCTGCAGCGCCGCCAGCAGCACCGGCGCGGAAAATTCGTTGCCGAGCGGCTCCGGCCCCAGATCCACGACCAGCCTGTGCTGGTCTTCGTCCACGGTGGCAATCACATCCAGCGCGCCGAAGCGGCGCGGATCGACCAGGCCCACGCGCCTTCCATCCCGCGTCTCAATGGTCAGATGCTCGTGCAAGGCCGTCTGGCCGTCGAGCAATATGCGGCCGGACATGCCGAGATGGATCAGCACGGACACGCCGCGGTCGAGCCGCAGGAACATATATTTGCCGCGGCGACGAAAGCCGCTCACGGTCGCGCCGGTCAACAGCTCCGGCAGTTCCTTCGGCACCGGAAAGCGCAGATCCGGCCGGTGCAATGTGGCGCGCGCGATCACCCGGCCGGTGAGATACCCGTCCAGGCCGCGCATGACTGTTTCAACCTCGGGGAGTTCCGGCATAGCGAAACAAGGCTATAGTGGGTTCATGGCAAGCGACAACTCCCCTGAGACAGCAGATTTCGGTTTCCGGACCGTGGACCGATCCCAAAAGCGCGCGATGGTGCGGGAGGTGTTCGATTCCGTCGCCGGTAAGTACGATGTGATGAACGACCTCATGTCGCTCGGCGTGCATCGGCTGTGGAAGCATGACTTCGTCCAGGCGCTCGACCCCCGTCCGACCCGCACCCTGCTCGACCTCGCCGGCGGCACCGGCGACATCACGTTCGGCTGGCTGAAAAAAGGCGGCGGGCCCGCGCTGCTCACCGACATCAACGCTTCGATGCTCAGCGTCGGCCGCGACCGCGCCACACAGCGCGGGCTGTTGGCGGACATCAGCTTCATGGTCACCGATGCCGAGGCGATCCCCCTGCCCGACCGCACAGTAGACCGCGTCTCCATGGCCTTCGGCCTGCGCAATTGCACGAACAAAGAGCGCGTGCTGGCGGAGGCGCGGCGGGTGCTGAAACCGGGCGGAAAATTCTTCTGCCTGGAATTTTCGCGGCTGCAGATCTCCGCGTTCGAGAAACTCTACAATGCCTGGTCGTTCAAGGCGCTACCGCGCATGGGCGCGATGGTGGCGGGCGATGCCGACAGTTACCAATATCTGGCCGAGAGCATCCGGATGTTCCCTGACCAGGAGACGTTGAAAGGCATGATGGAGACGGCCGGCCTGGAGCGCGTGACCTATCGCAATCTTTCGGGCGGGATCGCGGCCATCCATCAGGGCTGGCGCTTGTGAAGCGCCGCGTCCTGCTGATCGTCTCCGGCGGGATTGCGGCGTACAAATCGCTGGAGCTGGTCCGGCTGCTGACCAAGGCGGGCTACGGCGTCACCGCCGTGCTCACGCGGGCCGGCGCGCAATTCGTCACGCCGCTCTCTCTGCAGGCGCTGACGGGCGCCAAAGTCTATGAAGATCTGTTCTCGCTCACCGATGAAAGCGAGATGGGCCATATCGAATTGTCCCGGGCAGCGGATCTGGTCGTGGTGGCCCCGGCGAGCGCCGACACTCTGGCGAAAATGGCGGCGGGGCTCGCCGATGATCTCGCCACCACCCTACTGCTCGCCACCGACAAGCGCGTGCTGGTGGCCCCGGCGATGAACGTGCGGATGTGGCAGCACGCCGCGACACAAGCCAACATGCAGCTTCTGGCCGCGCGCGGTGTGCTCGTGGTGCCGCCTGAGGAAGGGCCGATGGCCTGCGGCGAGTTCGGCCCCGGACGCCTGGCTGAACCGCCGGTGATTCACGCCGCCATCGAAGCGGCGCTGACGAACGCCGGTCCGCTGACCGGGAAACACGCCATTGTCACCTCCGGGCCGACACATGAGCCCATCGACCCGGTCCGCTACATCGCCAATCGCAGTTCCGGCAAACAGGGCCATGCCATCGCCGCCTCCCTCGCCGCCCTCGGCGCGCGGGTCACGCTGGTAAGCGGCCCGGTCGGCCTACCGGACCCGCCCGCCATGACCACCGTGCATGTCGAAACGGCCGCGCAAATGCTGGCGGCGGTGGAGGCGGCTCTGCCGGCGGATATCGCGGTCTGTGCCGCGGCGGTCGGCGACTGGCGGGTCGAGGCGGCAACGCAAAAACTGAAAAAAGAGGCGCAGGCCCCGACCCTGCATTTGAGCGAAAACCCCGACATTCTCGTGCGGCTTTCCGCGCCCGGACCAAGGCGGCCGCGCCTTGTGGTCGGCTTCGCTGCGGAGACGGAGAACCTCGAAGCCCATGCAAAAGCAAAACGGGCGCGGAAAAAATGCGACTGGCTCGTCGCGAACAATGTCGGCGGCACCGGCATCATGGGCGGCGAGAGCAACGAGATTTTGCTCCTCACTGACGCTGAAGCCGAAGCCTGGCCGCTGATGGACAAACGCGCCGTCGCCGACCAACTCGCGCAAAGGATAGCACAGGTTTTTCATGACTGACTGCGGAATGATAAAGATTAAGTTCAAACGTGTTGAAGGCAACACCGACCTGCCCTTGCCCGCCTATGCCACTCCGGGAGCGGCAGGGATGGACCTGCGAGCCTTCCTCCCAGATGGGCCGATCACCTTCGAACACGGCGAGCTCAAAATAATCTCGACAGGCTTTTGTGTCGAACTTCCCGCCGGTGCTGAAATGCAAATACGTCCCCGCTCCGGGCTCTCGCTCAAACATGGTTTTATAATCCCGAATAGTCCCGGCACAGTCGACGAAGACTATAGAGGCTGTCTGATGGCTGGCCTCTATTACCTTGGCAAAACCCCCTTCACGATCAATCACGGCGACCGGATCGCGCAGGCTGTGATCGCCGATGTTCGACGTTACCCGACTGTCGAGGTCGAAGAGCTCTCCGACACCCAACGCGGCGTTGGGGGCTTCGGATCGACAGGGATCAAGTGATGACGGTTCGCGCCTGAAGCAGGGGCAGTCGAAACGGGCGCTCAAGCAGCCTCTGTGTTCTTTTCGGGCGGCTCATTGATGCTCGATGGGTCCCGGAAGCGCCTTTTCCGCCTCGGCCTCGAGCGATTGCTCGTGTCGCCGGATGAAAATCACGCCAACGATGATCAACAGCAGGGCGATACCGCCGAGCGCAAAGCCGAGCGGGCCGATGAGACGCTGGACTTCCTCCCCCAGACCATAGGCTCCGAAGCCGTAGATCGAGGCCCAAACGATGCCGCCGGCGGCGTTGAACGCGAAGAAGCGCGGCCACCTCATTTGGTTGGCCCCGGCAAGGAGCGCCGCAAGAGTGCGGAGAATCGCGACAAAGCGACCGAAGAACACCAATTTGCCGCCGTGTTTCAGAAACACGTACTGGCCGAGCTTGATCCGCCGCTCATCAATCCAGATGTACGCGCCGTAGCGAAGCAGCAGCTGAAACCCAATCTTCCGCCCAATCCAGAACGCGATACTGCCGCCGATAATCGCGCCGGCGGCGGCCGCCGCAACCACGAGGACGATGTTCAGCCGATGGGTCGCTCCGGCATAGACCGAGGCGGCGACCAGCGTGGTCTCACCGGGGAAAGGCACCCCAATACTTTCGACGCCGACCGCGACGGCGACAGCGCCATACCCGAACTTGCCGATCCCGTGGGACACGGCATGGAGCAGAGCCGGAGCTTTCATCTGTTGATCTCTACGCGTTAGCGTGCGCGCGGCGAAGCTTATTTTCTATGCGCGGCGTCCGTTAGCCCCGCAGATCCGGAGCGCACTCAGCCACGACAAGCCCACGCGCATAAGTGACTTTTGCATAGCTCATGGCTATGAGGAGGGCGAAACTCACCCCAAACGCCAGCGGTACGATGAAAAATTTTACTCCTCCCGCCTTGGCCGGGCAGCGCGTTCCCAACCGCTGGGACTTTGCCGCGATGTGCCTGGTAATGGGCATTCTGGTGGCGGTGATCGATGTCGGCCGGCACACGATTGCGACACCGCTCACAGCGATCCAGGGGACGCCGATCCACCTCGACCCGGCCTACCTGCCTGGCTACGCTCTGCGCACCGCGGCGCGCATGTTCGCCGCCTTGTTCGTCTCGATCCTCTTCACCTTCACCTATGCAACTTTCGCAGCGAAGAGCCGGCGCGCCGGCATGCTGCTGATCCCGATCCTCGACATCCTGCAATCCGTGCCGATCCTCGGCTTCCTCTCCTTCACCGTACTTTTCTTCCTCGGCCTGTTCCCGGGCCAGGAAATGGGCGCGGAACTCGCCTCGGTTTTCGTCATTTTCACGAGCCAGGCCTGGAACATGGCCTTCAGCTTCTACCAGTCGCTGACCACCCTGCCGGCCGACCTCCAGGAGGCCGCGCGCGGCTTCAGGCTTTCCCCCTGGCAGAAATTCTGGCGGCTCGACGTCCCTTTCGCGATGCCGGGGCTGGTCTGGAACACGATGCTGTCAATGTCCGGCGGCTGGTTCTTCGTGGTCGCCTCCGAAGCCGTCACAGTCGGCAACACCACTTTCGCCCTCCCCGGAATAGGCTCCTATGTCGCGACCGCCTTGGAGCAGCGCAACCTGCGAGCGATTTTCTATGCCATCCTAGCAATGCTCGTGGTCATCCTGCTCTATGACCAGCTGATCTTTCGCCCGCTGGTGGCCTGGTCGGATAAATTCCGTTTCGAGACCACCGCCAGCGCCAGCACGCCGGAACCCTGGATGCTGAAATTGCTGCGCCGCACCCGGCTGTTCCGCAGCCTGGGCGAGGCGTTCGGCACCATGGTCAGCAACATCTTCCGGCTTCGGCTCGGGCGCAGCGCGGCTGTGCAGCTTGATGAAAATCGCGAACCCTCAAAGCTGGTCGACGGGCTGTGGTACGCGCTGATCGCGGCTCTGGCGCTCTATGCGGGGTGGCAGGTCGTCGGGTTCGTATCCACGACGCTGCATTGGCGCGATCTTGCCACGGCCATGCTGATGGGCGTGTTTACGATGACCCGCGTCATCGTGCTGATGGCGATTGCGGCGCTGGTCTGGGTGCCAATCGGCGTATGGATCGGGCTGCGGCCGAAGGCGACGCGCATCGCCCAACCGGTTGCTCAGTTCCTCGCCGCCTTCCCCGCCAACCTGCTGTTCCCGCCTGTGGTGGTGGCGATCGTGTTCTTCCATGTGAATGCCAGCATCTGGCTGTCGCCGCTGATGCTGATCGGCACGCAATGGTACATTTTGTTCAACGTCATCGCCGGCGCCGCCGCCTTTCCGGGCGACATGAAAGAGGCGGCGGCGAATTTTCGCGTGCACGGCTGGTTGTGGTGGCGCAAGGTGATGATCCCGGGCATCCTGCCCTATTTCATCACCGGCGCGATCACCGCCTCGGGCGGCGCGTGGAACGCTTCGATCGTCGCCGAGGTGGCAAGCTGGGGTAAGACCAATCTGGTGGCACAGGGCCTCGGCGCCTATATCGCCCAGGCCACGGCATCCGGGGATACACCGCGCATCGTGCTCGGCGTCGTGGTGATGTCCGGCTTCGTCGTCATCTTCAACCGGCTGCTCTGGCGTCCACTCTACGCCTATGCGACACGCCGCACCACTCTGGGGTAACGCATCATGGATCAGACCGCCGAAGTGCCGCTGCTCACCGTCCGCAACTGCCGCCAGTCCTACCATAAGGACGCGAGCACGGACCTCGTCGTGCTCGAAGATGTGGATCTCACTTTACACGCGGGCGAGATCGTCGGACTGCTCGGCCGCTCGGGTTCAGGCAAATCGACTCTGCTACGCATCGTCTCCGGCCTGCTGAAGCCGACCGCCGGCGAGGTGAAGTGGCGCGGCGTGCCCCTCACTGGCCCGGCACCGGGGGTCGCCATGGTGTTCCAAAGCTTCGCGCTGTTCCCTTGGCTGACGGTGCAGGAGAATGTGGAGCTTGGCCTGGAGGCCCAAGGCGTGAAACGGGCCGAACGCGAGGAACGCAGCGAGGCGGCGATCGATCTGATCGGCCTCGGCGGCTATGACGGGGCCTATCCGAAGGAACTCTCCGGCGGCATGCGCCAGCGGGTCGGCCTGGCACGGGCGCTGGTGGTGCATCCGGACCTCCTGCTCATGGATGAACCCTTCTCGGCGCTCGACGTGCTCACCGCGGAAACGCTGCGCACCGACCTCATCGACCTCTGGATGGAAGACAAGCTGCCGGTCAAATCCATCCTGATCGTCACGCACAATATCGAGGAAGCGGTGCTGATGTGCGACCGCATCCTGGTCTTCTCCTCCAATCCCGGCCGGGTGGCGCATGAGTTGAAAGTGCCGTTCGCGCATCCGCGCAACCGCTTCGATCCTGCTTTCCGGCAGATGGTGGACGATATTTACGGCATCATGACCCGCCGCAAGATACCGGAGGTGCCAACCGCGCCGGCCGCCGCCCCCACCGGTTTTGCGACTCCGCTGCATCCCATCGGCACCAACCTGATGGCCGGCCTGATGGAGACGCTGCGCAACCCGCCTTATGACGGGCGGGCTGACCTACCGGCGCTGGCAGCGGCGCTGCAATACGAGGCCGATGAGCTGCTGCCGCTGGGCGAAACGCTGGGGCTGCTCGGCTTTGCGGTGCTGGAAGAAGGCGACCTGATCCTCACCGAGACCGGCCGCCGCTTCGCCGATGCCGACACCGAGGAGCGCAAGAAGATCTTTGCCGAACAGTTGCACGCCCATGTGCCGCTGATCGCCGCCATCCGCCAGGTGATCGACCAGCGCCCCAACCACCGGGCCTCGGCGGTGCGCTTCCGCGACGAGCTGGAGGACCATATGTCCCCCGAATATGCCGAGGAAACCTTGCGCACCGTCATCGCCTGGGGGCGTTACGCGGAGATTTTCGAATATGACGAGGAAGCCCAACAGTTCGGGCTTGAGGAAGAAGACGAAGAGAAAGTCTAAAGCAGGAAGGAAGCGCTACTTTTTGTGAACAAAAAGTAGCAAAAAAACTTTGTTAATTTGGGCTGTGCTGGTTTCACCGCCGCGGGCCCAGTTTAACGCCGCGTCAGCGACCAATAAATCGGCTGCCGTCCAGCAGCGATCGCCTTGGCCTCGTAACGGGTCGGCGGCCAACCCTCGGGGCGGGTCATGGTCCGGGTGCTGATGTCAAACAAACTCTGCCCGGCCAGCACCTCGTCGGTCCATCCCTGATAGGTCGGATCATCGGAAGCGATGCGCCATTCGCCCCCCGGGCGCAGCGCCCGCGCCGCCTCGGCCAGCAGCTCCGGATGCACGAAGCGGCGCTTGGCATGGCGGGATTTCGGCCACGGGTCGGGGAACATCAAAAAGAGTTTGCCGAGCGCGGCATCGTTCAGGCTGCGCAACAGCGGGCGGGCATCCTCGGTGAACAGGCGCAGGTTGCGCGGCGGCACCGGTGTCGCGGTCTCATCCGGCGCCAGGCGGGAGAGCAGCGAGCAGATGCCATTCTCAAAAACCTCCGCGGCGATCAGCCCGATCTCGGGATTCTGCGCCGCCAGCGCCTCGGCATGCTCGCCGCCGCCAAAGCCCACTTCGAGCCAGAGTTCCTTCGGCGTGAAGCCGAACGGCACACCCGGCCAGGAGAAGGTCGGCAGAAATTCCGACAGCAGCCATTCCTGGCGCGGGCGGAGCTTGTGGCCACGCATACGGCCATAAAGCCGGTCAGGGGGCGGTTTGAGCGTCATGGTCAACCAAATAAAAAAGGCGCGGCGGCGCCAAAACGCCGCCGCGCCGGGAAAGCCAAAAATCAGCGGCCGAAAGCGGACTTCAGAGCCGGGACGAGATCGGTCTTTTCCCAGGTGAAGGTGCCGAGATCGGGGTCCGGCGTCCGGCCGAAGTGACCGAAAGCCGAGGTCACGGCATAGATCGGGCGATTCATCTGCAGATGCTCGCGAATGCCGCGCGGCGACAGGTTGACGAGCTGACGCAGGGTCCTCTCCAGCTTCGCCGAATCCACATCCTTGTCGGTGCCGTGCAGGTCGACATAGAGCGAGAGCGGCTGCGACACGCCGATGGCATAGGAGAGCTGCAGCGTGCAGCGGTCAGCCAGGCCCGCGGCCACCACGTTCTTGGCGAGGTAGCGGCAGACATAAGCCGCCGAACGGTCAACCTTCGTGGGGTCCTTGCCGGAGAAGGCGCCGCCGCCATGGGGGGCCGCACCGCCATAGGTGTCGACGATGATCTTGCGCCCGGTCAGGCCGCAATCGCCGTCCGGACCGCCGATGACGAACTTGCCGGTCGGGTTCACATAGAACTCGTCCGCCGGCGGCATCCAGCCGGGGGGCAGCGCGGCTTTCACGATCGGGGTCAGCATTTCCTTGATCCGCCCCGCGCTCATGCCCTCTTCATGCTGGATCGAGACAACCACCGAGGAGGCGCCGACCGGCTTGCCGTCGACATATTTCAGCGTCACCTGGCTCTTCGCGTCGGGCAGCAGGCCCTGGACGGTGGAGTTGGCGGCGCGGCGCAGTTCGGAAATGCGGCGCAGGATCAGGTGGGAATAGTAGATCGGGGCCGGCATCAGCGCTTCGGTCTCGGTGCAGGCATAACCGAACATGATGCCCTGGTCGCCCGCGCCCTCGTCCTTGTTGCCGGCGGCATCCACGCCCACGGCGATATCCGCCGACTGCGCGTGCAAATGCACGTCGATCTTCGCGTCGCGCCAGGAGAAGCCGGACTGGTCGTAGCCGATATCATGCACCGCCAGGCGCGCCAGGTGCGCCAGATATTCCGGCGTGATGGTATCCGGACCACGCGTTTCACCCGCCAGCACGATGCGGTTGGTGGTCACCAGCGTTTCACAGGCCACACGGGCATAGGGGTCGGCGGCCAGGTAGGCGTCAACCACGGTATCCGAAATCCGGTCGGCAACCTTATCCGGGTGGCCTTCCGAGACGGATTCGGAAGTAAACAGAAACTCGCCTTTGTCGCGCATCCAGAATATCCCTTATTATCGGCGCTGTCCGATGGCGTATCTGCGAGTTGGGGTCAAGCCTCAGAAGCCCAGCACGTCGCGCATGGTGTAAAGGCCGGGTTGCTTACCATGCAGCCAAAGCGCGGCACGCACCGCGCCGGTCGCGAAAACGCGGCGATCCAACGCATGATGGGTAAGCGAAATCTGCTCCGACCCGGTGGTGAAAGAAAGCGTGTGGCTGCCGACAATCTGCCCGCCGCGCAGCGTCGCAAAGCCGATCTCCCCATCCTTGCGCGCCCCGGTATGGCCATGGCGGCCGCTAACCATGACCTCCTCGAGCTTGACGCCGCGCCCCGCAGCCACGGCGCGGCCCAGGCCAAGCGCGGTGCCGGACGGCGCATCCACCTTCTGGCGGTGATGCATTTCCAGGATCTCCGCGTCATAGGCATCCGCCGGCAGAGCCGCGCCAAGGCGCTCAGCCATGGCGAAAGCGATATTAACGCCGGTGCAGTAATTCGGCGCAGCGATAACGGGGATTTTTTTTGCGGCCGCGGCGATGGCCTCAGTGGCGGCCGCGTCAAAGCCGGTGGTGCCAAGCACCCAGGCTTTGCCGGACGCCGCCAGCGCCGCGGCATGCGGCACCACCGTGCTGGCATGGGTAAAATCGATGATAATATCAGACACGCCCGCCAGCGCCGCGAGGTCGGGCTGCAAAGTCACACCGTCCGGCCCGGTGCCTGACCGGCTGGTGCCGCCCGACAGCATCGCGAGCCGGGCCGCCTCCTCGGCCAGAAGCCGCCCCATCCTGCCGGAGATGCCGGCAATGCCAATGCGCAATGTCATGTCCCACCGCTTTCACAAAATTCCAATCGCCGGGTCGCCGAGTAAGAAAGGGCTTCTTTTTTGAAAAAAAGAAGCAAAAAACTTTTTTTTACGCTGGGCTGTGCTGGCTTCACCGCCGCGGGCCCAAACAAACAAAAGTTTTTGCGCCGCTTTTTTCAAAAAGCGGCCCTTTCTTCACTTACTTACATCCCACCAGGATAGTTCGGCCCGCCCGCCCCTTCCGGCACCACCCAATCGATATTCTGCGTTGGGTCCTTAATGTCGCAAGTCTTGCAGTGCACGCAGTTCTGCGCGTTGATCTGCAATTGCGGATTCCCCTGCTCAGCGCCGGTGATTTCATAAACCCCCGCCGGGCAATAACGGGTCTCGGGGCTGCGATATTCATGCCAATTGACGCTGATCGCCTTGGCCGGATCGCGCAGCACCAGATGCGCCGGCTGGTCCTCCTCGTGATTGGTGTTGGACAGGAACACAGAGGAGAGGCGGTCGAAGGTCAGCTTGTTATCTGGTTTCGGATAATCGATCGGCGTCGCGTCACGGGCCTTGCGCAGCGTTTCATGGTCGCTGTGATTATGCAGCGTCCAGGGCGCCTTGCCGCGGAACACATAGGTGTCGAGCGCGGCGTTCACCAGGCCGCCATAGAGGCCGAATTTGGCAAAGCCGGGGCGGATGTTGCGCACCTCGTGCAGTTCCGGCCAGACCCAGCTTGCGCGCAGCATGTCGGCATAGGCAGTAACCTCGGCGGGTTTGCCGGAGCCCAAGGCGGCGGCGATAGCTTCAGCCGCGACCATGCCGGATTTCATCGCCGTGTGGGTGCCCTTGATTTTCGGCACGTTCAGCGTGCCGGCGGCACAGCCGATCAGCACGCCACCGGGAAAGGTGAGTTTCGGCAGCGATTGCAGCCCGCCTTCATTCAGCGCGCGGGCGCCATAGGAAATTCGCTTGCCGCCCTCGAAGACCGGGGCGATGGCGGGGTGCGTCTTGAAACGCTGCATCTCCTGGAACGGAGAGAGATACGGATTCCGGTAGTCCAGCCCGACGACGAAGCCATAGGCGACGAGGTTGTCTGCGAAGTGATAGAGAAATGATCCGCCGTAAGTGTCGGGCCGCAACGGCCAGCCGATGCTGTGCATCGCCAGCCCCTTGCGAAAGTTTTCCGGCCGTACCTCCCACAATTCCTTGATGCCGAGGCCGTAGGTCTGCGGATCATTATGCGCGTTCAGCGCGAAGCGCTGCATCAGCTGTTTCGACAGCGAGCCGCGGCAGCCTTCCGCAAAAATCGTATAGGTGGCGCGCAATTCCATGCCGCGCTGGTAATTCGCGGTCGGCTGACCATTCTTGCCGATGCCCATATCACCGGTGGCGACACCGACAATGCGCCCCTCCTCCACCAGCAATTCGGCGGCAGCGAAACCGGGATAGATTTCCACGCCCGCCTCTTCCGCCTGCTGGCCCAGCCAGCGCACCACATTGCCGAGGGAAACGATGTAGTTGCCCGCGTTATGCATCTGCGGCGGCGTCGGCAGTTGGTGGGATTTTTTCGCCGTCAGAAACAGGAAACGGTCTTCCGTCACCGGAGTCGCGAGCGGGATCGTCGCCGGGTCGCACTCGGGGAACAGTTCTGTGAGCGCGCGCGGTTCCAGAACCGCCCCGGAGAGGATATGCGCACCGACCTCGCCGCCCTTTTCCACCACACAGACGGAGATATCGGGGTTGATCTGCTTCAGCCGGATCGAAGCAGCCAGGCCGGCTGGGCCGGCGCCGACCACCAGCACGTCAAATTCCATCGCCTCGCGGGGCGCGAGCTGTTCAGACAAATTACGCCTCCTGGCTGTTTTGCGTCGTATAGGTAATACCCGTGTTGTGCGTAAAGGTACGGCGGAATGAGTGAAGCGGACATCGACCTGACCGAGGCGCTGCGCCTGCAATGCGAGTGGGGCGCGGATGAAGCGCTGCTGGAGGCACCGCAGGACCGCCGTCAGGCGGCACCGGCGGCGCCTGTGGCACCATCGGCCGCCGAAAAGCCGCCCGCCCCGGTGGCAGCGCCGCCACGCGCACGTGCCCCGGCCTTGCCCGCCGCTCCCGACGACGCGGCAAAAATCGCGGCGGCATGCCAGGACCTGGAAGCCCTGCGGGCGGCCATGGCTTCCTTCACCGGCTGCGCACTGCGCGACACGGCCACGCAGCTGGTGTTTGCCGACGGTGCCCCCGATGCCCGGCTGATGGTGATCGGCGAGGCGCCAGGCGGGGAGGAAGACCGAGCAGGCAAGCCCTTTGTCGGCCCGGCCGGGCAGTTGCTTGACCGCATGCTGGGCAGCATTGGCCTGGACCGGCGCACCACCCGAATCGCCAATGTGGTCCCCTGGCGGCCGCCCGGCAATCGCGCGCCGACGGACGCCGAAATCGCCCTCTGCCTGCCCTTCCTGCACCGCCAAATCGCCCTCATCCGCCCGCGCGGGCTGCTGCTGCTGGGCGCGGTGGCGGCAAGAGCACTGCTGGCGCCGCCGGAGCGGGATTTGGGCATCGGCCGGCTGCGCGGCACCTGGCGGCAGGTGAGCATCGACGGGCTGGACACGCCTTTGCCAGCGTTGCCGACCCTTCATCCGGCCTATTTGCTGCGCATGCCGGCCGCAAAGGCACAGGCTTGGCATGACCTTCTGGCGCTGCGCGAATGGTGGGAAACCGCCGATCACCCCGCGGATATCACGTCTTTGTGATCACCCGCCGTCGTAATAACGCGGGAAACCACCGCCGTTCGCCTCATTATTTAGACAAGTCTCACAGAGGAGACTTGCATCTCACAGTTTTGCTGTGTACGGACGTTAGCTATGCGAGGAGCTCATTCCATGCTCTCCCGCCTAAACGTCACCGCCCTGGCTTTGGCCACGGCGTCCGTTTTCGTACTCGGCCTCGTGGATAGCACGAGCGCCCAGGCGAAGTCCCCCGATATGGGACGAGGCCCGGGACCAACCCCTCCCCCGTCAACGACGCGTAGCGCCGCGCGTGGGGACCAATTTGCTTATGCGGTTCCCCGCAATGCCCCGTCGCCCGACGTGGAAGTCGTGCTGCCCGAACCGCTGCCACCCAGCGCCATCACGACATATAAACGAATTCTTACGCTGCAAAATGCCGGAAGCTATGCAGAAGCCGATAGACTGATCAGCCGCCTGAGCGACCCACTCCTGCTCGGCCCGGTGCTGGCGGCGCGCTATCTGAGCAACAACTATATCAGCTCGGCCGAGGAGCTGAAACGTTGGTACGCGCGTTACAGTAACCAGCCGGACGCGCCGGCGATTTATGCGCTGATGCACCATAAAATGCCCTGGCGCGACCTGCCGCCGGCGCCGCACGTGGCCTTCCTGCCCGATCAGGTGACGACCACAGGAGCCGCAACACCCCCGCCCCTCGGATCGGACGACGCGGCTTGGCGCCGCCGCTTTGACTATGGGTTGGCCGATTGGAAAGCCGGGGCGCTGGGCGAAGCCGCCACGGTGTTTACCCAGACCGCCACCATGTCCGACATTTCCGGCGATGACCGCGCCGCCAGCGCGTTCTGGGCGGCTCGCGCGGCGTTGCGGCGGGATCGGCCGGAAGCTTACCTGAACTGGCTGCAACAGGCGGCCAGTACAGGGGCGACGTTCTATGGGCTGCTGGCCGGGCGCCTGCTCGGTCAGGGCTTTGGACCGACCGGTATTGCCGCGACGCTGACCGAAGCCGATGTCATCGCCGTCGACGCCACGCCGCAGGGCCATCTTGCCTTCGCCTTGCTGCAAGTGGGCCAGCGCCATCAAGCCGCGCTGGCGCTGCGCGCACTCTGGCCACAGATCAAGGACGATCCGGCTTTCGGGCGCTCGGTGATGGCGGTGGCCGCTCGTGCGGGGCTGGTGGGGGTCACCGTGGCCCTCGCCAGCGAACTGCCGAACCCGGACAATGAAATCGCCGGCGCCAGCCTGCCGATGCCGGCTTTGGACCCGGCCGGGGGCTTCACCATCGATCCGGCGCTGGTCTATGCCCTCACCCGCACCGAATCCGGGTTCAATCCTCAGGCCACATCGCCGGTCGGCGCGCGCGGCCTGATGCAGCTGATGCCGGCGACCGCGCGCTATATCCGTCAGCAAGAGGGGCTACGCGGGTCCGTCACCAATCCCGCGGACAATCTGGCGCTGGGCCAAGCCTATGTTCGTTACCTCGGCGAACAGCCGGGGATCGACGACAATCTGCTGGCGGTGCTGGCGAGCTATAATGCCGGTCCGGGGGCGGCCTCCGCCTGGTACGAGCGTATCAGGGTCAATAGCGACCCGCTGATGTTCATCGAATCGATCCCGACCGACCAGACCCGCCGCTTCGTGAAACAGGTTCTGGCCGATAGCTGGCTCTACGCCAAGGAAATCGGACTGACGCCGACCAGCCTGGACGCCCTGGCCCAAGGCAATTTCCCGCGCCTTAACTTGAACACGGACGTCGCCTCTGCCAATTGACCTTCATGCATAGGATCGACGACACGGCGAAATTCTTGCCGGTAAACATCGCGGTGGCGACCATTTCCGACACTCGTACTGCCGCCAATGATACCTCCGGTGACGCGCTCGCCGAGCGCCTCACCCAGGCCGGCCATCTTCTGGCCGCCAGGACCATCATCCGCGACGATGCGGACGCCATCGAGGCACAGCTCCGCCAGTGGATCGCTGACCCGAAGATCGACGTGGTGATCACCACGGGTGGGACCGGCGTGACCGGACGGGACGTGACGCCGGAAGCGTTCGGGCGCGTGCTCGACAAGACCATCGAAGGCTTCGGCGAGCTGTTCCGTATGCTCTCCTTCCAAAAGATCGGCACCTCGACGATGCAGTCCCGCGCCCTGGGCGGGGTCGCGAACGGCACCTACCTGTTCGCCCTGCCGGGCAGCACCGGGGCGGTGAAAGATGGCTGGGATGGCATCCTGCTCTACCAGCTGGATTCGCGGCACAAGCCCTGCAACCTGGTCGAGCTGATGCCGCGCCTGAAAGAGCATCTGAACCCCTGAAGCCGGATGGTTTGATCGAGATCACCAGGTGATCCGATCGAAAGGAAGGCGGCCGCTTTTTGAACAAAAGCGGCGCCATGATTTTTGGCCTGCGCCGCTGAAACAGCACGGGCCAACCTCCCCTCTATCGCAGCAACCAAGGCTCCGGTTTCCAGCCCATGTTCCAGCATGGCGGTCGCTGCGCCAGCCCTGCCCGCAAGAAATTACGAAAGTGAAACGATCGTTTTCCCTACGAACAAAGGATGAACCTCGGAATAAGCCCGCGCGACGAAGCCGGCCCGAGACAAAAATCGATCGCGGTAACTCAACGCGGCCATTTCCCGTTAAGCGTGCATAAGCCGGCCGCAACTTTCGTAGGTTGCGCCTTAACAATCAAATATAAAGGTAATCCGTTAACCGACAGCAACGGTCTTGCGCGATGCGGAGAGACGCCTTGCCTCACGCTCATGCCTTAGTCTCTGGTGCGCAGAGCCGCATTCGTTGACCTACGCAGCCAAAAACGGCTAAATTTTTAGTAATATTTTTTCACTTTTTATAACCATTTCGGTCAAGTTTCCGCTTGTTCCGCTTGGCTGCCCGGCGCACACGCCAGCACCTTTTTTCCCGCAGTGGTTGCATTTAATTTGGCAAAAACCAAGAAACGGACGGCCAGTTTATCGTGAACGACGCCGTCACTGAGGTCCGGGGAGCAAAACAAAGCTTGCGTCGGACGGCATTTTGTTCTTAGTTTGTTCTTGTCTGTTGAGGTCCTTTGGTAAGTGAAATGATTTTCATGCTCGGAGAACAAAGACAAAACACAAGAGCGGCACCATGGGCGCGGTAAGCCGCGTGCATTTGGCCGACGGCGTCCGCAACGGCGCTTTGAAAGGCCGCGGCACGGTGCAAAATCCGGCCAACCGTTTCGAGCGTGCGCACCTGGAACCGTTCGACGATGGCTGGGACCTGGCGGAGGAGGCGTCACGGCGCCCGCAAACCACCCTGATGCGCGACGCAACGCGCGGCATCATCGCCCACAACGACAGCCCCGACATCGGCTTCGACCGCAGCATCAACCCCTATCGCGGCTGCGAACATGGCTGCATCTACTGCTTCGCCCGCCCCAGCCATGCCTATCTCGGCCTGTCGCCCGGCCTCGATTTCGAGACGAAGATCGTCTTCAAACCGGAGGCGGCGCGGCTGCTGGAGGCGGAATTGTCAAAGCCCCGCTACCGGCCGGCAGTGCTCGCGCTCGGCACGAACACCGACCCTTACCAGCCGGTTGAGCGCACGCTCGGGCTGACACGCGGGATCCTGGAGGTGCTGGAACGCTTCAACCATCCGGTCAGCATCGTCACGAAATCTGCCGGCGTACTGCGCGATCTCGAGCTTCTCGCACGCATGGCGGCGAAAAACCTGGTGCGCGTCCACCTTTCCATCACCACGCTCGATCCGGCCCTGGCGCGGACCATGGAACCGCGCGCCGCCGCCCCTGCCCGCCGCCTGGCAACGGTCACGGCGCTCATAAATGCCGGAATCCCAACGGGGGTCATGGCGGCGCCGATGATCCCAGGCGTGAACGATGCGGAGCTGGAGAGCATTCTGGAAGCCGCGTCCCGGGCCGGAGCAATCAATGCCCACATGCAATTGCTGCGCCTGCCCCTGGAACTCGGCCCCTTGTTCGCGGACTGGCTGCACACCCATCTGCCGGAACGCGCGAACCATGTGCTGAGCCTGATCCGCCAAAGCCGCGCCGGCCGGCTGAACGATCCGGCATTCGGCGCCCGCTTCACCGGCACCGGTCCGTTCGCGGAGCTGCTGCAACAGCGCTTTGCCCGCGCCGCGCGGCAGTTCAGGCTGGATGGGCCGCCACCGCAATTGGACGCCACGCAGTTCCGCGTGCCGCAGGCAGCGCCAAGCACGCAGCTCTCGCTGTTTTAAAGGATTAAGGGAAGTGGCCGCTTTTTGAAAAAAGCGGCGCAAAAACTTTTTAAACTGGGCCGTGCTGGTTTCATCGCCCCAGGCCCAGTTTCAAAAAAGTTTTTTGCTTCTTTTTTTCAAAAAAGAAGCCTTCTTACTTCTTCAAAAACTCCCCCAACCGCGCCGCCGGACGGCACACGAAAGCCCGGTTTTCCGTCGCCACCACAGGGCGGTTGAACAGCACCGGGTGTGCGGCAATCGCGGCGAGAATTTCCGCATCGCTGACCGCCGGTTCCGTCAGGCCAAGCTCGGTGGCGAGTCGTTCTTTCTCGCGCAGCAGGCCGCGCGCGCCGGGGCCGGCGGCCGCCAAGGCGGCCAACTCGTCCCGCGTTAGCGGCTCTTTCATGTAGGGCACGACCCGCGGCTCGATCCCGGCCTCCCGCAACGCCGCCAGCACGTTGCGCGACGTGCCGCAATTCGGGTTGTGATAGAGCGTGATCGTCCCGGTCATTTGTGAATCATCGTGCCGATGCCGCCTTCGGTGAACAATTCCAGCAGCAGCGCGTGCGGCACGCGGCCATCCAGAATGGTGGCGCCCTTCACCCCTTGTGTGACGGCGTCCATGCAGGTTTCCACCTTCGGGATCATGCCGCCGGAAATCGTGCCATCGGCGATCAGTTCATGGATCTGCGCCAGGCTCAGGTCCGGCATCAACTGCTTCTGCCGGTTCAGCACGCCGGGCACGTCGGTCAGCATCAGCAGGCGAGTCGCGTTTAGCGCGCCGGCAATGGCGCCGGCCGCGGTGTCGGCATTGATGTTATAGGTCTCGCCATCCTCGCCCGTCCCGACCGGGGCGATCACAGGGATCAACCCGGCCCCGGTCAGGGCATGGATCACGCGGGTGTCGACGAAGCCGGGTTCCCCGACAAAGCCGAGATCGAGCACCTGCTCAATGTTCGAATCGAGGTCTTTCTTGGTCCGGCGCAGCTTGCGCGCCCGGATCAGCCCCCCATCCTTGCCGGAAATGCCCACCGCCAGCGCGCCGGCGCGGTTGATCAGCCCCGCCACCTGCTTGTTCACGGTGCCGGCCAGGACCATCTCCACCACCTCGACCATCGCCCCATCGGTGACGCGCAGCCCGTCGATGAAATTGGACTTGATCTCCAGCCGCTCCAGCATGGCGTTGATCTGCGGCCCACCGCCATGCACCACGACCGGATTGATGCCCACCTGCTTGAGCAGGGCGATGTCTTGGCCGAATTCGACGGCGAGCGTTTCCTGCCCCATGGCGTGGCCGCCATATTTCACCACGATCGTGGCGCCGGCATAGCGACGCAAATAAGGCAGCGCGCGGGCGACGATATGCGCTTCCTGCGCGGCGGTAATGATGCTGCTCACGAACCTGACCCCTTCTTCAAGCGCCCCGCCTCCTCAGGCGAAGGCGGCGATGCTGGCGCGCAACTCATCAATGCCGAACCCGGTTTCACTCGAGGTGGTGATAACCTCGTTCAGCGCCGCCGGATGCGAGGCGGCCAGAGCCCTTACCGCCTCCTGCTTGCGCGTCAAGGCGGTCTTTTTCACCGCATCGGCCTTGGTCAGCACGATCTGATAGGAAACCGCCGACTGGTCGAGCAGCTCCAGCACCGTCAGGTCAGACTTCTTGATCTCCACCCGCGAGTCGAGCAGCAGCAAGACGCGGCGCAGATTCGGGCGACCGCGCAGATAATCGAGCATCAGCCCCTGCCAGTCGCGCTTGATGGCCAGCGGCGCCTCGGCATAACCATAGCCCGGCATGTCCACGAGCACGATCGGGGCCGCTTCAAGCTGAAAAAAATTCAGCTGCCGCGTGCGCCCCGGCTGGTGCGACACACGCGCCAGCGCCTTGCGGCCGGTGAGCGCATTCAACAGAGAGGATTTACCGACGTTGGACCGGCCCGCGAAGGCGATTTCCTCGCCACGCGGCTCCGGGAGGTGATCCAGAGCCTGCGCGGCATAGAAAAAGTCGCAAGACCCCGCGAAGAGCTTCCGGCCGGATTCGAGCTGCTCAGGGCTGAACGCGTCAGCCCTGAAATTCAGCTCTTGGCCTTGGCCAGAGCCGGCTGCGGCTTGGCCCCCGCCTGGCGCATGATCAGCCATTGTTGTCCCACCGAGAGAAGGTTGTTCCAGGCCCAGTACAGCACCAGGCCGGCCGGCGAGCGCGCCAGCACGAAAGTGAAGATGATCGGCATGAACTGGAACATGCGCGCCTGCACCGGGTCCGGCGGCGCCGGATTCAGCTTCTGCTGCAGGTACATCGTGATGCCCATGATGATCGGCAGAGCGCCCACATGCAGCAGCGGGCTGATCATCGTCGGGTCGAAGGGGACCAGCCCGAACAGGTTGAAGATATTGGTCGGGTCCGGCACCGAGAGGTCATGGATCCAGCCATAGAACGGCGCCTGGCGCATCTCGATGGTGGTGAAGATCACTTTGTAGAGCGAGAAGAAGACCGGGATCTGCACCAGCATCGGCAGGCAGCCGGACGCCGGGTTGATCTTCTCGGTCTTGTACAGCGCCATGATCTCCTGCTGCTGCTTCGCCGGATCATCCTTCAGCCGCTCGCGGATCGCCTGGATCTTCGGCTGCACCAGCTTCATCCGCCCCATCGAACGGTAGGAGTAGCTGGCGAGCGGGAAGAACAGCAGCTTCACGCCGACGGTGAAGATGAGAATCGCCAGGCCGAAATTGCCGGTCAACGAGTTCAGCCAATCGAGGCAGAAGAAGATCGGCTTGGTGATGAAGTACAGATAGCCGAAATCCACCGCCTTATCGAAGCTCGGGATATGATATTCGCGCCCATACGCATCCAGCAGCTTCACCACCTTGGCGCCCGTGAACAGATGCGTCTGCAGGCTGCCCGTGGCGCCGGGCGCAACGGTGAGCGGTGCTGCGGTGATGAACGAGGTCTGGTAGGCGCTGCCATCACCATCGGTGACGGTGCCATAGCTCATCGAGCCGGTCAGCTGCGTGTGTTGCGCCGGCGCCAGCGCCGTCAGCCAATATTTGTCGGTAATGCCGATCCAGCCGCCGGGGCTGGTCTCCGCGAAGGCCTGGCCGTTGGCGCTGTGCTCCCCATCGGACTTGATCGAGTTATAGGATTTCTGGTGCAACGTGTTGTTGAACACGCCGAGCGGGCCTTCATAGAGGATATAGGAGCTCTCCTCCTCGGGCTTGTAGTCGCGCACCACGCGAGACCAGGGGAACAGCTGCACCGGCGCGCCGGTATGGTTGATCACCTGCTGGCGCACCGTGAACATGTAATTGTCGTCGACCGAGACCAGCAGTTGGAAGGTCAAGCCCGCGCCATTATCCCAGCTCAGCGTCACCGGGCTTTGCGGGGTGAGTTCGTTGGCCGAGGGGGTCCAAACCGTCGAATCGGTTGGAACCTTGATGTTGCCGACCGGCGTCCAACCAAATTGCGCGTAAGAGGGCTTGGCGCTGCCGCGGCGGCCCAGCAGCTGCACCAACGGCGAATCCTTGGCGATGGTCTGATGGTAGTCCTTGAGCACGACATCATCGAACATCGCGCCGGTCAGGCCGATGCTGCCGGAGATTTTCGGCGCGTTGACCGCCAGGCGCGGCCCCGTCGGCGCCGTCGCCGCGGCGGCGGGCGCGCTTGCCGCCCCAGCTTGCGGCGTGCCGGCATTGTTCGCCTGCTGCACCAACGCGGGCGTCGGGCGGGGCGGAGGATGCGGCAGGAAACGTTCGACCGCGAACTGAAACACCAGCAAAATGCCGAGTGA
The DNA here is from genome assembly GCA_035493735.1 of Acidocella sp. Taxonomy (GTDB): domain Bacteria; phylum Pseudomonadota; class Alphaproteobacteria; order Acetobacterales; family Acetobacteraceae; genus Acidocella. The sequence goes on from DATJHR010000197.1 coordinate 20,483, forward strand.
CAGGGCGATGGCGAGCATCAGACGCTTTTGGTCCATGGGGCTTTACGAATCCTTGAGCGGGGGCACCGGGTCAAAACCGCCCGGATGCCAGGGATGGCAGCGTAAAATCCGTCTTCCGGCTAGCAGCGCGCCGCGCCCGGCGCCATGCTTGGAAATCGCCTCGCACGCATAAGCGCTGCAAGACGGATAGAACCGACAATTGGCGCCGATCACGGGCCGCAGCGTCAGCTGATAGACGCGGATCGCACCGGTCAGGACTGTCGCTGCCGGGCTCATTTGCGCAATTCGTCCAATGCCGACTCAAGGCTGGCGCAAAGCGTGGCAAACGGCAACGTCGCGGTCTCCTTGCGGCAGACCAGGACCAGCTCGACGCCGCAGACCGGCCGCTCCGCCAAAGTGAGCCGCACCGCCTCACGCAAGCGGCGACGGGCCCGGTTGCGCACCACCGCGTTGCCGATTTTCTTGGTCGCGGTATAGCCTACGCGTACCGGCGCCTCGCCCGGCTGGATGAGCGCCTGCATCAAAAAACCTGGACGGCTGAGCTTACGCCCTCGCGCGGCCAGCCGCAAAAACTCCGCACGGCGCCGAAAGGTCTCCGGGGGAGTTTTTGCGGTCATGACGAGGTCTCGAACCGCGCGGATGCCAGGATCAGGCAGAGAGTTTGGCGCGTCCCTTGGCACGGCGGTTGGCGATCACCTTGCGGCCGCCAACCGTGGCCATGCGGGCGCGAAAACCATGCCGGCGCTTGCGGACGAGTTTGGAAGGTTGATAGGTCCGTTTCACGATATGAACTCCGGCGAAAAAACAAAATAAAACGTAACGCGCCGAACCGTCCCCGATTCAGCCTTACTGTGGGGCGCATATAGAAGCGCCGCAGCTCAGCCGTCAATGCAAAGTAATGACGGCTTGTGGTGAGCGCGCAAGCTGTCCTCGGCGCGGCAGATCCCTTGCCTCCTGCTTGCCCCCTCTTCCGTCCCATTCATTTCACATGTAAATTTCGCCACACGCCCGAGATAGTGAGCCGCTAAGGCTCGCAGGATATTGCCCTGCCTCACGGTAACATGCAGCCTGAAGCCATGCCTTTCTTCACACCAACTGGGCCACGCAACGTTCTTGCTCTCCAGGGCGGTGGCGCGCATGGCGCGTTCACCTGGGGCGCGCTCGACCGGCTGCTGGAAGACGGCTTGACCTTCTCAGCGGTCACCGGCGTCTCATCCGGCGCGTTGATCGCGGCCATGGCGGTGCAAGGCTATGTTCACAACGGCCAGAATGGCGCCCGCGCGGCGGTGACACAGCTCTGGCAACGTGTCGCCGACGCCCATATTTTCAGCAATCTAAACAATGCCCTTGACTGGATGTGGGGCGGGCTCGGCAACGACATGGCCTGGGCGGGCATCACCAACGCGCTGCGCCTGTTCACGCCCGGCCAACTCAACCCGTTCGGGCAGAATCCCTTAGCCCCTTTGCTGGCCGACCTGCTCGATCTCGACGCCATCCGTGACGCCTCGGCGCCGCGGCTCTACATTGGCGCGACCGATGTCGAATCCGGCCAGGCGCGGGTATTCGAAAATGCCGAGATCAGCGTCGATGCGCTGCTGGCCTCGGCCTGCATTCCCATGATGTTTCCCACGGTGACCATTGGCGGTCGCGCCTATTGGGATGGCGGCTATTCCTGCAACCCGCCCTTGGCGCCCGTGCTCACCCCGGCCCCGGACCGCCTGGTGCTGATCCGCGCCCAGCCGCGGGCGCGCCGAGGCGTCCCGAGCAGCACTGCGGATATCTTGCACCGCCTGCATGAAATCGCCTTCCAGGCGCCGCTCGACGCCGAGCTCGCGCTCCTGCCGCGGCACACGCGCCTGCTGGACATTTCCGCTGACGCGGCGCTCTCGCAACATCCCCTGACCTCGAAAATGAATGTGGAACGCGGCTTCCTCGACAATCTGTTCGCCGCCGGCCGGGACGCCGCCGCTCGCCTCACGGCGGCGTGACGTTCACAGCCGATGAGCCCTCTCCGCAATGTCCGACGCACACTTTTCGGCCGCAGCCTTTCCGCGCGAGTCCTGTGCCTCACCGTCGGCATCATCCTGCTGGTGGAAATCCTGATCCTCATGCCCAGCCTGGGCCGGGACCGCCAAGCCTGGCTGTGGCAGCACGTGACGCAAGCGCATCTGGCGGCGTTTCCCGCGGCGGTCGCCGCCGGCGCGCTGGACCTGAAGACCGAGGATGCCCTGCTGAAACTCTCGGATACAACCTCTATCAGGCTGGCCGAGCCGGGACGGCTGATCGTGGTGATGCGCCAGGACCGCCCCTTGCCGCCGCCGGACCTGACCATCAACCTGGCGAACGAGCCGCTGGTCACCAGCATCTGGCGGGCCGAACAGGCGGTGCTGGGGCTGGGGCCGAAATGGCTCCAGGTCATCGCCGCGAGTCCGCTGCAAAACAAGGCGATGCTCAATATTATCGTGAGCGGCGCGGAGCTGGCACGGCACTTGCGCAGCTATGCCGCCCATATTCTAATCCTTTCGCTGGTCATCGCGCTGGTGACCGGCTCTCTGGTTTACGCCGCGCTCGACCGGCTGCTGGTGCGGCCGATGCGGATTCTCACCGCAAGCATTGTCGGCTTCCGGCATGCCCCGGAACAGACCGAACAGGACGACCTCATTTGGCTCGCGGGCCGGGGTGAGGATGAAATTTCCCGCGCCGCAGGCGAGCTGAAATTGCTGCAGGACGACATGCGCGCGGCCTTGTGGCGCAACGCGCGGCTCGCCGCGGTGGGCACCGCGGTGGCCAAGATCAGCCATGACCTGCGCAACATTCTCAGCTCAGCTCTGCTGGTGGCGGACCGGCTGCAGGCAACCGAGGATCCCACCACCCAGCGCGCCGCGCGCACGCTGATTCCCGCGGTCGAGCGCGCCGCCCAGTTGGTCAGCCGCACCGTCGACTTCGCCCGCGAGGGCCCGCCCGCGATCATCCGCTCCTCAGTGGTGCTGCGCGACCTGATTGACGAGACCGCATCGGCGCTCCGCCCCGACGAAACCGGCGTGACCATCGAAAACAACGTGCCCGCCACGCTGGTGCTGGCGCTGGACCGGGAGCAGATCTACCGCGTGCTGGTGAATCTGATGCGCAACGCCATCGAGGCCGGGGCTGACCATGTCACCATCTCCGTCACCGGGGACAACGGCACGACGCGGCTGAACATCATGGATAATGGGCCCGGCCTGCCGCAGCGCGTGCAGGACAATCTTTTCAAGCCGTTCACCAGCTCCGGGCGCCACGGCAGCACGGGGCTTGGCCTGACCATCGCCCGCGACCTGGTACGCGCCCATGGCGGCGAGCTGCAGCTGACCCAGACCGGGCCAGGCGGCACCGTGTTTGCCATGGAACTGCCGTCCGAACTCGCCGTGTAAGTTTTTGCGCCGATTCGAAACCACACCAAAATTATAGAGATAACGCCACGCTTTTGAATGAGGGCCGAAAAAGGAAACGGCATTTCTTCGGCGCCGCAAAAAGAAGAAAAATTTCTTTATTTTTCGAAGAATGTTGATCTGTTAGGAAAAATCCTTTTCTTAAAGGCCATGATCCCTCTGGCCCTCGATCCCCGTTTCGTAAAGCTTGCCGTCGCCGGGAATGGTTCCCTGGCGCTGCGCCGGCTGCGCGCCCTGCGCCAGGGCGGTGCGGCGGAGGCCTTGTTGTTCGCCGATGCCCCGAGCGCCGAACTCGCCGCCGAGGCCGGCGCTTTCCTTCGCCCCGCCCTGCCGGACGAGGCGGCGCTGCAGGCGTTGCATGTTCTCTGGATCGTCGATGTCGCGCCGGCGCGCGCGGCCGAACTTGCCACCCTCGCCCGCCGCCTGCGCGTGCTGGTGAATGTCGAGGACGTGCCGGATTATTGCGATTTTCATTCGGTGGCGGAGGTGCGCCGGGGCGACCTGCTGCTGACCGTCTCCACCAACGGCACGGCCCCCGGGCTGGCTGGCATCGTCCGCCGCACGCTCGCGGCCAGCTTCGGCCCCGACTGGGGCGAGCGGGTGAGCGAAGTCGCGGCACTGCGGCAAGGCTGGCATGCCGAGGGCCTGAGCATGCCGGAAGTTGCCCAGCGAATCGAGACCCTCGTCGCGGAACGCTGTTGGCTCCCCGACCAAAAACAGAGCTGAACCCTTTTCCTTCGCCAAGGTTGCCGCACATGTCCAAACTGATCGCGCTTCCCCATACAGCGCCCTTCGCCCCCGAGCAGATCGTCGCCCTCGACCAGGTTATCAGCGCCTCGTCGGCGGTGCAGCGCGCTTGGCTTGCAGGTTTCCTGGCCGGGCTGGACGCCGCGGACGGCAAACAGCCGGCCGCGCCCCCCGCGACCGGGCCAAAGCCGAAACTGCTCGTGCTGTACGCAACCGAATCGGGAAATTCCGAGGCCTTGGCCGCCAAGGCCAAGCAGGACGCGGCCAAGCTCGGCTTTGCCGTGCGCGTGCAGGATGTGGCCGATGCCGACGTGCAGAGCCTGAAGGAGGCCGGCACGATCATCGCCATCATTTCAACCTGGGGCGACGGCGAACCGCCCCAACGCGCCGC
>DATJHR010000198.1:0-25160 GCA_035493735.1 Acidocella sp.
TCGCTGGAACAGGCAATTGCCTATATCGAGGATGACGAGCTGGTCGAAGTCACCCCCTCGGCCGTGCGCATCCGCAAACGCCACCTCAACCCGCATGACCGCAAGAAGGCCGAACGCTCCTCCAGCGACGCCGCCTGATACAAAAAAAGCCCGGCTTTGGCCGGGCTTTTTTTGACGAGGAAGGAAGGGAAGGCTTCTTTTTGTGAACAAAAAGAAGCAAAAAAACTTTGTTACTTGGGCCGTGGGCGTTGTCGGCGACACAGACTCAGGCCCCGCTGAGCCAAGAGTTTTTGCGCCGCTTTTTTCAAAAAGCGGCCACTTTCTTTGTCGAGAAGTAGCCTTTTTCCTTTTCCCTCACGTCCTCAGAAGCTGCGATACGCGAACACCGCGGCGGCGATGACGAGGATCGCCAGCACCAGCAGGATCCGCCCCCGTAGGCCGCGCCGCCTCCGGGCGGGCCGGCGGGGCTGGGATTCGACACCAATAGCGCGGCGGCGCTCGGTCGGTTCCCGCTCATCGCGACCCTCGGCCAGATCGCCGCGCGAATCGCGCTTGGTCAGGAATTTCGGCAGGTTTTCGCTGGTGACGCGGCCGGGTTTTGGCATCTCCGGCGCCACGAAACTTTCAGGCTCCGCCGGAGCCGGTTCGGGCGCCACGTCCGAGGGCGGCGCGCTTGGCCCTTCCTGCCGCCATTGATGGCCGCAACGATCACAGCGAAGCCGCCGGCCAGCCGCCAGGGCCGCATCCGGGACCTCATATTCGGTGGAACAATGGGGACATGTTAGACGCATGGCTATGACCGGCATGACAGTTTTGCCCCCGCCACGCAATAACTTCGAACGCTCTGCAAACGGCATAAAAGGCGGTTCGCGGCTTGCCGCACACTTGCCGCACACTGCCTTGGCACGGCACATTTAAAAAACCGAATACAGCTTAGGACGGGGATGGTCAGGTTCGAGGATGTTTGGCTACGCTACCGGCACCTGGCAGCGCGCAACGCCGTGGAAACCACGGTCTTGCGCGGGGTCAGCTTCGAAATTCCCGATGGCGGCTTCCGCTGGCTCACCGGCCCGTCCGGCGCCGGCAAGACCAGCTTGCTGAAGCTGATCTATCTGGCCGAGCATCCCAGCCGCGGCCGGATCGACATCATGGGCACGCATGCGGCGCGCATTTCCCGGCGGGACGCGGCACTTCTGCGCCGCCGGATTGGCGTCGTCTATCAGGATTTCCGCCTGCTCGGCCATCTTTCCGCCCATGACAATGTGGCCCTGCCGCTGCGCCTGGCACGGCGTAGCGAAGCGCATATCCGGGCCGATGTGGCGGAGATTCTGCGCTGGGTCGGCTTGGCCGGCCGGCTCGAGGCGCGGCCCGACGAACTGTCAGGCGGGGAGCAGCAGCGCGTCGCCATCGCCCGCGCGGTGGTCGGGCGGCCGAAATTGCTGGTCGCCGACGAGCCCACCGGGAATCTTGACGACGAGCAGGCGGAGCGGCTGATGATGCTGTTCACCACGCTCAACCAGCTCGGCACCACGGTGATCATCGCCACCCATAATACCGGCCTCGTGGAGCGCTACCCCGCGCCGCGGCTGGAAATGGCCAATGGCGAGCTCGTCGCCCATGGCTAAGCTCATGGCGAAGCGCGCGGACCTTCTCGGCCTCGGCACTGGGCTGACCGACTGGCTGCTGCCGGTGCTGGTGGCGGCGATGAGCTTTCTCGCCGCCTTGGCTCTGGCCGGCACGCTGGCGAGTGCGATGCTGGCGGCGCAATGGCGCCACGACACGGCGAGCGCGCTGACCGTGCAGGTGACCGACCCGCAAGCGCCGGATGCGGCGCAGACGCAGAGCCGGGCCCTGGCGGTGCTGGCGGCGCTGTCATCCGCGCCCGGCATCGCCGACGCCAAACTCATGAGCGCCGACCAGTTGAACAGACTTCTGACCCCCTGGCTCGGTGCCGATGTCTCGAAACTGGCGCTGCCGGTCCCGGCGGTGATCACCGCCACATGGCAGGGCGCCGACGATACCGGCGCGCTGGCGGCGTCCTTGCAAAAAATCGCACCCGGGACACTGGTCAGCACCGGCTCGGCCTGGGCCGCGCGGGTCGCAGCCCTCACCGCCAGCCTGCAGACCAGCGCCGCCGCGGTGCTGGTGATCGTGGCCCTGGTCGCGGCGGCGGTGGTGGCGGTGGCGACCAGGGCCGGCCTCGCGCAACGGCGCGACGCGATCGAGATCGTTCACGGGCTCGGCGCCCTCGATGCCGACATCGCCGACAGTTTCGCCGCCCGCGCCACGTGGCTCACCGTCATCGGCGCGTTGATCGGCTTAGCCCTGGCCTTGCCGGTGCTGATCTGGCTGGCGGCGCTAGCCGCGCCCGTTTCCGATTTTGCGCCGCAAGGCCCGCTCCCCGGTCTGCCGCCGGCTTTGTGGATGTCCCTACCATTGCTGCCGCTGGCCGCCGCGGGCATCGGCTGGGTTACCGCACAGCTTACCGTGCATGGCTGGTTGAGGCGGCTCGCCTGATGACGCGTCGCCCGCTCTATTACCACCGCCCGCGATTCAGCCTGCTGCGCCTGCTCGGCTGGCTGGTCCTGCTGCCCTGCGCCGCCTGGGCAGGCGGTTTCGCCCTCTATCTCCTCTGTGTAGAGACCTCAGCCCCCCCGAACCCGATGCCGCAAGCCGACGGCATCGTCGCATTGACCGGCGGCGACGACCGGATCGCGGCGGCGCTCGCGCTGCTGGCGCAACATGACGCGCCGCGCCTGCTGATCTCCGGGGTCGGGCGCGGCACCTATCTCGGCGACTTCACGCCCGATGATGTTAGCGCCACCACCCGTTATGCCAGCGACATCACCCTCGGCCACATGGCCGGGACCACCTATGGCAACGCGCTGGAGGCGGCGGACTGGGTGCATAGCTACCACCTGCGCAGGTTGATCATCGTCACAGCCGACTACCACATGCCCCGCGCCATGGTGGAGATGCGCCGGCACCTGCCGGGGGTAACCCTGATCCCGGCCCCGGTCCGGCCACCGGCCATGGACGATCTGTTCAGCCGGTCAACAATCCGGCTATTGACCGGCGAGTACACCAAATATCTCGTCGTCCGCTTCGACCTTCGCCCGGTCGCGGTGGCCTTCTTCAAACTGGACTGATCACCCTGCGCTTCCTCCGCTCCCTCGTCTTCAACCTCGTGATGTTCGGTGCCGGGCTGGTGCTCAGCTTCTGGGGTACGGCCCTGCGCGTCATCGCGCCTCAGCGCCTGACGCCGCTGGCGCAATTCTGGGCACGGCTTTGCCTCCCCACATTGCGGCTGTGCTGCGGCATCGATATCCGCGTCGAAGGGCTGGAAAACCTGCCCTCCGGTGGCGCCATCATTGCCGCGCAGCACCAATCGGCCCTGGATATTCTGATCTGGCTGGTGGCGCTGCCTTATCCGGCGCTGGTCTTCAAGAAGGAATTACGGAAGATCCCCGTGTTCGGCCCCTTGCTGGCGCCGGCCGGCATGATCCCGGTAGACCGCAGCGGCGCCGCGCCGGCCTTGCGGAAATTGCTGCAGGATTGCCGCGCCGCCGCCGCCGACGGGCGGCAGGTGGTGATTTTCCCCGAAGGCACGCGTGTCGCCCCCGGCGCGCGCGTCGAGCTGCAGCCCGGTATCGTCGCCCTCGCCAAAAGCGCCGGCGTGCCGGTGCTCCCCGCCGCGACCGATTCCGGCGCCTGCTGGGGGCCGCGCGCTTTCGCCAAAACGCCCGGTACCGTGCATGTGAGGCTGCTGCCGCCTCTGCCCGCGGGCCTCGCACGGGAGGAAATGATCACGGAACTTGCGGGCGTCTATTACGGGAAGGATTAGGGAAGGAAGTGGCCGCTTTTTGAAAAAAGCGGCGCAAAAACTTCTTTTACGCTGGGCCTAAGGCACTGTCAGCGCCGACACCCCAGGCCCAGCATCAAAAAAGTTTTTTGCTTCTTTTTTTCAAAAAAGAAGCACTTTCTTCCTTTATCTTCCCCTATGCTGGCAGTTCAATCACCACCCGCAAGCCGCCGCCCGGCCGGTCGAGCAGCAGCAGGTCGCCGCCATGCGCGCCGACGATGTCCTTGGCGATGGCCAGGCCAAGGCCGGTGCCGCCGGCATCAGCGCTCTCGAACGGGCGCAGCATGGTTTCGCGATGCGCCGCCGGAATCCCCGGCCCGTCATCCTCGATGATGATGCGCAAGGTGCGGCTGGTGCGTGTCGCGATCAGCCAGATATGCCGTGCATGGCGGCGGGCATTATCCACCAGATTGGTCACGGCGCGGCGGATGGCTTCCGGCCGCAATGTCGCGACCAGGCTGTCCGGCACGTCGCAGTCGATCACCGCGCCGCTGCGCCGCGCCGCCATCGCCACATCGTCGAGCAGGAGCGAAACATCGGTCGGCGCCGCCTGCTCGCTGCCCTCGCCACGGGCGAAGCTGAGATAGACGGAGATCAGCTTCTCCATCTCCTCGATATCGGCGTTCATGTCCGCCGCTTCGCCGGGCGGAATCTCCGGCAACATGGCGAGCGCCAAGCGCAGCCTGGTCAAGGGCGTCCGCAGGTCATGCGAGACCCCGGCGAGCATGGTCGTGCGCTGCGCCAGAAAACGCCGGACCCGCTCTTGCATACGGTTGAACGCCGCCGCGGCGCGCCGCACCTCGATCGCCCCTTCCGGGCGGATCGGCCCGACATCGCGGCCCATGCCGAAACTCTCCGCCGCCACCGCCAGGCGCTTGATGCCGCGCACCTGGGTGCGCAGGAACAAGGCGGCAATGCCGAACAGCAGCAGCGCCGTGCCGATCAACCACAGGAAAAAGATATACAGCGTGCCGATGTAAAGCCGCTTGCGCGGAACATCGACGCGCAGCACGCCGTCAGCCATCTGCACGTACACGCGGATGAAACCGGCGGAATGGTACCAGGCGACCGTGAACGGCCGGTGCATATCGCTTTGCAGCCCATGTTCCAGATCGTCATCCACCGGCCCCAACGCATCCGGCGGCGGCAGATAATGCAGCTTCTGGCCGCTGAGAAACACGGTTTTGAAACCGAAATGCGCGTCGGTCTCCTGGATCGTCAGGTTGCGCGTGTACGGGTCACGGTCGATCACATCGACAATGAAGGCCACCTCGCCGGCGACGCTCCCCGTCAGGCGGCGCGAGAGCTCGTCGAGATGGCTGCCATAAAAGATTTGCAGCGCCACCGCCTGCAGCAGCACCAGAGGCACCAAAACGATCAGCAGCGAACGCCCGAGCAGGCTGCGCGGGAGGAACCGTCGGAGCAAACGTTCGGCGGAAAACCCGCCCGGCCTCAGCTTCATGGCCCGGGTTTTAGCACATATCCCTTGCCACGCACCGTATGCAGGAAGCGGGGCTCGCGCGGGTCCTCCTCGATCTTGCGGCGCAACCGCGTCACCTGCACGTCGATGGCCCGCTCGTTCACGTCATCGAGCCCGAGTGCCGCTGCCAGCGCCTCGCGGGAGAGAATTTCATGCGGCCGCGCCGCCAACGCCGAGAGCAGCGAAAGTTCCGCGCCGGTCAGGCGGACGCGGCTGTCCGGCCCCACCAGTTCTGCGCGCGCGGCATCGAAGATGGCTCTGCCGAGCTGTAGGGGGCCAGCCTGGACCGGAGCGGGCTGGGCCCGGCGCAGCATCGCGCGGATCCGCGCCAGCAGCACGCGTGGATCGAACGGCTTGCCGAGATAATCATCCGCCCCCGCCTCGAAACCGGCGACAATATCCTCCGGGGCGCCCCGTGCGGTCAGCAGCAGAATCGGCAAGGTCGGCGCGCGCTCGCCGCGCAGGTCGCCGGTGAGCGACAGTCCGGTCTCGCCCGGCATCATCACGTCGAGCACCATCAGGTCGAACTCCATGAAGCGCAGCTTATCGCGCGCCTCGGCGGCGGTTTGCGCCATGGTCACGCGAAAGCCGTTCTCCGTCAGGAACCGGCTGAGCAGCGCACGAAGCCGCGCATCGTCATCCACAAGCAGGATGTGTGCACTCTCATGACTCATGCACGCGTCATGCACGACTCATGCGCCATCAACCGCCGATACGCGGGGGCTTCGCCCGATGCGCTTCAAGACTGTCGATATAATCCCGCCCTTGCTGCATGGTCAGGCCGCGCAGCACCCGGCGGAACCCTTCGACGGACGGGCCGCCCGCCTCGCGATAGGCGACCAGCAGCCGTTCGCGCTGCGACTCGAACAATTTGCGTTCCAGCTCCGCGCCTTTTTCGGTCAGCGTGAGCAGGCGCTGCCGCCGGTCGCTCTGGCCGGGGCTCTGTGCCACGTAGCCCTGGCGGATGAGCGGCCCGAGCACACGGGTCAGGCTTTGCTTGGTGATGCCAAGAATCGACAGCAGCTCTCCCACCTTCAGCCCCGGCTTACGGGCGATCCAGTGCAGAGTGCGGTGATGAGCCCGGCCAAAGCCAAATTCGGCGAGAAGATTATCGGCCGCGTCGTTCAGATCGCGCAGCGCGAAAAACAACATGTCCTGGGCAATTCGCAGTTCTTCCTCGCGGAGGAACAGCAATCCCGCCCCAGGCAAAGCAGGTGAAGGAATCCCGGGAACCGGATCACGTTTTATGCCTCGTGGACCTTGGGACGAAGACGTGTCTTGCATGGCAGTTTCGCAATCATATGTTGTTCCCAGACCGTTTATGACAGGTTTGCTTTTTTACTTGCAAACTCTCTGGTTGGCTGTTCATAGCGCACCGGCATCGATCTGACTACGGGATTCTGACCTTTACCGGCGCGCGTTTCATTGTTGTGTTCTGATATCACATGGTGGCGTTGAAGGCGCCGCCGTCGAGCAGCAGATTCTGGCCGACGATGAAGCCGGAATGGGCCGAACACAGGAAAGCGCAGGCCGCGCCGAATTCCTCCGGCTGGCCGACCCGACCCGTGGGATTCTGCCGGCCACGGGCCACAACCTCCTCATCGATGCTGCGGCCTGAAGCCGCCGCGCTCTTCGCCGCAGTGGCACGCAGCCGATCGGTGTCGAACGGGCCGGGCAACAGGTTGTTGATCGTCACATTGTGCCGGGCGACGTCGCGCGCCAGGCCGGCGACGAAACCGGTGAGACCCGCACGCGCGCCGTTGGACAGGCCGAGAATCGGGATCGGCGATTTCACCGCCGCCGAGGTGATGTTGACGATGCGGCCGAAGCGTCGCGCGACCATCGGGTCCAACACCGCCTTGATCATGGCAATCGGGCTCAGCATGTTGGCATTCAGCGCCGCATGCCACATGTCCTCGGTGAAATCGCGGAAATCGCCGGGCGGGGGGCCGCCGGCATTGTTCACCAGAATGTCCGGATCGGGGCAGGCGGCCAGCGCCGCGGCGCGTCCGGCCTCGGTGGTGATGTCGCCCGCCGCCGAGATCACCTGCGCACCGGTCACGGTGCGGATTTCCACCGCGGCGGCTTCTAGCGCTGCCCGATCACGGCCGGTGATCACCACCGACACCCCGGCCTCTGCCAACGCCATGGCACAAGCCTTGCCCAGCCCTTTGCTCGCGGCGCAAACGATCGCGCGCTTGCCTTGCAACCCTAAATCCATTCTCTCTTATCCTTGTTCGCGTTGATTGGCTCGGATGGATGGTGCCGCCGGCCGGCTGCGCCTGGCGTGCCACGTGTCCATAAGCTTGAGCACCGTCGCCGCGGTCTCCTCAATGGAGCGGCGCGTCACATCGATGGTCGGCCATCCTTCGGAACCACATAGCCGCTTCGCCCACAGCAGCTCTTTTTCCACAGCCTCGTAGTCCACATATTCGCCGCTGTCGCGATTGACGAAGCCAGGCTGGCCGATCAGCTGCAGCCGGTGACGACGGATGGCGATCAGCGATTTCGGATCGATGGTCAGGCCGATCACCGGGCACGGCGCGTTGTGCAAGAATTCCGGCGGCGCGATGCCTGGTACCAACGGCACGTTCGCGGCCTTGACGCCGCGATTGGCGAGATAAAAGCAGGTCGGCGTTTTCGACGAGCGAGATACCCCCACCAGCACGACATCGGCCTCGACCATGCCGCGCACCGCCTGCCCATCATCATGGGAGATCACATAATGCATTGCGTCGATGCGGCGGAAATAATCGGCATCGAGCACATATTGCCGGCCCGGCTTATGCTTCACCGGGGCGCCGATCTGCGCTTGCAGCATGTCGAGCACGGGATCGAGCACATGCAGCAAGGTGATCCCCATGCGCGCGCAGGCGGAATCGAGTTCACCGCGCAGCGCATCATCCACCAGGCTGCACAGCACTGGGCCGGGCTCAGCCTGCACGCCTTCCAAGACACGGTGCAATTGCAGCCGCGAACGGACCAAAGACCAGCGATGATAGGTCACTTTGGCCTCGTCAAATTGGGCCACAGCCGCGCGCGCCAGGGCGTTCAAAGTATCCCCAGTGGCGTCGGATATCAGGTGTATATTTAGCCGCTCGTGTTCCATGAGGCTGTTGATAACGGGGATTAAATGCGCCGGGGCGCGGAAGTCTTCACTACATGGGGATAAAACGCCGAAACTGTAAACGGGGGACAGATTTGACGAGCTTCACGCACAGGTGTGAGTAACCGAGTCAGATACCCCAGAATCAATAGCTTATCCTTGGTTTCTTGTTGTGGATAAGTTTGTGGACTTATCCCATGGGTACGAGGAACCCCGTTATTCACAGGCTACCACCTCCCCACCACGCTTTAAACTTAAAGAAATTAAGGTTAGGGGGTGGGCATGAAACTCCTGAACGTATTGCACGGCGAGCCTGTTTGGCCGCCTCCGGTTTGGCTCATGCGCCAAGCGGGGCGTTACCTTCCGGAGTACCGCGCGTTGCGGGAACAGGCCGGAGAATTTCTTTCTCTTTGCCTCAATCCCGCGTTCGCCACGGAAGTGACGCTGCAACCGATTCGCCGTTATGGCTTCGATGCCGCGATCCTGTTTTCCGATATTCTGATCCTGCCCATGGCCCTGGGGCAGTGCCTAAATTTTGCTCAGGGCGAAGGGCCTGTGTTGCCGCCCCTGCAGGATATTGCATCCCTCGATCCGTCGGCGGCTCCGGCCCGTTACGCGCCCGTGATGGAAACCGTGCGCCGGGTGCGCGCCGCTTTGCCGGGTGACAAAGCTTTGATCGGCTTCGCCGGCGGACCGGCGACGGTCGCCTGCTACATGCTGGACGGCAAAGGCGGAGGCTTTCCCCGCACCCGGTCTTTGGCTTACGAAAATCCTGGCTTTGTCACGGCCGTGCTGGACATTCTGACCGAGGCGACGATCGCCTATTTGCAGGAACAGCTCGATGCCGGCGCCAATTGCGTGATGCTGTTCGAAAGCTGGGCGGGCATTTTTCCGCCCGAACAGTTCCGGAAATTCGTCATCGGCCCGACGCGACGCATCGTCACATCGCTGAAGAGCACAAATCCTGGGGTCAAAATCATCGGCTTTCCGCGCCTGTCAGGTTTGCTGATCGGCGAATACGCGCGTGAAACCGGGGTGGATGCCGTCGGCCTCGACACCGTCACGGACCTTCCGCAAGCCGTCGCCGCTTGCCCGGAAAACACGGTTTTCCAAGGAAATCTCGATCCTCTGCCCTTGAAAATCGGCGGAACGGCGTTGGATGAGGCGGTTTTGCGGCTGCTGAGCCAGTGCCGCGGACGGCCGCATATCTTCAATCTCGGCCACGGCATCACGCCGGATGTGCCGCCGGAAAATGTCGAGCGATTGATGAATCTGATTCGCAACGCATCTACTGCCCGATGAAGACTGCGATCGTATTGTTCAATCTCGGCGGTCCGGACGGGCCGGAGGCCGTGAAGCCGTTCCGGGTTAATTTATTCTCCGACAAAGCGATCATCCGCGCGCCGATTTTTATCCGCTTTTGGCTCTCCAGGCTGATTGCCGCCTCCTCGGCCAAGCAAGCGGCGGCGAACTATGAGCTGATGGGCGGAAAATCGCCGTTGCTGGAACTGACGCAAGCGCAGGCAGCCGCGCTCGAGGCGGAGTTAGGCGATGAGGTGAAAACCTTTATCGCCATGCGCTATTGGCATCCGTTCGCGAAAGAAGCGGCGGCGCAGGTCAAAGCCTGGAATCCGGACCGGATTCTGCTGCTGCCGCTTTATCCGCAATTTTCCACCACCACCACCGGATCTTCGCTGACCGATTGGCATGAAGCCGCCGCGGCGGCCGGGCTGGTGAAGCCGACGACCACCCTCTGCTGCTATTTCGACGATCCGGATTACGTCGATTCCATCGCCGCTTTGGTCGATCGCGGCATTGCCGAGGCGAAAGCCTCCCTTCCGCCTGGTGTGAAATTGCGGCTGCTTTTTTCGGCGCACGGTCTGCCGGAGAGCATCGTCACCGCCGGCGATCCGTACCAGGCGCAGGTCGAAGCCAACAGCAACGCGGTCATGGCGCGGCTCAAGGACAGGAATGTCGAGCATCTGGTCTGCTACCAGTCACGCGCAACGCCGCAGAAATGGCTGGGTCCAAGCACGATCGAGGCGATCGAACAGGCGGGGCGCGACCAGGTGGCGGTGCTGCTGGTGCCGATTGCCTTCGTGTCGGACCATATCGAAACCTTGGTGGAACTGGATATCGAGAACCGCGAACTGGCCGAGCATAACAAGGTTCCGGGCTATTTCCGCGCGGCGGTTCCCAATGCCGATCCGGCCTTCATCCGCGCTCTGGCCGGCCTGACCCGTCGCGCGCTCGCGCACGGGCCGGGTTTGTGCAGCCACAAAAACGGCCGGGTTTGCGATGCGAAACACAAAGATTGTCCCTGGAGCCGGTATCGAACGGGGCAAAATGCCACCTGAACTGATCATTTTCGACTGCGACGGGGTGTTGATCGACAGTGAGGGCGTCGCCGCTGCGGTGATCGCGCGCGAACTCACCACGCTCGGCTGGGAAATGTCCGTGGACGACGCGCAGGGATTTTTTCTCGGCATGTCGATCACGGACATGCAGCCGCTCATCGAAATCCGGCTCGGCCGCAAATTGCCGCCGCGCTGGCGCCCCGAACTGGCGGAAAAATTGGTGCTGGCGCTGGGGGAAGAAGCAAGCTTGATCGCCGGCGCGCGGGAACTGCTGGAACGGGTGACGGAACTGGGCATTCCCTGGCGCATCGCTTCAAATTCGTCGGATCAGGAAATGGCGGTGAAATTTGCCCGCACCGGTTTGACCGCGCTTGTCGATGGAAAAACCCATTCGGCCGCAAGCGTCATCGCCAGAGGCGGCCGGCCGAAACCCGCGCCGGACGTGTTTCTCGCCGCCGCCGCGGCGGAAAATATTCCGCCAAAATCCTGCCTGGTGCTGGAGGATAGCGCGGTGGGCGTGACCGGCGCGGTGGCCGCGGGCATGAGATGCGTCGGTTTTGCCCCGCACGGTGACGGGGCGCATTTGCGCGCCGCCGGTGCGACGCACATTTTGCGCGATTTGCACGATTTATTCGGAGTTCTGGCATGACCATCGACGCCTTGGCGCCGGTTTTTCGCATCATCCTCGCCTTCCATATCATCAGTTTCACGGCCTGGATGGCGGGATTGTTCTATCTGCCGCGACTCTACGTGTATCATTGCCAAACCGCGCCGGGATCGGCGGAATCCGCGCGTTTCAAGGTGATGGAACGGCGCCTGTTGCGTCAGATCACCACGCCGGCGATGATCGCCACCTGGATTTTCGGCATCCTGCTCGTCCTCACCCCCGGTGCTGTGAACTGGCACGCCGCCTGGTGGTGGACCAAGCTGATCGCCGTGCTGCTGATGAGCGGTTTCCACGGCGCCTGCTCGAAATGGCGCAAAAATTTTCTTAACGACGCCAACACCAAGTCAGAGAAATTCTATCGCGTCGCCAACGAGGTGCCGACGGTTTTGTTCCTCATCATCGTTTTGGTGGTGGTGATTTAACGAAGTAAGAAAGCGGCCGCTTTTTGAAAAAAGCGGCGCAAAAACTTTTATCTTCTGGGCCTGAGCCTGTGTCGCCGACAACGCCCACGGCCCAGAGTAAAAAAGTTTTTTTGCTTCTTTTTGTTCACAAAAAGAAGCCTTCCCCTTGCCTTGTCCCCTACGGGCCCCCGGAAATTTCTTTGGGCCTATTGCATTTCAAAAATTCCTGGCCAATAAGCGCTTCAGGCCATCCGTGCCGGCGCGGCGTTCTGCGGCGTTTATTCTCCATTCTTTACCCATTTCGGCCCCGCATCCCCGGGGAAGATCGGACTTTCCATGCATCTCGCCGAACTCAAGGCCAAATCGCCATCGGACCTTCTCACCCTCGCTGAAGAGCTGGAGGTTGAGAACGCGTCCAGCCTGCGCAAGCAGGACATGATGTTCG
The DNA here is from genome assembly GCA_035493735.1 of Acidocella sp. Taxonomy (GTDB): domain Bacteria; phylum Pseudomonadota; class Alphaproteobacteria; order Acetobacterales; family Acetobacteraceae; genus Acidocella. The sequence goes on from DATJHR010000198.1 coordinate 12,319, forward strand.
CGATCCTCAAGGCGTTCGCGGAAAATGACCAGGCGATTCATGGGGATGGCACGCTGGAAATCCTGCCCGACGGGTTCGGATTTTTGCGCAATCCGGAAGCCAATTACCTGCCCGGTCCGGAGGATATCTATGTTTCCCCGGCCCAGGTCCGGCGTTTTTCGCTGCGCACCGGCGATACGGTGGACGGCGAAATTCGCGCGCCGAAGGATGGCGAGCGCTATTTTTCGCTGGTCAAGGTCGACCGGATCAATTTCGAGTCCCCCGACGCGGTCAGACACCGCATCAATTTCGACAATCTGACGCCGCTTTACCCGACTTCGCGCCTGAAAATGGAAGTCGAAGTGCCGGAACCGGCGGTAAAGGGCCTGCCCAAGGACAATACCACGCGCGTGATCGACCTGATCGCGCCGATCGGCAAGGGCCAGCGCGCGCTGATCGTCGCCCCGCCGCGCACCGGCAAGACCGTGATGCTGCAAAATATCGCGGCGGCCATTTCCGCGAACCATCCGGAAGTGTTCCTGATCGTGCTGCTGATCGATGAGCGGCCGGAGGAAGTGACCGATATGTCGCGCTCGGTGAAAGGCGAAGTGGTCGCCTCCACCTTCGACGAGCCGGCAATCCGCCACGTCCAGGTCACCGAAATGGTCCTGGAAAAGGCCAAACGCCTGGTCGAACATAAGCGCGACGTGGTGATTTTGCTGGATTCCGTGACCCGCCTTGCCCGCGCTTACAACACCGTCGTGCCGTCCTCCGGCAAGGTGCTGACCGGCGGTGTGGACGCCAACGCGCTGCAGCGGCCGAAACGCTTCTTCGGCGCGGCGCGCAATATCGAGGAAGGCGGCTCGCTCACCATCATCGCCACCGCGCTGATCGATACCGGCAGCCGCATGGACGAAGTGATTTTCGAAGAATTCAAGGGCACCGGCAATTCCGAGCTGATTCTCGACCGCAAGCTCTCCGACAAGCGCACCTTCCCGGCCATCGACATCACCAAGTCCGGTACGCGCAAGGAAGAATTGCTGGTGGAGAAATCCGTGCTCTCGAAGATGTGGGTGCTGCGCCGCATCCTGAACCCGATGGGCACGATCGACGCCATGGAATTCCTGCTCGACAAGCTGAAATATTCCAAGACGAACGCCGATTTCTTCGAGGCGATGAATACCTAAGCGAAGTAAGCGAAGGCTTCTTTTTTGAAAAAAAATAAGCAAAAAACTTTCTTTAAAATGGGCCGTGCTGGTTTCACGGCCACCGGCCCAGAGTGAAAAAAGTTTTTGCGCCGCTTTTTTCAAAAAGCGGCCTCTTTCTTTAATTTGATACATATCCGCGCGTCTCAAATTATATTCTCATCTGGCTGCTTTCCTCGAAGGGCAGCCATCCATGCCGGCAGGGCAGGCGACCCCTTGCCAGGAGACATAAAAAATCCGATCTACCCTGCAAAAGGACCGTTCCAGTCCGCTTTGTTGAAGGACGACGAGATGTTCATCGAAACCGAAGGCACGCCCAACCCGGCGACCCTGAAATTCCTCCCCGGCCGGACGATTCTCGGCACCCGTACGGCCGACTTTGCCGATGCCGATGCAGCCCTGATTTCGCCGCTGGCTGAGGCGCTGTTCGGCATCCAGGGCGTGGCGCGCGTGTTCCTGGGAAGCGATTTTGTCACCGTGACGAAGGACTCGCAGGCCGACTGGCCGGATCTGAAGCCGCAGATTCTCGCTTTGCTGATGGAGCATCTGCTCAATGACCGGCCGATCATGAATGAGCATGCCGCGCTTCTGGCGGAGGATGTGGACCCCGCCGATATGGAGATCGTCGAGCAGATCAAGGAGCTGTTGAATGAGCGCATCCGCCCGGCGGTGGCCGGCGACGGCGGCGACATTGTCTTCCGCGGCTATCGCGACGGCGTGGTCAGCCTGGTCATGCAGGGTGCCTGCTCGGGTTGCCCCTCGTCCACCGCGACGCTGAGGCACGGGATTGAAAACATGCTGAAGCACTATATTCCCGAGGTGAAATCGGTACAGCAGGCCCTCTAACCCTCGGAGATTCTCATGGCATTGGACGATTCCGCGCTCGATATCCTGTTTCGTAGCGCCCGCACGAAGTGGGACTGGACCGACCAGCCGGTGACCGAGGAGGATCTGCGCAAGCTCTATGATCTGGTGAAGCTTGGCCCGACCTCGGCCAACTCGTCGCCAGCGCGTTTCGTGTTCGTGCGCTCAGCGGCGGGCAAGGAAAAGCTGAAACCGGCCTTGAGCGCGGGAAATATCGATAAGACCATGGCAGCACCTGTGACGGTCATCGTCGCCCAGGACCCGCTCTTCTATTATCAGCTGCCGAAACTGTTTCCGCCAGCGGATGCGAAATCCTGGTTCTCCGGCAATCCGGACCTGGCGGAGGAGACCGCGTTCCGCAATTCCACTCTGCAGGGCGCGTATCTGATCATGGCGGCGCGCGCGCTGGGCATTGATTCCGGCGCCATGTCGGGCTTTGACCGTGCCAAGATCGACCGTGCCTTTTTCTCCGACAATGGCTGGAAGTCGAATTTCCTGGTCAATCTCGGCCACGCCAAGCCGGGTGAGCACCCGTTCCCGCGCCTGCCGAAGCTCGACTTCGAAGAAGCTACGCAATTCGCTTGAGCATTCTGGCCATCGATGCCGCAGGGCCGCGCGCCGGCATCGCCCTGATCGGGGATGACGGCGCGTTGGCGTGGAAGTCATTCACGCCCGGCCGGCCAGGGCTGATCGAAACGTTGCCGGTGTTGCTCCGCGAGGCGGCGGCGCACAAACCCGAGGCGGTGGCAGTGACCATCGGGCCGGGCAGTTTTACCGGCCTGCGCATGGCGCTTTCGTTGGCCCAAGGCTTTGCCGCTGCCGCTGGCATCCCGCTCCTCGGAGTCACGGTCGCAGAGGCTTATCGCGCGGCCTTCCCGTCTCTGGACCGTCCGCTTTGGGTCGCCGTCCGCGCCCGGCGCGACCGGATTTTTCTGCTCCGGGACGACCGGGCCGAGGCGTTCGCCGACGCGGACGTGCCGGTGCCGGACGTGCCGGTCGCGCTGGCCGGAGATGCCGCCGACGAGGCGGCGGCGCAGTTCGCCGCCAGCGGCGCCCAGGTGGTGCTGACCGGCGTAAAAGCTCTCGACCCGGTCTGGGTGGGCCAGGCGGCTCTGGCGCGCCGGGCGGCGGGATTGCCGCCGCATGAGGCGGTGCCGCTTTACATCGACCCGCCGGAAGCGAAATTGCCTGCTTCGGGCTTGCGCCCGCCGCCGCAGTGATCGTCGAGGCCGGCCCCGCTTACGCGGCGGTTCTGGCGGCGCTGCACGTCCAGGCCTTTCCGGATGACCCCTGGAGCGCGGAAAGCTTTTCCACGCTGCTGGCGCAGCCCGGCGTGGTGGGGCTGCTGGATGAGCGCGGTGGCTTTCTGCTGCTGCGGCTGGTGCTCGACGAGGCGGAGATTCTCACCCTCGGCGTGACCCGCAAGCGCGAAGGGATCGCTACCTCACTGCTGAAGGCGGCCATCGAACTGCTGCGGCGCCGGGATGTCGCCATATTGCATCTTGAAGTGGCCGCGCCGAACGTTGCCGCGCTCGCCTTGTACGAGAAGGCTGGATTTACCCAAACAGGGCGGCGGCGGCGCTATTACGCCGATGGCAGTGATGCGCTGACGCTAAGTAAGGAAGTAAAGTAGCCGCTTTTTGAAAAAAGCGGCGCAAAAACTTTCTTGAAACTGGACCGTGCTGCTGAAACCAGCACGGCCCAAATCAACAAAGTTTTTTTGCTACTTTTTGTTCACAAAAAGTAGCGCTTCCTTCCCTTAATGCGATTGCAGGAGCCCAGCCAGCAGACCAGGAGACAAATGGATATTGGCGAAATTGGCAGGGGGCGAAAATTCCTTTGCCGGCTGCCGCCCGAAGGTCACGGAAACCGCTGTCACCTCCGCCCCGCCATTGTGGTTATGCCCGTCAAATTGCAGCACCACGCCGCTCGGCGTGATGCAGGCCTCCGCCGCGCCGTCGCGGCTGGTGATGTGGTAGCGCTCGCAGCGCAGCCCCGCATAATGTCCATCGCCAAGGCGCGTGAAATGCGCGCCGCCGGCCCCTTCGATCTGCCTCGTGATGCCGGAAAAATCCGGTGTATCCACCACCGCGTGCAGGGCGGGCACCACCACCTGCGCCTGCCCTGATGGCAGGTTTGCCAGCACGAAAATATGCTGTGCCGGGCTGTCGATGCGCGCGAGCTCGTCGGCCGCGTCGTAACGCAACAGATAGGTCTGCGGATCACGTCCCGGCAGGTTAAGCTGATACGTCACCGCCACGTCGCGGTTGGGCAGGAAGCGTGGGACGGAGGCTGCGACCGCACTGCTGCCGGCAGCGCAAAACGCCAGCAGGACCAAAATTTTTTTATTCACTCTACCCCAGTCTCCGCATGATCTCGATTTCCCTTGCCAGCAGCATTGCGTTCGGCGCCGCGATGAACCGCGCCGACACCCCCACCGCCTCAGCCAGGCGGGCATGGTAGGTCGCGCGCGGAATTTCCACCGCACCGAAGCGCGCCAGATGCGCCGTGATGAACTGCGTGTCCAGCAGCACATAGCCGCTGAGCCGCAGCCGCGCCACCAGATGCACCAGCGCCACTTTGGAAGCGTCGGTGGCGGTCGAGAACATGCTCTCGCCAAAAAACGCGCCGCCCAGCGAAGCACCATACAGCCCGCCGACCAGCCGGCCATTCTCCCAGGTCTCGATGCTGTGCGCGAAGCCGAGCCTGAACAATTCGGTGAACAGCCGCTCGATTTCGGCGTTGATCCAGGTTTCCGGCCGGTTCAACCGGGCGGCGGCGCAGCCGGCGATGGTGGCGGCGAAATCGACATCGGCCGTCACCTCGAAGCGGTTGGCGCGCACGATCTTCATCAGGCTGCGTGGAATGTGGAACCCATCCAGCGGCAGCACCCCGCGCGCTTCCGGGTCCAACCAGTGCAACGCCCGGCTGCGGCGCGACTCAGCCATGGGAAACAGGCCAAGCCGGTAGGCCCGGAGCAAGAGATCGGCATTCAGATTGAAGGGCCGGTTGGACATTTTCGTTACGCTGACATGGTCCCGCGTATTTGCGATGAAAAGAGATCTTGCGCTAGCTCATACGATAAAAACCCGTTGGGGCGCCACGACGGAGCATGCGGTTGGCAGCAAGAAAGCTGCCGCTTTTTGAAAAAAGCGGCGCAAAAACTTTTGGCTATGCTGGGCCATGGCCGTTGTCAGCGCCTATGCCCATGGCCCAGCATTAATAAAGTTTTTTTGCTTCTTTTTGTTCACAAAAAGAAGTCTTCTCCTTCGCTCGCGCCTGCACGCTCTAGCGCGCGGGCGCGGAAACCGCCCAGGCATGGCCGTGCACAAGACCGTCATCATGGTCGGATTTGGCAGGCCCCGCATCATGCTCATGGAATTGCTCGGTTTCGGTTGAGCCTTTCATGGCGGTGGTGGAGGACTGTCCAGCAGTGATGGCGGTGGCCACCGCGTCGAAATAGCTCGTGCCCACTTCGCGCTGATGCCGGATGGCGGTGTAGCCTTCCGGCTCGGCGGCGAATTCCGCCTGCTGCAGCTCCGAATAGGCCGCCATGCCGCGTGTCGCGTAGCCTTTGGCGAGCTGGAACATCGAATGGTTCAGCGCATGGAAGCCGGCGAGGGTGACGAACTGGAACTTGTAGCCCATGGCGCCGATCTCTTGCTGGAAGGAGGCGATTTTTTCCGGGCTCAGCTTCTTTTGCCAGTTGAAGCTGGGGGAGCAGTTATAGGCCAGCATCTTTCCGGGGAATTTGGCGTGGATCGCGGCAGCGAACTGCTCGGCCTCCTCGAGATTTGGCTCGGAGGTTTCCCACCACAACAGGTCGGCATAGGGCGCATAGGCCAGGGAGCGCGCGATGGCATACTGCACGCCAAGGCCGGGCTTGATGCGGTAGAACCCTTCCGGGGTGCGCTCGCCGGTCAGGAAGGGGCGGTCGCGCTCGTCCACGTCGGAGGTCAGCAGCTGCGCGGCGTGGCTGTCCGTGCGGCAGAGCACCAGGGTCGGCACACCTTCCACATCCGCCGCCATGCGCGCCGCGTTCAGGGTGCGGATATGCTGGGCGATCGGCACCAGAACCTTGCCGCCGAGATGGCCGCATTTCTTTTCCGACGCCAGCTGGTCTTCGAAATGCACGCCGGCCGCGCCGGCGGCGATCATGGCTTTCATCAGCTCATAGGCGTTGAGCGCGCCGCCGAACCCGGCCTCGGCGTCGGCCACGATTGGCGCCATCCAATATTGCGACGTATCGCCCTCCATTTTGGCGATCTGGTCGGCGCGGCGCAGGGCGTTGTTGATGCGCGCCACCACCTGCGGCACCGAGGAGACCGGATAGAGCGACTGGTCGGGATACATTTCGCCGGCATTGTTGGCGTCCGCCGCTACCTGCCAGCCGGAGAGGTAGATTGCCTTCAGCCCCGCTTTCACCTGCTGCATCGCCTGGTTGCCGGTGAGCGCGCCGAGCGTGTTCACGTAAGGTTCCGCATGCAGCAACTGCCAGAGCCGCGCCGCACCCATCTCCGCCAGCGTGTGCTTGACGCGGAAGCTCCCGGCCAGGCGTTCGACATCGGCCTCGGTGTAATCCCGTGTGATGCCGTCGAACCGGCCCGGTGCTGCGGCCATACCCATGCCGATGCCGTCCGGAGAACAATGCGATGCTATTTTCGTCATCATGATAAAACTCCTTCACGCGTTCTTTGATCTGTGCGCAGGGCCCTGTTTCGGCCTCGCGCCGGTTCGGGACTTCGGTCCGGTCGGGATTTCGGCGTGGGTTGGAAACTTTGGCTGTCCCGCCCGTGGCCGCCCCTTACGCCTCCTGTCGTGACGTGAAATATTTACATTGCGCTGCGATGCACAGGTCCAAAATGGCACTCATTGCCGAAACGAGTGATGGACTTCACTGTAAAAATTTGCGATTAGTAAAAGATGTCAAAAACCGCCATCGGCAAGACGATCCGCCGGCTGCGCATGGAGCAGGGCTACTCGCAGCAGGGTTTCGCGCAGAAGCTTGGCATTTCATCGAGCTATCTGAACCTGGTTGAGCATGACCAGCGCAACGTCACCGCTTCGCTGCTGTTCAAGCTGACCGACATTCTCAACGTCGATCTCGCCGCCTTGTCCGGGGTGCAGGAACGCGAGCTGGAAGTGGCGCTGCGCGAGGTTTTCGCCGATCCGCTGCTGGGGCTGGAAGAGCCGGTGCCGGAGGTGGATATCCGCTCGATCGCGGCGACGCCGGCCGGCGCGCGGGCGATCCTGGCGCTGCATCGCGCCTGGGCCGGGGCCCGGGAGGATTCCAGCGGCATTTTGCTCCCCTCCGGGCGGCGGATCATGCCGCCGAATGAGGAAGTGCGGGATTTTTTCCACGACCATGCCAACCATTTCCCGGCTTTGGAGGAAGCGGCTGAGGCGATCGGGGCCTCCCTGAATGCGGTGGAGATCGGCACCAGCCATGCCTTGGCCGAGCGGCTGCGGCGCCAGCACGGGCTGGTGGTGAGCGTGAAGAGCACGCCTGGCGCCCTGCGGATTTTTGACGCCAAGGCGCGGCTGCTGACGCTCTCGGAAGACCTCTCTCGCGAAAGCCGGGGGTTCCAGATGGCGTTTCAGCTGGCCCTGCTGGAAGCCGGTGGCGCGGTGGGGGCGATCATGCGGGCGGCGAGCCCCTCGTCGCGCGACGCCACCGAACTCTTGCGCATCGGCCTGCTGAATTACGTCGCCGGCGCGATCCTGATGCCCTATGAGCCGCTGCTGCAGGCGGCCCGGGCGCTGCGTTACGACGTGGATGCCATCGCCGCGCGCTTCGGCGTCTCCTACGAGCAGGCCTGCCATCGGCTCTCCACCCTGCAGCGGGTGGGGGCGCGGGGCGTGCCGTTCTTTTTCCTGCGCGTCGACCCCGCGGGTAATGTGAGCAAGCGTTTTTCCGCCGCTGGCTTTCCGTTCATGCGCTTCGGCGGCACCTGCCCGCGCTGGGTCGTGCATTCGGCCTTCGCCACCCCTGGCACGACCCGCGTGCAGGTGGCGCAGCTCTCGGAAAAGGAGACATATCTCTGCTTCGCCCGCGCCATCACCGGCCGTCCCGCGCGCTGGGGCGATCCGCCGCCGGTGCGGGTGGTGGCGATGGGCTGCGATGTCAGCCATGCCGCCGAGCTGGTCTATGGCGACGGGTTGAACCTGGCCACCGCCGCGGTGGGCATTGGCCTGTCCTGCCGGCTGTGCGAACGGCAGGATTGCCGGTCCCGCGCCTTTCCGCCGATCGCGCATCGCCTCACCATCGACCCGCAGACAACCAGCGCCAGCCCGTACCGGTTCGAGCCCAAGGGGCGGTAAGCGAAGAAGAAAGCGCTACTTTTTGTGAACAAAAAGTAGCAAAAAAACTTTGTTAGTTTGGGTCGTGCTGTTTCAACGCCGCTGGCTCAAACGAATAAAAGTTTTTGCGCCGCTTTTTTCAAAAAGCGGCCACTTTTCTCTCCTATATAAAAAAGATGCCGTATCCGATCTCCGACCATTATGATGGCAAACATTTCTTCAATCCGGAGCCGATGCATCGAGGGGGTGGCGGCCGGAGACGGCGCGGGTTGTTTTCCCTCCTGCGTTCACGCTGGCGCGAAGAAACGCCCTGGGCGACATGGCCGAAGTGGGTTGAGAACGCTCCCTATCCGCCACCCGGACCGGCGCCCAACGTCACCTTCATCGGCCACAGCTCGTTTCTGCTCCGTCTCCCGGGGCTGACGCTGCTCACCGACCCGGTCTTCTCCCAGCGCTGCTCGCCGTCGCAATGGGTGGGGCCAAAGCGGGTGCGCGATCCCGGTCTGCGGCTCGATGCGCTGCCGCCAATCGACCTGATCCTGCTCTCGCACAATCATTATGACCACATGGATGTACGCGCTTTGCGCCGGATCAGACGGCGTTTTCCCGGCGCCGCGATCGTCACCACACTGGGCAATGCGGCTTTCCTGGCGCGCAAGGGCTTGGCCGGCGCCGTGGAACTGGACTGGTGGCACAAGGTTACGCTGGGGGAGACGACCATCACCGCAACCCCGGCGCGGCATTTCGCCGCCCGCACCTTGTGGGACCGCAACGAGACGCTGTGGGCGGGGTTTTGGCTCCAGCATCAGGGCGCAACACTCTATTTTGCCGGGGATACCGGCTACACGAAATTCTTCGCCGAGATCAGGGCGCGCCTTGGGGCGCCGGATCTGGCCCTGCTGCCGATCGGGGCCTATGAGCCGCGCTGGTTCATGAGCCCGGTGCACATGAACCCGGAAGATGCCGTCACGGCCTTTAACGACCTGCAGGCGTGCCGGGCGGTGGGAATGCATTATGGCACGTTCCAACTCACCGCCGAGGAAATCGACGCCCCGCAGCGCGATCTGGCGACGGCGTTGCATGCGGCGGGGATCGAGCGGGACCTTTTTTGCGCGCTGGATATCGGCGAGACGCTCGATCTGGCCGATATGTTTGTCACGACTTAGCTTCCGCGAGCGGGACTGGTGATTTCGGCCTGAAGCCACATATCCAGCTCGTCCCATCTCATTATAGGAGAAATGATGACATCCCGTTTGCTTACCGCCGCCGCTGTTGCGGTCATTGCTCTGTTCGGAACCCACCGCGACGCCCTGGCGTACGAACTCAACAGCACCGCTGCCCTCGAACATGCTGTGCTTCGCGGCCAGGATATTCATGTCGTTCTCGACTTGTCGCGCTGTACGGAGCAGGGCACCGGCAAGCCGGGTCCAGCCATTCGTGGCAGTATTGAGCCGGATGCCTTCATGGTACAGGGCAATCACAACATCGCGTTCTCAGCGACTCACTTTACGGTTCGGCCCGATAAGACGCCGGTTCTCGAATTCAATTCGTTTCGCGTTCAACCCGGCGGGCAGGTCGTTCTGAACAGCATCTTCCTGAACCCGGCAAATTACACCGTCCTGCACGAGGCGCGGTTCGACTGCGAACTCGGCAGCGGTGTCACGTTCGAGGCGTCGCCCAAAGGATAATTTGGGCCGCGCTGGTTTCACGGCCACCGGCCCAAGCTAACAAAAGGTTTTTGGGCCGCTTTTTTTAAAAAGCGGCCGCTTCCTTACCCCACAGCGAGCCGCTTCGGCGGCTTTTTCGCTGCCGGCATGGGTGTCTTGTCGGCGTATGTGCAGAAGGCCGCACCGGGACAGCGCCAGCATTCCGGCACGCGCGCTTTGCATAAATAACGCCCGTGCAGGATCAGCCAGAGATGCGCCGGTTTCAGCATCGCCTCGGGGACGCGTTTGAGCAGCGCGTCCTCCACGGCGCGTGGCGTGCTTCCGGGTGCCAGGCCGGTGCGGTTGCCAATGCGGAAAATATGTGTGTCCACCGCCATGGTCGCCTGACCGAACACCTCGTTGAGCACCACGTTCGCGGTTTTGCGGCCGACGCCGGGGAGCGCCTCGAGCGCCTCGCGGTCGCCCGGCACCTCGCCGCCATGCCGCTCCAACAAGAGCTGCGTGAGCGCGATGACGTTCTTCGCCTTGGCCTTCCAGAGGCCGATGGTCTTGATGTAGTCGCCGAGCCCCGTCTCGCCGAGTGCGACGATCTCGGCCGGGCCGGGCGCATGGGCGAAAAGTTTTCGGGTCGCGCGGTTCACGCCCACATCCGTGGCCTGGGCTGACAGCACCACCGCCACGAGCAACTGGTACGGGGTTTCATATTCGAGCTCGGTGCGCGGGTTGGGATTGCCGCCGGCGATGGCGGTCAGGAACGGGCCGATATCCGCCGGCTTCATCAGCTTGGTCCGGGCACGTTGCGGGCGTTTTGCCGCGGTTGCGGGGGCCGCCTCACTCTTTCGTGTGACCGTTTTCGCCGGTTTCGCCATTTTCTCCTTGCCTGCTATCCTGTCTGCGCGATCTATGCGGTATGGACGCGCCTGTCGCCAGTGCTGACCGCCTGATGTTCGAGGCGGAAGTGAAACCGCATCGCTCCCTGTCGCGCCGTGGCCTCGGGCTTGTCGTTGCCGGTATGTGTTTGGGCTCGCTGATTGTCACCAGCCTGATGGCATGGCTCGGCGCCTGGCCGGTGATCGGGTTCAATGGCGCGGACCTGCTGCTGGCGCTGGTGCTGATCTGGCTGAACGTGCGCGCGGCCCGGGCGCGCGAGACGATCCGGCTGAGCGAGACCGAGCTTTCCGTGCGGTGGCGCGATGCCAGCGGGCGGCAGAGTTTCATGTCGCTGTCACCGGCCTGGGCCCATGTGGTGCTGGAGGAGCGGGCCGGCACGGTGCCAAAATTGTTATTGACGACGCGCGGGACCTCCTGCGAGGTGGCGCGGCAGCTGGGCGAGACGGAGAAGCGGGACCTCGCTGCCGCCTTGAGCCGCGCCTTGCAGGGCTGGCGCAACCCAGGTTTTGACAACCCGCAATTGCGCTGAGGGGCCGTTCCCGGCGTAAAGAATTCATATAAATGTGATCGAGTCGATGCCCGAATTTGCGAAAGAGCCGCCGATGGACCAGCTGACCCAGGAAGACACCCGTTCCGGTGTCGCGGATCAGGCGATACGGAGGGCGGTCGTCGACCTCGGCTCCAATTCGGTGCGCCTCGTTGTCTATGAGGGCGATGCGCGCAACCCGGTGCAGATTTTCAACGAAAAAGCGGTGTTGCGCCTGGCGAAAGGCATGACCAGGACAGGCCGCCTCGATCCGGCGACGATGGACCAGGCGGAGACGGTGCTGTGCCGCTATGCCGCCATCGCCCGCGCCATGGGGGCTTCGCCCTTCGAGGTGCTGGCCACCTCTGCCGTGCGTGACGCCGCGAATGGCGCGGAGTTCGTGCAGCGCATGACCGCGCTTGTGCCGGACATGCGCATCAACATTCTCTCCGGTGCGCAGGAGGCGGTGCTGGCGGCCGAGGGGGTGCTTTATGGCATTCCCGCAGCGGACGGGATCCTGGCCGATCTTGGCGGCGGCTCGCTGGAACTTGTGCGGCTGGAGCGCGGGGGCGTTGGCGCCGCGGCGACCTTGCCGGTGGGCGTGATCCGCCTCGCCGACCGGGCCGGGGGCGACCTGATCAAGGCACGCAGCATCGTCAGCGCGGCGCTGGAGGCCACACCCTTTATCGGCGGGGCGGCGGGGCGGGATTTGTATCTGTCGGGCGGCGGGTTCCGGGCCCTCGCGCGCATTCACATCGCCCAGACCGGCTATCCGCTGAACATGGTGCATCATTACACGATCGGCTGGGAGGAGGCGCGTGACTTGGCCGGGGTGGTCAACGAGGCGGGACGCAAGCTGATCGAGCGCATGCCCGGCGTGCCGCGCCGGCGCATCGAGGATCTGCCTTATGCCGCGCTGATTCTGCGCCGCCTGTTGCGGGCCTCCGGCGCGAGCCGCGTGGTGTTCAGCGCCAATGGGCTGCGCGAGGGCTGGTTCGCCCGGCAGATGCCGGCGGAGATCCGCACCGAGGACCCGCTTCTCGCGGCCGGACGCGATCTGACGCGCGGCACTGTGCGTGATCCGAAATTGCCGCCGGCTCTGATCGGCTGGACCGCGCCGCTCTTTCCCGGCGAGACCGAGGCGCAACGGCGCCTGCGCGAAGCCGCGTGCTGGCTCTCCGACATCGGCAGCCACGAGCACCCGGAATATCGGGCGGAGCAGGCCTTTCTGCGGGCGTTCCGCCAGCCGGGCATCGGGGTGGACCATCACGCCCGCGCCTTTCTCGCCTTGACGCTGGCGTTGCGCTACGAAGCCTCCCCCGATGCCGGCTTCCTGGCGCCCGCGCGCACGCTGCTGGACCTGCAGACGGCGCGGCGGGCGGAGACGCTGGGCACGGCCTTGCGCCTGGC
>DATJHR010000199.1:0-11871 GCA_035493735.1 Acidocella sp.
ATGGCGGCGCGGGACACCATCCATGAGCCGCCGACGCAGACCACGTTCGGCAATTTCAAATATTTGGGCGCGTTTTCCAGCGTCACGCCGCCGGTCGGGCAGAATTTGATGTGCGGCAGCGGCCCGGCCAGGGCGGCGAGCAGTGCTGCGCCCCCGACCGACTCGGCGGGAAACAATTTCGCGAACTGATAGCCACGCTCGATCAGCGCCATCGCCTCCGAAGCGGTGGCGATGCCCGGCAGCAATTGCACATCGCGACCGGAGACGGCGTCCAGAAGTTGGCCGGTGGCGCCTGGGGAGACCGCGAATTGCGCGCCCGCGGCCACGGCTTTGTCGAACTGCGCTTCGGTCAGCACCGTGCCGGCGCCGATCGCCGCCTCCGGCACCTCGTCGGCAATGGCGCGGATCGCCTGCAGCCCGGCCCCGGTGCGCAGGGTCACCTCGATCACCGGCAGCCCGCCTTTCACCAAGGCGCGGGCGAGGGGCACGGCATCCTTTATCTCGTCGATCGTGACGACGGGAATGACCGGAGCGAGGCGGAGAATCTCGGCGAGGTTCATATGGGGGCTCCCAGGAAAATGCTCGCGCCGTGATCGGCGGCGCTGACAACGTGGCGAAAGGCGGAAAAGAGTTCGCGGCCGACGCCGCTATGCGCGGCGGTGAGGTCGGCTGTGGCGGGCCGGCGCGCCGCCCAGATTTCCGGCGCAACCTTGACCTCCAGCGTGCCGGCCGCGGCGTCCAGGCGGATGATGTCGCCGTCTTCGATAAGCGCGATGGCGCCGCCCTCGGCGGCCTCGGGCGTGACATGGATGGCCGACGGCACCTTGCCGGAGGCGCCGGAAAGCCGCCCGTCCGTGACCAGGGCGACCCGGAACCCCTTATCCTGCAGCACGCCCAGCGGCGGCATCAGCTTATGCAGTTCCGGCATGCCGATCGCCTTCGGTCCCTGGAAGCGCACCACGGCAACGAAATCCTGGTTGAGCGCGCCGGCCTTGAAGGCGGCCTGCACCTCGTCCTGGCTGTGAAATATCTTGGCTGGGGCCTCGATGATGTGCCGTTCCGGCGCGACGGCGGACGTCTTCATCACCGCGCGGCCGAGCACGCCGTCCAGCACCACCAGGCCGCCGGTCGGTTGGAAAGGATTTTGCCGCCCCCGCAGCACGGTCTCATCACCGCTTGTCACGGCGCCGGGCACCCAGCTCACGCGCTGATCGGCGGTCAGCCTTGGCTCGTTGGCATAGGCCGCAAGCCCGGTGCCCATCACCGTCTCGACATCTTCGTGCAACAGCCCGTCTTCCAGGAGTTCGCGGATCACAAACCCCGTGCCGCCGGCAGCGTGGAAATGGTTCACATCCGCCTTGCCGCTCGGATAGATGTGGCAGAGCAGCGGCGTGACGGTGGCGAGCGCGGCAAAGTCGTCCCAGGTCAGAGTGATGCCGGCCGCCGCCGCCATCGCCACCAGATGCAGCGTGTGGTTGGTCGAGCCGCCGGTGGCGTGCAGGGCGACAATGGCATTGGCGAAGGCCCGCTCATCGAGGAGCCTGCCGATCGGCCTGTAATCATTGCCAAGGGCGGTGATCGCCATGGCCCGCTTCGCCGCCTCATGCGTGAGCGCGTCGCGGAGCGGCGTGTTGGGATTGATGAAGGCCGCACCCGGCAGATGCAGGCCCATGATCTCCATCATCATCTGGTTGGTGTTGGCGGTGCCGTAGAAGGTGCAGGTGCCGGGGGCGTGATAGGATTTCGCTTCCGCTTCCAGCAGCGCCTCGCGGCTGACCTTGCCTTCGGCGTAAAGCTGGCGGATGCGCGATTTCTCGGCGTTTGGCAGGCCCGAGGTCATCGGCCCGGCAGGGATGAACACGGAGGGCAGGTGCCCGAAGGAGAGCGCGCCGATCACCAGGCCCGGCACGATCTTGTCGCAGATGCCGAGATACACGGCGGCGTCAAAAGTCTGATGCGAGAGGGCGACGGCGGTGGCCAGCGCGATCACATCGCGCGAGAACAGTGAGAGTTCCATGCCGGCCTCGCCCTGGGTGATGCCGTCGCACATGGCGGGCACGCCGCCCGCCACCATGGCCACGCCGCCGGCCTCACGCGCGGCGGCGCGGATCAGCTCGGGAAAACGCTCATAAGGCTGGTGGGCGGAGAGCATGTCATTATAGGCGGTGACGATGGCGAGGCTGGGGCCGTCGCCCCCGCGCAGCACGGCTTTGTCGCCCGGTGCGCAGGCGGCGAAACCATGGGCTTGGTTGGCGCATCCCAGCGCCCGGCGTTGCGGCTTTTGGCTTGCGGCTTCCTCGATCCGGCGCAGATAGCCGGTCCGCTTCGCGGCGCTGCGGGCGGCAATTTGCGCCGTGACTTCGGCAAGGATCTTATGGACCATTTCGGCTCCTCCTTACGGACACCAGAAGATTGTGGCGCGAGGCCGGTGCGCCAGGACCGCGCGGATGGGCATCTCCGCCACGGGCCCGGCCGCTTCGGCCGTGGCGAGAACCACGCGTTTCGCCGCGCCCTCGATATGCAGGGCTAAAAGCTCGGTTTGCAGGATTGTCGGCAAAGTGAGCGTCACGCGCGGCTCAGGCGCGCCTGGGGCGCGCATCGTCTCGATCAGATGAGGGCCGGCGAGGGCCGCCGCCAGATGGTCGCCGCCGGGAAACAGCGAGGCGGTGTGCCCATCCAGCCCCATGCCCAGCATCACGGCGGCGAAGGGGAGGAGAGGGGCGATCTTTTCGTCCTGCCCGGCCAGCAGAGGCAAGAACGTTGCCGCCTTGGCTTCGTGCTGCAGCAAATGTTCCTTTACCAGCCGGACATTGCTGCGCTCGGAGGACTCGGGCACGCAGCGGTCGTCCACCAGCGTGATGGTGACGTGCGCCCAGTCCAGTTTTTCCCGCGCCAGATGTTGGAAAAAAGCCACCGGGGTGGTGCCGCCGGAGACCGCCAAGGCGGCTTTGCCGTCACGGGCTAGACGGGCTTGCAAGGCATCCCGGACCGCGGCCGCCAGGGCTGACGCCAGAGCGGTGCGGGCCGAAAATTCACGCAACCGTTTCGACCCAGGTGCGGCCGTCACGCTCGATCAGCGCGATGGCGGCGCTCGGCCCCCAGGTGCCGGCGGTATAGGCTTTCGGCGGCTCGCTGGACGCGGCCCAGACCTGCAGGATCGGGTCGATCCAGTTCCAGGCGGCCTCGACTTCGTCGCGCCGCATGAACAAGGTCTGGTTGCCGCGCACCACGTCCAGCACCAGCCGCTCATAAGCGTCCGGATAGCGCACGCGGAAGGCGGCGGCGAAACTCATATCCAGTGGCACCAGCCGCAGGCGCATGCCGCCCGGGCCGGGATCCTTGGTCATCACGAACAGCCGCACGCCCTCGTCGGGTTGCAGGCGGATGACCAGCCGGTTCTGCTCGATCGTCCCGGCGGCGCGGTCGAACACCGAGTGCGGGATCGGCCGGAACGTGATGACGATTTCGGAGACCCGCGCGGGCAGGCGCTTGCCCGTCCGCAAATAGAAGGGGACGCCGGACCAGCGCCAGTTGCCGATTTCGGCCTTCAGCGCCACGAAGGTTTCCGTGTTGCTGAAGTCCGCGCCGAGATCCTCCAGATAGCCCGGCACCGGGCCAGCAGCGGAGGCGCCGGCCCGGTACTGGCCGCGCACCGTGTTCAGCGTGCAGAGACTGTCGGTGTTCAGGGGGACGAGCGAGCGCAGCACCTTGAGCTTTTCGTCGCGCACGGCGTCGGCGTCCAGCTTGGCGGGCGGCTCCATCGCCACCAGGCAGAGCAGCTGCAGGATATGGTTCTGCACCATGTCGCGCAGCGCGCCGGCATTGTCGTAATAGCCGGCGCGTCCCTCGACGCCCAAACTCTCCGCGACCGTGATCTGCACATGGTCGATATGCGCCGCGTTCCAGAGCGGCTCGAACAGGGCATTGGCAAAACGCAAGGCGAGCAGGTTCTGCACCGCTTCTTTGCCGAGATAGTGATCGATGCGGTAGACTCGCTCTTCCGGGAACACCGTGCCGATCGCGTCGTTCACGGCGCGGGCGGAGGCGAGGTCCTTGCCGATCGGCTTTTCCACCACCACCCGGGCGTTGTCCCCGGCCAGGCCGAAGCGGCCGAGCCGCTCGCAGATGTCGCCGAACAGCGCCGGGGCGGTGGCGAGATAAAACACATGGATGCGGTCGGGATAGGCGGAAAGGCGTTCCGCCAGTTGCGCCCAGCCCTTATCGCTGTCGGCTTCGGCCTGCACATAGCTGACGCGCTCGAGGAAGGAGGCGAGCGCCGGCTCCGTCACCTCCGCTTTCGGCACATGGTCGAGGATCGCCTGGCGCGCCTGGGCGGCAAAGTCATGCTCCAAGGCGCCGCGCGACACCCCGATGATGTTCGCCGCTTCCGGCAATTGGCCGGCAATGTCGCGGTGGAACATGGCGGGAAGCAGCTTGCGCCGGGCGAGGTCGCCGGTGGCGCCGAAAACAACCAAGACAAACGGGGAGACGGGAATCGTGCGGCTTGTCATGGTTACGGTATAGACCGGGAATGGCGGAATCGCGAAACGACGGGCTGAAGAAAGGAAGGCTTCTTTTTGTGAACAAAAAGAAGCAAAAAAACTTTATTGACTCTGGGCCGTGGGCGTTGTCGGCGACACAGACTCAGGCCCAGCATAACAAAAGTTTTTGCGCCGCTTTTTTCAAAAAGCGGCCTCTTTCTTATTCCGCGCTGGCGGTTTCGAGGTCGAGCGCATAGCCCGCCGCGCGGACGGTGCGCACGATGTCCTGCTCGCCGGGGCCGTTGATGGCTTTGCGCAGGCGGCGGATATGCACATCCACGGTGCGTGGCTCGACATGGATGTCGCGCCCCCACACGGCGTTCAGCACATCCTCGCGTGAAAACACTCGCCGCGGGTGGCGGAGGAAAAACTCCAGCAGGCGGAATTCCGTCGGGCCGAGATGCAGCGCGCGGCCATTGCGCAGCACGCGGTGCGAGGCCGGGTCCAGCGAAATGTCGTGGAAGGAGAGCTTGAGCTTGGTCGGCACGGCACCGGCGCGGCGCAGCAGGGCGCGGATGCGGGCAATCAGCGCCTCGGTGGAGAAGGGCTTGGTGATGTAATCGTCGGCGCCGGTGTCGAGGCCGCGTACCGAATCCTGCTCATCGGCGCGGGCGGTCAGCATGATGATCGGCAGGGAGCGCGTCGCCGGGCGGCGGCGCAGTTGGCGGCACACTTCAATGCCGGACATGGTCGGCAGCATCCAGTCCAGCAGCAGCAGGTCCGGCGTGGCCTCGGTGATGCGCGTCAGCGCTTCGCCGCCATCGCCGACATCCTCGACCCGAAACCCCTGCTTTTCCAGATTGTAACGGAGCAGGGTGACCAGCGGCACTTCATCTTCAACAATCAGGATATAGGGCTTGTTCGGATCGCTCATCGTTCAGCTATTTTCGGCTCATGTGTTAGCGGGGAAATAGGCGGACGTCTGGTCGCCTTTCGGCCGGAAATCCGGCAGCGCCTGGCCGGTGACCGCGTAATAGGTCAGCTCGGCGATGTTGGTGGTATGGTCGCCGATCCGCTCCAGGTTTTTCGCGATGAACAGCAGATGCGTGCAGGCGGTGATGCTGCGCGCATCCTCCATCATGTAGGTGATCAGTTCGCGGAAGATGGTGTTGTAGAGGTCATCCACCATCTGATCGGCGCGCCACACGGCGACGGCCTTTTGCGGGTCGGCATCGCCCACCGCATCGATGCTGGATTTGAGGTTCTGTTGCACCAGCAGGGCCATCTGCCCCAGGCCGGAGAGCGAGAAGCTGCTTGCCATCTGGTTGAGCACCAGACTGCGCTTGGCGATGTTTGCGGCATAGTCGCCGATGCGTTCGAGATCGGTGACCACTTTCAGCGCCTGGATCACCTGGCGCAGGTCATCGGCCACCGGCTGGCGCAGCGCCAGCAGCCGCACCGCGAACTGCTCCACCGCGCGCTCCTCGGCGTCGATCTTCGGGTCCATCTCCACCACGCGGGCGGCCAGCACGGCGTCGCGCTCCAGCAGGGCGGCGCTGGCGTCGGCCAAGGCGCGTTCCACCAGACCGCCCATCACGGCAATCATGTCGTGCAGCTTTTTCAGGTCGATTCCGAAGCTCGTGACGATATGCTTGGTTTCGTCGGCCATGATCTATCCCCACCCCATCCTTAGCCGAAGCGGCCGGTAATGTATTCCTGCGTGCGGCGTTCGCGCGGGGCGGTGAAAATCTCGCTGGAGGGCCCGACTTCGACCAGCTCGCCGAGATAGAAGAAGGCCACCTGGTCGGCGCAGCGGCCGGCCTGCTGCATGTTGTGGGTGACGATGATGATGGTGAAGTCCCGTTTCAGCTCGTCGATCAGCTCCTCGATTTTGAGCGTACTGATCGGGTCGAGCGCGCTGGTCGGCTCGTCGAGCAGCAGCACGTCGGGGCGCACGGCGATCGAGCGGGCGATGCACAGGCGCTGCTGTTGGCCGCCGGACAGGCCGAGCGCGGAGCTGTGCAGCCTGTCCTTCACCTCGTTCCACAAAGCGGCGCGGGTCAGAGACCATTCCACACGCTCGTCCATCTCCGCCTTGGAAAGTTTTTCGTGCAGACGCACGCCAAACACCACGTTCTCGTAGATCGATTTCGGGAACGGGGTGGGCTTCTGGAACACCATGCCGACGCGGCGGCGCAGCTGGGTGAGGTTTTGGTCCGGGGCGATGATGTTGTCGCCGCCGATCAGGACCTCGCCCTCGGCGCGCTGGCCGGGATAGAGGTCATACATGCGGTTGAGCACGCGCAGCAGCGTGGACTTGCCGCAGCCGGAAGGACCGATCATCGCCGTCGTCTGCCGGTCGATATAATCGATCGTGACGTTTTTCAGGGCGTGCGTCGAACCGTAATAAAAATTCAGATTGCGGATGGCGACCCGGACATTGCTCGGCGGGACAGCAGGAGGCGGCGCAGGGGTATACGTGCCGGAAACTGCCGTCTCGTGCGTCGGGCGATTCGCTAATTCCATAAGCGCTTCCTTAGGCGGGTTTCGTGGCGGTGCGATGACGATATCGTGAAGCTTCGATGACGACGTCATGGTTATCAGACAGTGCGAACCTGCCAGGACATAACGGCGCCTAAGGTCCACGCTTTAGGCGCCGCCGTCAACACAAGCCCAGAGGAGCAAAGGTTTTTGCGCCGCTTTTTCCAAAAGGCGGCAGCCTTGCTCAATCTGGGCTGGCGTTGTCTCAGGCTTTCACGACCTTCGGTGGCAAGGCCAAAGCGAGGGACAGTTCCTTGAGCCGGCCCGGCGGCACCGGGGCGGGCGCGCCCATCATCAGATCCTCGCCCTGCTGGTTGAGCGGGAAGGCGATGACCTCGCGGATGTTCGGCTCGTCGGCCAGCAGCATGACAATGCGGTCGATACCCGGCGCCGAACCGCCATGCGGGGGCGCGCCGTAGCGGAAGGCGTTGAGCATGCCGCCAAAGCGGGCTTCCACCTCGTCTGGCCCGTAGCCGGCGATCTCGAAAGCCTTCAGCATGATGTCCGGACGGTGGTTGCGGATCGCGCCGGAGGAAAGTTCGATGCCGTTGCAGACGATATCGTACTGGAACGCCTTGATCGTCAGAGGATCCTGGGTCTGCAGCGCTTCAAGCCCGCCCTGCGGCATCGAGAACGGGTTATGGGAGAAGACGATCTGCTTCAGCTCCTCGTCATACTCGTACATCGGGAAGTCGACGATCCAGCAGAAGCGGAAATCGTTGGCATTGATGAGCCCCAGATCGTTGCCGAGCCGGGTGCGCACGGTGCCGGCGAACTTCGCCGCGTCCAGCTCCTTGCCGGCGGCGAAGAACACGGCGTCGCCCGCCTTCAGGCCGCAGGCCACGCGGATTTGTTCGGCGCGTTCCGGGTCGAGATTCTTGGCAATCGGCCCCTGCGGACCAGCTTCCGAGAAGGTGATGTAGCCGAGCCCGCCAGCGCCCTCGGCGCGCGCCCACTCGTTCAGCTTGTCGAAGAAGGAGCGGGGATTGGCGCCGGCGCCGGGCGCGGGGATGGCGCGGACGATGCCGCCACCCTCGATGATGCGCGCGAACAGCCCGAAGCCCGAGCCGCGGAAGGCGTCGGTGACGTCGGAAATGACAATCGGGTTGCGCAGGTCCGGCTTGTCGGAGCCGTATTTCAGCAGCGCTTCGTCATAGGGAATGCGCACGAAGGGCGGCTTCGTCACGCCGCGGCCGTTGGCGAATTCCTCGAACACGCCGGCGATGATGGGCTCGATCGTGTTGAACACGTCTTCCTGCGTCACGAAGCTCATCTCGAAATCGAGCTGGTAGAACTCGCCGGGCGAGCGGTCGGCGCGGGAGGCCTCATCGCGGAAGCAGGGGGCGATCTGGAAGTAACGGTCGAAGCCGGCGACCATGAGCAGCTGCTTGAATTGCTGCGGCGCCTGCGGCAGGGCGTAGAACTTGCCCGGATGGTTGCGCGCCGGGACCAGGAAGTCGCGCGCGCCCTCAGGGGAGGAGGCGGTGAGGATCGGCGTCTGGAATTCGGTGAAGCCGGATTCGATCATGCGCCGCCGGAAGGAGGCGATCACGCCCGCGCGGAGCATGATGTTCTTGTGCACCTGCTCGCGGCGCAAATCGAGGAACCGGTATTTGAGGCGCAGCTCGTCGGGGAAATGCTCGTGGCCCGCCACCTGGATCGGCAGCACATCGGCGCCGGACTGCACCTCCAGCCGCTCCACCTTGAGTTCGATCTCGCCGGTCGGCAGCTTGTGGTTGCTGGTGCCGGGCGCCCGCTCGACCACCGTCCCGGTGACGGTGATCACCGACTCGACACGCACCGCGTCGGCTGCCGCGAACGCGGCGGAGCCGCTGGCGAACACGCACTGGGTCAGGCCGAAATGGTCGCGCAGATCGATGAACAGCAGACCGCCATGGTCGCGCTTGGCGTGGACCCAGCCGGAAAGCCGGGCGGTCTGGCCAATATGGCCGGTGTTCAGGGCGGCGCAGTGATGCGAGCGGTAGGCGTGAAGTGTTTCCATGAGGCGGAAAGAAACCGCGCCCTCTTCCCTGTCAAGCCAGGGGATGATTAAGGGATGGCATGACTGCCACCGACACCGCTTTTATTACCACCACCGCCGAACTCGCCGCCCTTTGCGAAAGGCTCGGCCGTGAAGAGTTCATCACCGTTGACACCGAATTCATGCGCGAAAAGACCTATTACCCGGAACTCTGCCTGGTGCAGCTGGCCGGGGCAGGGGATGTCGCGGTGGTGGACGCGCAGGCCAAGGGCATCGATCTGGCGCCGCTGGGCGTGCTGCTGGCCAAGCCGGATGTGGTGAAGGTGTTTCATGCCTGCCGCCAGGATGTGGAGATTTTTCTGCTCCGGTTCGGCGCGGTGCCGGCAAACCTGTTCGACACGCAGGTGGCGGCGATGGTGGCCGGGTTCGGCGATCAGGTGGGCTATGACGCGCTGGTCTCGGCGCTGACCGGCGGGCATATCGACAAGGCGCACCGCTTCTCCGACTGGTCGGCGCGGCCGCTGACCAAGGCTCAGGTGGACTACGCCGCGGCGGACGTGACGCATCTGCGCCTGGTTTACGAGAAATTGACGGCGCGCTTGCGCGTGGAAGGCCGGTTGGAGTGGGTGGCGGAGGAAATGGCCGCCCTGGCCGATCCCGATACCTATCGGGTCGACCCGGAGCGCGCCTGGGAGCGGCTGAAGCTGCGCACCAACAACCGCCGGCAGCTGGCGATCGTCCAGGCCATCGCCACCTGGCGCGAGCGCGAGGCGCAGCGGGTGAATATCCCCCGTCAGCGCCTGGTGCGCGACGAGCAGGTGCCGGAAATTGCGGCGCTGGCGCCCGACAATGCCGATGCGCTGTCCAAGGCGCGGGGGATCACTCTGGGCTTTGCGCAAGGCAAGTCCGGCCAGTCGCTGCTGGCGGCCATCGCCGCGGCCAAGGCACTGCCGGACGACCAACTGCCCCGCTCCGAACGCCAGCGTGACACGCCGCGGGCGAGCCCAGCCTTGGTGGCGTTGCTCAAAGTGCTGCTGAACGCGGTGGCGGAGCAGAACAATGTCGCGCCAAGGCTGGTGGCGAGTTCGGAGGATGTCGAGGCGATGGCGCTGGACGAGACGGCCAACAACCCTGCATTGCAGGGCTGGCGGCGCGAAATGTTCGGTGAAGACGCGCTGCGGCTCATCCGCGGCGAGATCGCGCTGTCCGCCCAGGGCAAGAGGGTGAAAATCGTCAGCGTTTAGCGGGACGCAAGGAAGAAAGATAAGAAAGTCGCCGCTTTTTGAAAAAGGCGGCGCAAAAACTTTTGCTCCTTTGGGGGCTGTGGCGCTGAAACAAGCGCGGCGCAACTCGACGTTAGAAAAGCCGTCTGCGTTTTCCCCTGTGTAACCCACGGAGCGGGCCGATGATCGGCTCTGCATAACGAATATGTCCGGTTTTGACAGGCCTTACAACCTGAGGTTATCAGGTCCCAACCTTCGAGGATGGTGACCTTCACGAAAGACAACACCTCGATCGGCTTCATGAGGTGCTTGAACAGGCATCTTCGATCAGCAGGAGTTGCGTGTGAAAAATCTTCCCATTGTCGGTAAGTTCCTGACAGTCTTGGGCGTCTTTGGCGTGTTCGTCATCGCTGTCGCATTTTACGCGACGAGCCAATTAACGTTCATTAATTCCTCCTATGTGCACCTGAGGTCTGGCCCGACAACGGCTGAAAGAAACCTCATCGGCGCCAATGCCGACATTTTCGCAATGGGCCAAAATACAGCGCTGCTGGCGATCGACAGTAAGGCTGCGGCAAAGCAGGCCGATTTCACTCAATTAGAGCACTATAAGACCAGGTTTATCCGGTTCATGGATCAAGCCTCGGCCAGCGCTCCCCGCGAGGCCGCGGGTATCGAGAATTTAAAATCTCGGACCCTGGAGGTCGTCGATGGCGTTTGCGGTAATTCGATTCAGCTTAGCACCTCTGCCACGACGCCCGCGCAACTTGCGGCTTCGCAAGCCGCCTTTCTCAGCCAATGCGGGCCGCAATTCGCCCCTCTGACGCTTGTTATGAGAGGGCTGATCGACAGGGTGGAGGCGGAAAATACCTCGACCGCCACCTCGGTCGCCACGACGGCGCATAACACGGTTACCACGACTTTTATCCTGATCCTTGTCGGCCTTGTGGCGGTGATGCTGGGCGGCTTCTTCGCGGTGCGAAGCTGGGTCGTGTCGCCTATTCAGGCTCTGCAGGGAGTGATGGGCAAGCTTTCCGGCGGGGATTTGCACGCCAAGGTTACCGGCGCGGACCGCAAGGACGAGATCGGCGGCATGGCGCGCGCGGTGCAGGTGTTCAAGGATGCCGGGCTCGAGAAGCAGCGCCTGGAGGCGGAAGCCGAGGCGCAGCGTCAGGCCGCCGAGCAGGAGCGTCAGCGCACGGAAGCCGAGCGCAGGGCGGCAGCGCAGCAACAGGAATTCGTTGTGCATTCCGTCGCCGAAGGGCTGGAAAAACTCTCCTCCGGTGATCTGCTGTTCCGCCTGACCAGCGATTTTGGCGGCGATTACGAGAAGCTGCGTGCCGATTTCAACGCGGCGATGGGCAAGCTGCAGGAGACGATGCAGGCGATCGCCACCAACACCCAGGGCGTGCGCTCAGGGGCGGAGGAAATCACCCAGGCCTCGGATGATTTATCGCGGCGCACCGAGCAGCAGGCGGCAAGCCTGGAGGAAACCGCGGCCGCGCTCGACCAGATCACCGCGACGGTGCGGCGCACCGCCGAGGTGGCGAACGAAGCGCGCGACCTGGTCTCGACCTCGAAGACGGATGCCGAGCGCTCCGGCGACGTGGTGCGCCAGACGGTGGGCGCCATGGACGGGATCGAG
>DATJHR010000200.1:0-3476 GCA_035493735.1 Acidocella sp.
AGGGTCGCGGCGCTTCCCTTGGCAAAGCGGTTCAATCTGTGCCCATTGAGCATCGGTCAGAATAAGGCGATCCATAAACAGCGTGAATCACAACTACCCAGACCAGGGGAATCCCTTAAATCCCAACAGGCCCTGAAAAAAGCGGCGCAAAACTTTTGTGGGCTTGGGCCTGCGGCGTTGAAACCAGCACGGCGCAAAGGAATAAAGCTTCCCCTTGGCTTGCCTTGGGCCGTGCTGGTTTCGCTGCCGCCGGCCCAGTTTCCAAGAAGTTTTTGCGCCGCTTTTTTCAAAAAGCGGCTCTTCCTTCCACCGCATCCTGGCCTGCATTTAACCCACTGGCGGAGCGGAAAAAAATCCGCCTATACACCGACGATGAGTACAAGACTGGATATGTCGATCGCCCGGGCCGATGCTTCGCTGCGCCAGGAGCAGCGCGGGGACGGGCATTTTGTCTATGAGCTTGAGGCGGATGCGACAATCCCCGCCGAATATGTGCTTTTGGAGCATTATCTCGACCGCATTGAACCGGAGCTCGAGCAAAAAATCGGCGTGTATCTGCGCCGCATCCAGGGCAACCATGCGACCAATCCGGGCGGCTGGCCGCTCTTTCACGGCGGCAAGTTCGACCTGTCGGCCTCGGTCAAAGCTTATTTCGCGCTGAAAGCCATCGGCGACAGCCCCGACGCGCCGCATATGGTCCGGGCGCGTGAGCTGATCCTGAAACATGGCGGCGCCGAGCGCAGCAATGTGTTCACCCGCATCCAGCTGGCTCTGTTCGGGGCCGTGCCCTGGGAGGCCTGCCCGGTGATGCCGGTCGAGCTGGTATTGATGCCGAACTGGTTCCCGATCACCACGCGCAAGATTTCCTATTGGTCGCGCACGGTGCTGACGCCGCTGCTGGTGCTGATGGCCAAGCGCCCCCGCGCCCGCAACCCGCGCAATATCCGCATCGACGAGCTGTTTCGTACGCCGCCGGCGCAGATCCGTGACTGGATCCGGGGCCCGTACAAATCCGCCTGGGGGCATGTGTTCAAATACATCGACAGCGCGTTGCGCCCGGTGGAACCGTACTTCCCGGCCAGGAGCCGCGCGCGCGCCATCGCCAAGGCGAAGGATTTCATCATCGAGCGGCTGAACGGCGAGGACGGGCTGGGTGCCATCTATCCGGCGATGGCGAACGCGGCGATGATGTTCGACCTGCTGGGCGACCGCCACCATTTCGACATTGCTTATGGCTCGGTGAAAAAGCTGCTGGTGGTGCATGGCGAAGAGGCTTATTGCCAGCCCTGCCTGTCACCGATCTGGGATACGAGCCTTGCCGCACACGCCCTGGCCGAGGCCGGCAGCGGCGGGGCCGTGGCTGCCGCCTGCAACTGGCTGATCCCTCGCCAGGTGCTGGACGTGGTCGGCGACTGGGCGGACAACACGCCCGGCACGCGGCCCGGCGGCTGGGCGTTCCAGTACAACAATGCGCATTACCCGGATGTGGACGACACCGCCGTGGTCGGCATGATCCTCCATCGCGCGAAAGACCCGGCCTACGGCCAGGCGATCGCGCGAGCGCGGGAATGGATCATCGGGATGCAGTCGACGAACGGCGCCTGGGGCGCCTTCGACATCAACAACGACCGGCAATATCTGAACCACATTCCGTTCGCCGACCATGGCGCGCTGCTTGACCCGCCGACCGAGGATGTCACGGCGCGCTGCATCTCCTTCCTGGCCCAGCTTGGCCATGAGGAGGATCGGCCGGCGATCGCGCGCGGGATTGCCTATCTGCGCGCGACACAGAAGCCTGACGGCTCCTGGTTCGGCCGCTGGGGCACCAACTATATTTACGGCACCTGGTCGGTGCTGTGCGCGCTGAACGCCGCCGGCGTGGATCAGAACGACCCGACCGTGACCCGCGCCGTGGCCTGGCTGGTCTCGAAACAGCGCGCGGATGGCGGCTGGGGCGAGGATTGCGAGAGCTATGGCGACGCTCCCCCGGGCGAATTCCATGGCGAGGCCGCGCAGAGCCTACCCAGCCAAACGGCCTGGGCCATGCTCGGGTTGATGGCCGCTGGGCAGGTGGACCACGAGGCGGTGCGGCGCGGTGTTGCCTTCCTGCAGGCGGCGCAGGACGAGCACGGCAGCTGGACGGAACAAGCCTATAACGCCGTCGGCTTCCCGCGGGTGTTCTACCTGAAATATCACGGCTATCCGCGCTTCTTCCCGCTGCTGGCGCTGAGCCGCTATCGCAACCTGTTGGCCTCCAACGACCGGCAGGTGAAATTCGGGTTCTAAGGAAGGAAAGGGCCGCTTTTTGAAAAAAGCGGCGCAAAAACTTTTATGGGCGCTTGGCGCCCGTTTTTGACGCCAGAAGTTCCCGTTTTTTGCGGGGCGATTCATGATATAAGGCACTCTGTGGACCCGGGCTCAGCCTGTGGCTCGGGGCTGCGGTTCGACTGTGCTGTGAAATTGGTGGCGTAAGGGCTTGGCTCCCATTGCTTCGCCCTCTCGTTCATAGCAAGATTATCGAGGGTTTCACGACAGATTAGGATTGCAGATGGCGGAAGCTTACGGCGCGGCGCTCGGTCCCAGGTCGCCAATGGATGCGGATGCCGTCCGCGCGGCTTATGCCCGTCAGGCCGACTTTTATGACAGCTGGTTTGGCATGGTCTCCCGCCCGGCGCGCCGCGAAGCGGTGAGCCTGGTGAACCGCGCCCGGGGAGAGCAGGTGCTGGAGGTTGGCGTCGGCACCGGCTTGGCTTTGCCTTTCTACAACATGGAGAAGCGCGTTACCGGGATCGATCTGTCAGGTGACATGCTGAAGATCGCGCGCAAGCGCGTCGCCGCGGGCGGTCTGCACAATGTCGAGGCGCTGCTGGAAATGGACGCGCAGGCGACGAGTTTCGGGACCGGCCAGTTCGACATCGCGGTGGCGATGTTCGTCGCCTCCGTGGTGCCGGACCCGCACGCGCTGGTGGCCGAGCTGCGCCGCGTTGTCCGTCCCGGCGGCAAGATCGTGTTCGTCAACCATTTCGCGCAGGATCGCGGCTTGGTCGCGCGTGCGGAGCGCGCGTTGGCGCCGGTCTCCGCCAAGCTCGGCTGGCATTCGGATTTTCATTTCCGGCATATTTTCACCCCGGCCGATCTGGCGGGTGCCAGGATCACGCCGATGCGCCCGTTCGGCCTGTTCCGGCTGGTCGAACTCGACAATTAGCACTGGCACGCATAGCTGGCACGCGGAAAGCAACCTGAGCCGTGCTGGTTTCGCGGCCACTGGCCCAGTTTCAAAAAAGTTTTTGCGCCGCTTTTTTCAGGGGCTGTTGGGATTTAGGGATTCCCTGATCTGGGTATTTGTGATTCACGCTGTTTGTGGATCGCCTTATTCTGACCGATGCCCAATGGGCGCAGATTGAACCGCTCTGCCAAGGGAAGCGCAGCGACCCCGGGCGGAGTGGGCAGAACAACCGGATGTTTATTGAGGGGGT
>DATJHR010000201.1:0-19516 GCA_035493735.1 Acidocella sp.
CTCATGAAATGCCAGGTCTTCGGGCCCCCTGACCATCGGCCGATTTTCAAGATATTGGGGTGACGCCGCCACGACCCGCCTGATTTCGCCAACTTTGATCGCAATGAGGCTGGAATCGGGGAGAGGCGCGATGCGCAGCGCAACGTCGATCCCTTCGTCGGTCAAGCGAACCTGCCGATCCAGGAGCAGGTAACGGATCTGCACGTCCGGATAGGCGCGAAGAAATTCATCGACGACCGGCCGTAATATTCTGGTCCCGAACATCACCGGCGCGGTTACGGTCAACAGCCCCCGCGGCGTGGCCTGTGCGCCGGCGGCCATCAGATCCGCCTCTTCAAGATCTGCCAGAATGCGCCGGCAGGCCGCGACGTAGCGCTCTCCCGCTTCACTGAGACGGATCGACCGGGTCGTGCGATGCAGAAGCACGACACCGAGCTCCTCCTCTAGAAATGCGATGGTCCTGGTGATCGCCGCGGCCGACCGCCCCAAGCGGCCGG
Organism: Acidocella sp.; assembly: GCA_035493735.1. GTDB lineage: Bacteria > Pseudomonadota > Alphaproteobacteria > Acetobacterales > Acetobacteraceae > Acidocella. Next base: position 498 of record DATJHR010000201.1, read on the forward strand.
CAGCGCCTGTCAGACTGCCCGCATCCACCGCGGCAATCAAAACCTTGACGGCACTGAGCTTGTCCAATTTTTCCACTTGTCGAAAGAATTATTTGCGGAATTTAGCCATTCTGCCCGCCAAGAGAAAGAGTTAGGTCCATCAGCAAGGCCACCGGCCAGTTTGTGATGACCAGCTCAACCAAAGGGGTAAGCCATGACTTCAGCCGCTACGAACACCGGATCCTCGCCTTGGCATGAGGGTGAGTTGCAGATGCAGCGCCGTCATGGCGTGGCCGAGAAAATGGATGATCTCGGGCGCCGCTGGGTCCGCACCTACCTGACAGACCAGCACCGCGAATTCTTTCCGCAATTGCCCTTTGCCCTGCTGGGCGCCGTGGACCCGGCGGGCGATGTGTGGGCGACATTGCGTGCCGCCCCTCCCGGCTTCCTCTCATCACCCGACCCCAACCATCTCGATGTTGCCCTGCCACGTGAGCCTGCCGATCCGGCCGATGCCGGCATGGAGGACGGCGATGCGATTGCGCTGCTCGGAATCCAGCTGCCGACCCGCCGCCGGAACCGGATGAATGGACGCATCCAGCGCACCGGGCCTGACAGTTTCACCATCGCGATCCGCCATGCCTACGGCAATTGCGCGCAATATATTCAGAATCGCGAGGCCGTGTTCGTCGGTCGCGCGGCCACGGCGCGGTTTGCCCCGGTTACGCTCGACGGCTTCGATGCCGAGGCAGCAGAGCTGATCAACAAGGCGGACACGTTGTTTGTCGCCTCGTACCATACCGGCGAGGACGGCCAGCGGAGTGTCGATGTCTCCCATCGTGGCGGCAATCCGGGCTTTGCTCGGCTTGATGACGATGGTTGGCTCACCATCCCCGACTTCGCGGGCAATCTTTTTTTCAACACCTTCGGAAATTTCCTGACCAATCCGAAAGCGGGCCTTATCTTCATTGATTTCGATACGGGAAGCGTGCTGCAGATGACGGGGCAGGTCGAACTGATTTTCGAAGGCGCGGAAATTGCCCGCTTCCAAGGGGCCGAACGCTTGTGGCGTTTCCGGCCGCATCGGATCATCCGCCGGCGGCAGGCATTGCCGTTGCAGACCCGCTTCATGGAGGATGGCTGGTCTCCGCACACGTTGATGACGGGCCGCTGGGAACAGAAGCAGCCGGCGTCTGACCCATGGCGGGATTTCCGCATCGTCAAAACGGTCGATGAAAGCAGCGTAATCCGCTCCTTCATGCTGGCGCCCGTTTCCGGGAAAAAGATCGCTGCCCATAAGCCCGGCCAGTTCCTGCCGATCAGCGTTTCGCTTCCGGACACGGACAAGCCTCTTCAGCGCCAATACACCCTCTCCTCCTGGCCATCTAACGAGCATTACCGGATCAGCGTGAAGCGGCAGGGCATTGTCTCGAGCTTTTTGCACAAGCTGGACGCGGGCGATATCGTCAAGGTTCGTGCCCCAGGGGGCGCCTTCGTCATTGATCCGGCCGCGCGACGCCCCGCCGTGCTGCTTGCCGCGGGGATCGGTGTCACACCTTTGCTGGCCATGTTGCACAGCCTTGTGACGGACGGCGCACGCCGCGGCCGAATCCGCCCAACCTGGTTTTTCTACGCGGCCCGAACCGTGGAAGAACGGGCGTTCGACGCCGAAATTGCGCGCCTCGTCGCCGCAGGCGGCGGCGCGATCCGCTATGTTCGCTGGCTCAGCGATGCCACGTCCGCCATGCCTGATGATTACGATCAGGTTGGCCTGCTTGACGTCCAGGCGCTCAGCGCGGCCTTGCCGCTCAATGATTATGATTTTTACATGTGTGGCCCGGCAGCCTTTACGCAGAGCCTGTATGATGGACTGCGGGAGATCAACATCGCGGACGACCGGATTCATACGGAAGCGTTTGGTCCCGCTTCATTGAAACGCCGCGCCGACCCTCGTTCCGGCAACACAAACCGACCGGCGCCGGCAACGCAGCCGGTATCCGTCACGTTCCAGCGCTCGGACAAAAAAGTCGTTTGGAACCCCGAGGCGGGTTCGCTTCTCGACCTGTCCGAACGTCACGGGCTAACGCCTGAGTTCAGCTGCCGCAACGGCACGTGCGGCACATGCAGAACCGCCATCGTCGAGGGTGAAGTCGCCTACCCAACGCCCCCAAGCGCAACAGTCACGGCAAATGAATGCCTGATTTGTTGCGCCATGCCGGCAAATTCGCGGGATGGCGAGGAAAACCGGCTCGTGCTCGATCTGTGAGATCCCCATTGCGAGGCGGCGTACGGTCAGACCGGAAGGCCGGACATGGTTTTTATCTCAAGCAAATCCTTGACAAAACCATGATAGGCACGCCGCTTTTCGTCGGCGTCGGGAATGCGAAGCAGTGAGGAAGGGTGGACGGTGACAAAGCCGCGGCGGTTGTCGAATGTCTGTGGCCCCCGATAGCGCGACAAAGCCAGGCTTTTGCCCGAAAGGGCAAGCAAGGCGGTCGCGCCGAGGGAAACGACGAGCCGCGGGTCAACAAATTGCAGCTCCAATGTGAGCCACCAGCGATAATGTTTCACCTCGCCCGCGGTCGGTTTGGAATGGATGCGTCTTTTTCCCCGCTCCTCAAATTTAAAGTGCTTGACCGCATTGGTGAGGTAGGTTTGCCCACGTGCAATGCCAGCTTCCTGCATGGCCCGGTCCAATAACTTCCCGGCGGGGCCGACGAAGGGACGGCCGATACGATCTTCCGCATCGCCAGGCTGTTCACCGACAAAGGCAATGAAGGCACCGAGCGGCCCTTCGCCGAGGACGGCGCGGCCGGCACCGGGGACAAAAGGTGGGGTCGCGAGAATGAGCTGGTTGAGTTGCGCAAGATTTTGCGGCGCAGGCGGGCCAAGTGGTGAGGCGCCGGAAGACGAAAGCATATTCATTCCCCCTGGATGAGCAATCATTAAGCAGCATCTGTCATCTGGCTCTCGGAGAGAGGAAAGCGGCCGCTTTTTGAAAAAAGCGGCGCAAAAACTTTTGTCGATGCTGGGCCAGGGCTGTTGTCAGCGCCAACGCCCATGGCCCAGCATCAACAAAGTTTTTTTGCTTCTTTTTGTTCACAAAAAGAAGTCTTTTCCTTCGCTTGCGCCTGCCTATGGCACACCTGTGCCACCGGTCGCGCCGATGATCTGACCGGTCATATAGCTTGCGTCCGGAGAGGCCAGAAGCACATAGATCGGCGCCAGTTCCGATGGCTGGCCAGGGCGGCCCACGGGCACCTGTTCGCCAAAACGCTCCAATTTTTCTTGCGTTTGTCCGCCGGAAACCTGCAAGGGCGTCCAGAACGGCCCCGGCGCCACGCCGTTCACCCGAATTCCCTTATCCACAAGCTGCTTAGCCAACGCCTTCACGAAGATCATGATGGCGCCTTTCGTCATCGAATAATCAAGAAGATGCGGCGACGGATTATAGGCATTCACCGACGTGGTGCAGATGATTGAACTGCCAGAAGACATATGCGGAATCGCGGCCTTGGTGATCCAGAACATCGCATAGATGTTGGTCTTGATCGTCGCATCGAATTCCTCATTTGGAATATCGAGGATCGATTCATAGGTCCGTTGCCGCGCCGCGTTCGAGACCAGAATATCGAGACCTCCGAGCTTCTCAACGGCATCCTCGACAAGTTTCCGGCAGAATTCCTCATCTCTTATATCGCCAGGCAATGCCACAGCATTGCGGCCTTCCGCTCGGATGAGAGAAATGACCTCCTCGGCATCCGCCTGTTCATCAGGATGATAAGAGATGGCGACATCGGCGCCCTCACGCGCATAGGCAATGGCGGCGGCCCGGCCAATACCTGAATCGCCACCGGTAATCAGGGCGCGCCGCCCGGTGAGGCGCGATTTGCCTACATAAGTTGTTTCACCATGATCAGGCCGCGGCGACATCTCTTTTGCCAAGCCCGGCCACGGCTGGCTTTGGCGGGGGAAAGGCGGTTCGCTCTTCGGGGCACCGCCCCTCATAGGGTCGCGCGCATTTCCTTTAAAGCCATTTTGCCGGTTCATCGTTTTTCCTTCGAAATTGGGATCTAAGGCGATGTCGATAGATCTTGTTGTCGCGCCCAGTTTCCTTTCATAGCACGTTTCCAGTGGCTGCCCGCAGTTAAGAGTTTTTGCGGCAAAGGTAATATCGAAAGATCTTCGGCATCATCAGGAGTCTCAGACACCGCCGCCTGTATGCAAATAAGGAACTAGCCGCCGGCCCGTTGAAGGACCGTTCCGCTCAGGCCAAGGGCGGCGTTGACGAAAGCCAGATGAGATAGCGTCTGGGGAAAATTTCCTACGAGCCGTCTCTGCCCCGTATGGTATTCCTCGGAAAGAAGTCCGACATCGTTCGCGATGTCCATGACCCGCATGAGGAGGGCGCGGGCCTCGTTCTCCCGTCCTTGCATGGCCTTGCAATCCGCCAACCAACACGTGCAGGCGATAAAGCATCCTTCCTCCCGGCCGGATGGGGAGCCCTTTCGACGCCGCACCAATCCGTCTTCCATCAGTTCTGTTTCTATAGCGGCCACCGTCCTGCTCATGCGCGGATCCTCGATGGGCAGAAAACCGACCAAAGGCAACAAGAGCAGGTTCGCGTCGAGCTGGGTTGTTCCATAATGGGAGACAAAACTGCCGCGCGTCTCCGAGTAGCCTTTCGCGCAAATTTCCGCATGCATTTCATCGCGGAGCCGTTCGAGCCGGATGCGCAATTCCTCGTCACAATGAGATTGCGTCCGCTTCATCTTGAGAAATCGATCTACCGCGACCCACGCCATGACTTTTGAATAAACATAATGCCGGGGCCGACCGCGTATTTCCCAGAATCCATGGTCCGGGTTTCGCCACGTGGCGGCGATCCTGAGCACCAGCCGGCGTTCGATTTCAGCTTCCCATTCGCTTCGCTCCAACCCCGCGCGCTCGGCGATATGGGTTGAATCGATGATTTCCCCTATCACATCGAGCTGCCTCTGACCCGCCGCCGCGTTACCGACCCGCACAGGGCGGCCGTGATCGAACCCGGGCAGCCAGTCAGGCTCCCATTCCTCCAAACGTCGTCCCCCGTCGACGCGATAAGCGATGCGGATACGCTCAGGAGTCCCAGCGATGGCGCGCAGCAGCCAATAGAGCCACGCCTGTGCCTCCGCCTGGAACCCGGCATTCAGGAAGGCGGTGAGAGTGAAGGTGGAATCACGCAGCCAGCAATAGCGGTAATCCCAATTCATCCGGCCGCCGGGCTTTTCCGGCAGCGACGTCGTGCCGGCGGCGACGATCCCGCCCGCCGGCTGGTAGATCAGCGCCTTGAGAACGATGAGCGAGCGCTTTGTGAACTCCGGCCATTCCGTCGGGTGCTTGAAGTTGGCAATCCAGTTTCGCCACCAGGACTTCGTCTCAGGCAACAAACGTTTGGCGTCGAGCCGTTCCGGAACCGGCGCCATCGATGCGTTGTGTTGTAATGTGAAGATGATTTGCTGGCCGCTTTTGATGCTAAAGCGGGCGGTGAGTGCTTCCGCATCGTTCCTGAGCGGCACGTCACTATGGATGGCGACGAGATCTGGCCCAACTTTCCCCACGATGGCGTCATCGTGGTCACTGTACCAGGGCGCGATCACGCCATAGTCGAAGCGAAGCCGAAGCTCCGAACGCATCGCGACTTCGCCGTCCATCCCGTTCACGATACGGATAACGGCGGAATGCTCCCCTTTCCGGATCGGCATGAAGTCCAGCACTTGGGCGGTCCCCGCCGGCGTCTTGAACTCGGTCTCGAGCACCAGCGTGTCGCCACAATAACGGCGGCTTGTCTCGAAATCCGCCGTCTCGGGTGTCATCGTCCAGTTGCCATGGCGCTCATCGCCAAGCAGGGCTGCGAAACACGCGTCGCTGTCAAAACGAGGCAGGCAAAGCCAGTCGATGGAACCGTTTCGGCTCACCAGGGCGATCGTGTGACCGTCTCCGATCATGGCGTAGTCTTCTAGTCTTTTTGACATCTTATCCACCACTGGATGAAGGCGCGATGGGCATTACAAAACGCGCCAATGGCGCTTCTGACCGCGTCGCCCTGTTTTCAAGCGGAACAGCCCGCCCGCGGCCGGCTCTTTGGCCATCGCGGCGGCATCCAGCCCGTCGCGGGCACTGGAAATATAGAGCCAGTCCATGTCCTCTCCCGCAAAGCAACACATTGTAGGCTTGCTCACGGGCAGCTCGATCGTTTCGGCAAGCTCGCCTGAGGGGCTATAGGCGTGCACCCGCCCTTCCCCATGAATCGCACACCAGTAATAGCCGTTCTCGTCTATGGCTGCGCCGTCGGGGACGCCTGGGCCTTCGATCTTGATAAAGTCTCGCCGCGTGCCGAGCCGACCTGCCGCAGCATCGTAAGCATACTGATACACCACCCGTTCCTTGCTGTGCGACAGGAACAAAATGGTCTCATCATCATTCCAGGCCATGCCGTTGGTGACATAGGAAAAATCCGGATGAACGCGCAGGCCTTCCCGGCTGGTGAAGCTGTACAGAGCTCCTGCTTGCGCCGTTCCCTCGCCGGTCAGCGGATCCGTCATGGTGCCGACCCAGAACCGCCCCTTGCTGTCACAGCCACTTTCATTGAAGCGGATCAGCTTCGGATCGAAAGGCGGCGGCGCGATCTGCTCCAGCAGCCCCGTCTCCAGCGTCAGCCAATGGAGCCCGTTGCGCAGTGCGACTAACGCCCGCCCCCTGCCATCCAGGGCGAAGCCGCCGAGATCAGCGGGCACTTCCCAGCGCCGGTTCTTGCCAGTGAGAGGCTCCAGCGCATAAAGCGCGGGCGCTTTAATATCCGCCCAGTAAAGCCGCCCTTCCTCCGCTACCCACAAAAGCGATTCGGCGATGAAGGCATGGGCATCGACCACAAGTTCCAGCATCACAACTCCCCATTCTGCGCCATGGTTTTGATCCGGTCCGCCGTGCGCAGGGCGATCGCCTGGATGGTGAGCGACGGATTGACCCCGCCGGTCGTCGGAAACACGGAGCCATCGCAAACCCAGAGATTCGGGATATCCCAGCTTCGACAGTCTGCCGTCACCACGCTCGTCTCCGCCGTGAAGCCCATGCGCGCCGTGCCGGCGAGATGATTCGCATCCTCCCATTGGGGAAAAATCTCCTCCGCCCCGATCGCCTCCAGGCTCTGCGTCATCTGGCCGATGGCATGGGCGATCAGCCTGTGATCGTTTTCGCCCCATGAAAAAGTGATGCGCGGGATGCGCAAGCCATATTGGTCCCGCTCGTCGGCCAACGTCACGGCATTGTTCTTATTCGGCAATGTTTCGCCGACCATTTTCAGCCCGACCTGATGATTGTAATTCATCATGTCCTGGCGCAACGCCTCGCCCCAAAGACCGCGCGCGCCGGTTTGGATGAACGCCCATTCGATCGGCAAGGGCCCTTGCGCCATCCAGCAATAGCCGCCGAAGAAATCCTTCCGGTCCTCATAATTCCAGTGTTCTGTGAGGGTGAGCGAAGGCGGCCCTTTGTACCAGCGCACCTCGTCTTCCATGCGCCCGAACACCGCCTGGTTGCTTTGGGTCATAAAATATTTGCCGACCAGCCCGGAGCTGTTGGCGAGCCCATGTGGATGCCGGGCATTGGCGGAATTCAGTAGCAAACGCGGCGTCTCGACGGCGTAGCCGGCCACGACGACATTGCGCGCACGCTGGAAATGCCAGGCATCCTGCCGATGAAAATGCACGCCGGTCACGCGGTCGGCTTCATTCACTTCGATGCGCCCGGCCATGGCCAGGTCGCGGATTTCAGCGCCGGCGGCAAGCGCCCGGGGAATCCAGACCGTCAGCGCGCTCTGCTTCGCGTTGGTCGAACAGCCGAACCGGCAAAAACCGCGATAGACACATGGCGGCGACTTTCCGCGCGGGGCGGAGACGGTCGCCAGCGGCGTCTCCGCCCATTTCATCCCCAGCGCTTCTGCGCCCCTGGCCAGCCATCGCCCGGCGGCGTTGATCTCATGCGCGCGGTATGGGTAGCGCGGGCGCTTTGGCCCCCACGGATAAGAAACCGGCCCGGAAATGCTCAAGGCCAGTTCCGCCTGGCGGTAATATTGCCACATCTCGCGCCAATCCAGCGGCCAATCCGCACCATAGCCAAGCTGGGTGCGGCTCTTGAACCATTCCGGGCGGAAGCGCAGCGAGACCATGGCGAAATGCACCATGCTGCCGCCCACCGCCTTGCCGCTATTCTTGCCGCCCATTTGCAGCGGGTCCTTGCCCGTGCAAATCCGCCGGTCCTGCCAGTAAAGCTTGCTCTGCTCGGTCTCGTCGGAGGCGAACTCGTCGAGCGGCCGGAAATAAGGGCCGGCATCTAACGCAACGACAGAAAAGCCAAGCTCGGCCAGCCGCGCCGCCAGCGTGCCGCCTCCCGCCCCCGTGCCGACAATGAGGAAATCCACCTCCTCATCGAGCCCATATTCGCGCATTTTCACCCAGCCGCCGGGTGAGAACACATCCGGGGCCCGGCCGCCGATGGCGCGCGGCAACTCAGCCAACATAGCGGTTATGCCGCCTGGCCTTTGCGATATTGTCGCCTTTGGCCTCCTCCGCTTCCCAGGGGTCGTGTCGGTTGGTGTCCATTCGCACATAGCCGCGCGGGCTGGCCGGGCCGCCAAAGCCGATTTCGCTCCAGGCCGTGGGATGGCCGTAATAGGCTTCAGTGATATCCGGCAGCAGCCGTTTGGCGAAGAACAAAGCCGGGGGCACGCGCGCCCAGGCTGGACCGCTTGGTTCGCCCCGCTGCATGGCGCCCAACAACGCATCGGCAGCTTCGTCGTCCAAGGTGGCGAAACCGCGATGATGCACGCTATCGGCCTGCCCATCCAGCGCCGCCAAAGCCAGCTTCCAGGCCTCGCCATCCCAGGGCATCGGCTCTATGCGCGTGCCCGTCTCACCATAGGTGAGCATTTTGGCGTCGATCAGGGCGGCAATCGGGACGGGCGGGCGCCCCGCTGGCTGCGGCAAGATGCGGCTGCAGACGCGCTCCAGCACGGCCCATTCGGCCATCGTGAAAAAGCGCGGTTCACGCGGCACCGCCAGCCGCAGATCCACCGCCCGGCGCGTCACATCGTTCCAGGACAGGCCGGCGCGCTTGGAGAGAACATCATAGCCCGGAAATCGCTCTGCCATGCCTTACCGCTCCCGCGGCATGACCCCCGCCAGAACCTCCCGGACGCTGTTCCTCACCACCGAAGCGCGTTCCGGCTCCTGGATCAGCGAGGCCGTGAAGTTCCGGGCGTCCTTCATGGTGATATGCGGTGGCAGCGGCGGCACGTTGGGATCCGTGCGCACCTCCAGAATCACCGGCCGGTCCGCGCGTAACGCTTCCTCCCAGGCCGGCGCAATCAGGCCGGGCTGGTCCACATAAATGCCTTTCAGGCCCAGCATATCCGCGTATTTAGCGTAAGGAAAATCCGGAATGGATTGCGTCGAGAGCGTCTTTGCCTCGCCCATTTGTACGCGTTCCTCCCAGGTCACCTGGTTCAGATCCTGGTTGTTCAACACCAGCACGATAAAATGCGGCGTCTTCCATTCCCGCCAATATTTTTTCACCGTGATCATCTCATTGATGCCGTTCATCTGCATCGCGCCATCGCCCATGAAGGCGATCACGGTGCGCGCGGAAAAAGCGAACTTCGCCGCCACCGCATAGGGCACCCCGGCCCCCAGCGAGGCGAGGCCGCCGGAGAGCGAGCCTTTCATGCCGCGGCGCATCTTGATGTCGCGCCCATACCAATTCGCCACCGAGCCGGAATCGCCGGTCATGATTGCGTTTTCCGGCAAACGCGGCGACAGCTCCCAGAACACGCGTTGAGGATTGATCGGCGAAGCCGGCTGCATCGCACGATCTTCCAATGTCTTCCACCAGACCGCGACATTTTTTTCGATCTCGTTGCGCCAGCTCATGTCGGATTTCTGCTCCAGCAGCGGCAAAAGCGCGCGCAGGGTGGAAGCGCTGTCGCCGATCAGATTCACCTCCATCGGGTAGCGCAGGCTGAGATTGGCGCCGTCAATATCAATTTGCACACCGCGCGCCGCCCCGGGCTTGGGTAAAAATTCCGAATAGGGGAAGGCCGATCCGACCATCAAGAACGTATCGCAACCCTTCATCATGTCCCAGCTCGGCTTGGTGCCGAGCAAGCCAATACCGCCGGTGACGAAGGACAATTCATCCGGCACCGCCGCCTTGCCAAGCAACGCCTTGGCCACGCCGGCACCCAGCCGGTTCGCCACCGCGATCACCTCGTCGGTGGCATGCAACGTTCCGGCGCCGACCAGCATGGCGACCTTCTTGCCCTCGTTCAAAACTGCCGCCGCCTGACGTAAACCTTCCGCATCCGGGGTCTGTGCCGGGGAGGCAAAACCCACGCCGGTATGGGTCGCGCCGTGCGCCATTGGCGGATCCTTATACGGCATTTCCTGCAAATCATTTGGCAGGATCACGCAGGTTACGGTGCGCTTGTCATGGGCGATGCGCACCGCCCGGTCGATGAGATGCCGTACCTGCGCGGGAACGCTTGCCGTCATCACAAACTCGGACGCGACATCCTTGAATAAATTCTGCAGATCCACTTCCTGCTGATAATGCGCACCCAGAGACGTCCGCGCCTGCTGGCCAGCGATGGCGACAACCGGCGTATGGTCCATCTTCGCATCGTACAAGCCGTTCAGCAGATGAATCGCACCCGGCCCGGAGGTCGCATAACAAAGCCCGACCTGGCCTGTGAATTTGGCATGAGCGGAGGCCATGAAGGCAGCCATCTCCTCGTGCCGCACCTGCACGTAGTGCATATAATCCTTGGCTTTTTCCAGCGCGACATCCAACCCGCCGGCGCCATCGCCCGGATAGCCGAACACGCGGCTCAACCCCCATTCCGAAAGGCGTTTCCAGACAAAATCAGAGACATTCATGCTCATCGGTTTATCCTCCGGATGCTTCGTCGGGATGTGCGCGCAGCAGGGCCAGCGCGGCGAGGCCCGCCAAGGCGAGGCCGGTAAAGCTTGGCGGGGCTGGTATCGGTGGGCCATCCACCATGTTCTGGCGCCAATTGCGCCAACCCCCCATGGCGCGCGAAACGCCGTAAATATGAAACCCGGCCCCGGCGAGGCCCAGCCAAGCGATAAAGCGCAACCAGAGCCGCGAGAACCAGCGGTTTTTCCGGCCATCGCCAAAAGCGGCATTGGCCATCAGAGCCGCGGCCGCAGGCGGCATCGTCACCGGCAGATACATGGCCGGGTTATGAAAAGCTCCACGGAAATGCAGAAGCCCTGCCTCGCTTGTGGTGCCCAGAAGCCCGAGCGAGGTCACCAGAGACGTGACGCGCCCGGCATTCAGCCCGCAAATTCGCGGCGTGCGTTCCGGTGGCGTGTCGCGCACACGCTCAGCCAGCAGACCGAACAGGCCCGAGAGCAAGATCGCTGCCGGCGCGCCAAGCGGGCCGGAATAAAACAGATTCTGCCAGCGCCAACCGCCTGGCTTTTTCAACACATTATAGATGTGAAACCCTGTGCCGACGAGGCCGGTGGCGGTGGTGAGGACGAACATGGCATCGCGCTGGGCATGACGCTGCTGTTTGCTGTCGCGATGAGCATGAAGGCTTGTGGCAAGCGCCGCCAACGAGGTGATGAGCGGCGTCACCATCGCGGGATTGTAGAATCCGCCGCGATAATGCTCGATCCCGCTGTCCAGCAGAACGGATGCGGCAAGCATGGCGGAGCCGCGATTCAAACGTTTGGCCGCCTCAACAGCCGACAATGGCGCCCGGCGCTGGCGCGATACGCCTTTCTCCATCCGTTCCTCCCGGCGAAAAAGAAGCGAGTTTAGATTCTATATGGAGTGGACAAAACGGGATAAAAATGGGCGCCTTCGTTAACATCAGGAAACGTGATACCAAGGAAGGCTTCTTTTTGTGAACAAAAAGAAGCAAAAAAACTTTATTTACTCTGGGCCGTCGGCGGCGTTGTCGGCGACACAGACTCAGGCCCCGCATAACAAAAGTTTTTGCGCCGCTTTTTTTCAAAAAGCGGCCGCTTCCTTTGTCGAGAAGTCAGGTCGCCGCCTTCACCTTGAACCCCACCGCCTCGATCGCCTCGGCGGCCTGCCCGGCATTCATCTTCGCGCCAATGATCACGCGCTTTGTGTCCAGATCCGCCATCACATGCGCCGCGGGATCGAGTCTGCGCAGTGCTTCGGTGATGACGTTCACACCGTCCTGCCCATCCATATCGGGCACATCAAACTGCAAAGGAATCGATTCCGCCATGATTGGTCCGATCTTGAATTCGCTTAGATCGGCGGAGACGACGTAAGCTTCAATCAAGCTGCAAGAATTTCACCAACCGGTATCCTTTTAGTCCGACAGCTTTTTATGATGCCCAGATTTCCGAAGCTTCGTGGAATGGCCGTTGCATTTACTCTACGCCCTGCTCATCTTCAGAAACGCCGGCCGCGCATCACATTGCAAGCTGAGCCGGACTTCGTGTCATCGGGCCGCACCAACACTGGCGCCATTAAAAATACATTAAAAGGAAACCAAACATGCTTGCCAAGTTATTGCACGAAGCCGATGGCCTGCGCATCTTTTCAATTGTCCTTGCGCAAGGGGACGAGGTGATGCAGACCCTTGGCGAATTCATCGGCACCGAGAACATCGCCGCCGCCCAGCTTTCGGCGATCGGCGCTTTCAGCAAAGCAATGCTCGGCTACTTCGACTGGGCAAGCAAGGATTATGTGAAAATCCCCATCGACCAGCAGGTCGAGATTGCCTCGCTGCTCGGCGATGTCGCACTTGGTGAGGATGGCAAACCGACCCTGCATGTGCATTGCGTGGTAAGCGGGCGCGACGGTCTGGCGCGCGCCGGGCATCTGCTTTCCGGCACGGTGCGTCCGACGCTGGAAATCATCCTGACAGAAAGCCCAGCGCATCTGCGTAAGCGCCATGACCGGGAAAGCGGTTTGGCATTGATCGACCTCACAGCGCGGTCATGAGCCCGGTGCCGCAGCAGAGGGATACCCCGCGGCGCTTGCGCGGCGTTCTTGATCTCGATCAGTTCCAGAGCGAAATGCGCCCGCGCCTGCCGCGGGCGATATTCGAATATGTCGCAGCCGGCTCCGAAAGCGAAGCATCCGTACGCGCTAATCGCGCTGTCTTTGACCGCTGGCGGCTGGTCACGCGGGTCCTGGTCGGCGTGCAGGACCGGCATCAGCAGACCGAACTCTTCGGCAAGCGCTACGCCGCGCCCTTCGGCATCGCACCGATGGGGGGCAGCGCCCTCGTCGCCTATCAGGGCCATGTCGCCATGGCCCGCGCCGCCAAGGCGGCAAATATTCCGTTCATCCTCAGCGCGAATTCCATCATCCCCCTGGAGGAGGTGGCGCAGGCTAACCCGGATCTCTGGTTCGCCGCCTATCAGCAGCCTGACGAACCCGCCATCCGTGGCATGGTCAAGCGGCTGCGCAAAGCGCGCGTGCCGGTGCTGGTCGTCACCGCGGATGTGCCCGTCGGCTCCAACCGGGAAGCGGATGCCCGGGCGGGGTTCGGCTTTCCGATCCGGCCCAATCTGCGACTGGCGCTGGATGTCGCACGGCATCCGCGCTGGCTGGCCGGCACGCTTGTGCCCACGCTGCTCAAACGCAAAAATCCGCATATCGACAATCTTGAGTTCTGGGGCGGGCCTGGATTGTTCTCCCGGCAGGTGGCCGGCATCGCTGCGCACGAAGCGCTGAGCTGGGCGCATATTCGGTTGATGCGTCAGCTCTGGGACGGCAGGGTGGTCGTAAAAGGCATTCTTTCCCCAGCCGATGTGGCCATGGCACGCGGAGCCGGCGCGGACGGCGTGATCCTTTCCAACCATGGCGGCCGGCAGCTCGATTATGCCGTCTCGCCGATGGAGATCCTGGAGGCAGCGCTCGCCCAGGCTGGACCGATGAGCGTGATGCTGGATGGCGGCTTCCGCCGTGGCACGGATGTGGTGAAGGCGCTGGCCATCGGCGCGCGCGCGGTTTTTATCGGCCGGCCCTTCCTGTTCGCTGCCGCCTATGCCGGGGAGCCGGGTGTGGCGCATGCAATCAGGCTGTTAGCGAAGGAGGTCGATAAAGACATGGCCCTGCTGGGCGTGCGCGACTTGTCCGAACTGACTTCGGCGGTCCTGCACAAGGTACAGGACCCGGCCCTTTGAGTTTACGGCGCGGTGACTCTGGTCATCCTCGCGCTTGCCCAATGACGCGGTGGCCAGCCTCTTCGGCTGGCCATGCTCATCAGGACCGCAGGTAGTGGAACCCCGCCTGCTGCAGCTCCGGCAGCGTGGCCACAGCGCCAGGCGTGAGCACCACACCGGGAACCAGGTGGTTGGTGAGGTCGGCCGCAATCACCTCGACGGGGGCGCCGTCTGGATTTTGGCCAATGTTATGAAGCTTGGTTGCCTGCTCCCAGATCGCGTTATGGCACGCCATAAACACCAGCCCCCGCCGCTGTAGCGCAGGAATGGAATTGTTCTCCATGGAATAAACACCGCTGGGATTTTCGTAATCCGAAGCCGCAGCCGAGGCTCCCGGTTGCTCGAGAATGAGCGTGTTCCGCTCAAAGCCAGGCCCCGCCAGCTTGTTCAGCTGGTACTTATCCCACATCGCCTGGTCATAGAGCGCCAACTGGGCCGTCCCATGCGTCTCCGAGACGACAAGGAAATCCGGATGCTTGAACGACCAGATCTGCGCGTTCAGCGAATTACGCATGCCGTTCAGCCAGGCACCGCCGATCTCTGTATTGTCCCAAGCCTGTTTGGTGGCCGGCTTGTAGGCCAGCACTTCGGACAAGGCTTCGTGATCCCATTGATCAGGATTGTTGAGAACCATCGGAACCGTCTTGAAGTTACGGCGCCGCGGCGCCTTCGCAAGGCGTGCGACCAGCTCACTCAGCGCAGAAGCCCCTCCGGGCGTCAGCGTCCCAGGTGCCGTCGAGGCATGCGCGGCCACGCCTAACAAGCCAAACCCGCCAACCGCCAACGACATGCCGGCAGCCTGCATTGCCGCTCTGCGTCCAGGAAGCTTGTTCATCATCTTGTTGAATCTCCGTTGCTTTCAGCCAGGCCAGCCGCCTATGCGACGTCGGAGAAAATGTAAACCCCAGCCATGAGGTGCCGGCCCATCTCGGCCGCATTGTCGGCACAGGTGGAGACACCCTTCCGTTTGCCATGCCATCATGACGACCGGGTCTATCGCGCCTTATGCAGCGAGCCTCTCACGCCGAACGTGCGCGCAGAGCCTGCACGAAAGCCGGGAGCGCCGGGGCGGGCATGGGGCTTGCCACCCAGTATTCCTCATGCCCGTCATTCCAGTAGGTGATCGCCATGCCCCGGTAGACAGTGGTTTTCAGCCCGTGCGCCGGCTCGCTGCCAGCAGGCCAGATACACAAGGTGATGCTGGCACCGTTGCCCGTATATACGGCGATTTGCGCATGGTGGCCTGCCACCTCGTCGCGGCGCGTGCCGGCAAGCCGGAAGCCGGGAACCACGGGTGCGCCGGCCTGCGCAAGCTGCGTCACCCCGCCGCGCAACGCGGCATCGCGCACCGCCATGAAATCCGCCGTCTTGTCCTGCGGCAGTAGCGCCAAGGTGAGCGCCGCGGCCAGCCCCGCCGTGGCGGCAAGCAAACCGAACTGGCGCCAACGCGGCCGGAAGGGCAGAATTTTGCTAGGGGCGTCGGTCAAAGCAAGGATGCGCGCTTCCAGCCCAGGCGGGACTTCCTCACGCTCCAGCCCGGCCATGGCCGCACGAAGGTCGGCAAGCTCGCCCCATGTGCGTAGACAATCCTGGCAGGCGGCCAGATGGGCGGCGAGCGCGGCAGTCTCCGCCGGTGGCAATTCGCCATCCAATAGCGCGCTCAGCTGTTCGTTCATATCTTCGCAGCTCATGTCACGGAACCATCATGTTTAATCCACGCCTTACGCAAACTTTCCCGCGCCCGCGCCAGGCGCGACATGACGGTGCCGGCCGGCACAGCAAGGATGGCGGCGATCTGCGCATAGGAGAGATCGCAAATTCCCGCATCACCAGAACTTCGCGCAGGCTTTCCGGCAGCGCGGCAATAAGCCGGCGCAGCTGTTGGCTCCGATCCGCGCTCAGCATCGCCTGCTCCGGATTCGGCGACGGGTCGGGTAATGCGGCAAGGCGCTCTTCATTGTCATTATCTACCGGTATGGCTGCAGAAAACTGGGTGCGGTGGAGGTTGCGCATGATGGCGGTCATCCAGGCCTTGAAATCCTCGCCCTGGTAGGAAGGAAAATATTTCAGAGCCCGCAAATAGGTTTCCTGCACAAGGTCTTCCGCGCGCGGCCTGCTGCCCGTCAGCGCCAGGGCAAGACGGTACATTGAGGGGAGTAGCGGCAGGGCCAAGGCGCGGAAACGTGCGTGGAGCTCGTCGGCCATCATCTCGGCAGACCTATTGGACGTCGACCTCTCCTTGCATGTCGGGATGGATCGCACAATGATATTTGTAGGTGCCGGGCGTTTTGAAGGTAAAGCTCCATTTGCCACCAGGAACAATGGCGGCCGAGTCAAAGCTGGCGCCATCAAGCGACGTGGCGGTGTGGGGGGTCGAATCCTGATTGTTCCACGTCACCATGTCGCCAGGATGTACGGTGACCGTGCCGGGTGTGAACGTGTAGTCGTTAATGGCGACTGTGGTGCCAGCCGCCTGCGCGAGCGGTGCCGCAAGCAGGACGGCAGCGGTGAGCAAAGCCCTGAGCATGTCGGGTCTCCTTCAGGCGAGGGACGTGTCGGTGACGGCAAGGCGGCTATCGCTTGTGTGCAGCGTGGCGGTGGTGATGCCGAGATAGTCGCCGACCTCCCCCGCGGCGATCGTCATGATCGGCCCTGGATGGGGCGCTGTGCCGGCCACGGGCTGCGGAAAGGCCGTGGAGCGGGCGGTGTGACAAGCGATGTTGCCTTCCACTTTCTGTACGATCTGGTGGATATGGCCGTTGAGAAACGTCACCGACCCAAAACGGCGGAACAGCGGCGTGATCGTCGCGGCATCGCCAGTCCCCCACCCCCATTTGGCGTAGACCGTCCACAGCGGGATATGCGCGAACACAATGATGGGGGTGGAATCACGCACGCCACGCAGATCGCCAGTGAGCCAGGCGACCTGATCTGCCCCCAGACGCCATTGCCCGTCCGGCCCCATATGGGTGACGTTGGAGAGGCCAATGAAATGCACGCCGTGCGCATCGAAGCTGTACCATCCATCGCCCTTGGCGTTCTTTCCGTAACGCGAAAGATAAAGTTTTTTCCCCGGATCGAGCATGTCGTGCTCGCCGGGCACGTGATAAATCTCCAGCCCCAGTGTGGCGTTGATCTTGTCGGCGGTATCGAATTGTTCCGGCTTTGAAAAATGGCTGATGTCGCCAGTATGCAGCATCAGCGCGGGACGGCGCGGTAGCGCCTTGGCCTTGTCGACGGCGGCGGTGAGCGTGCCCGGAACGTCCTGATACGGGCCCGCCTTGAAGCCAATATGGCTGTCGCTCATTTGCAGGAAGGTGAAATCTGCCTGCGTTGTCTCTGCCGCCGCGCTGCCGATGAGACCCACGGTAGCGGGCACACCGGCGGAAACCGTCCAAAGCATGCCGGTGCCGATCCAGCCGACACATTCCATGAATTGGCGGCGCGAGGGGACAATTTGATCATGATCATTCGGCATGGGCGTTGGTCCCTCTGTGATGACACACACACAGTACTGGCGGCAGGACCGTTTTATTCCCGTCACGCCCAAAAATATTTTTGCCGGAGGAGGCCGAATAATCCGGCTTCCTGCTTGGTCTTTCCTACATCCTCGCCGCGTGGCGGGGACATGATAGGAGCCATGACAATGAACAGATCAATGACATCCTTTAGGAATATTCTCGCCGCGGCAGCGCTGGCGGCTGCCTTGGCGCCGATCGCCGCGAACGCAACGACCATGACGCCATTGGACTATGTCCGCGTCGCCGCGCATAAGGCCATGTCTGGCCCGCTTCCTGAAATTCAAAACATCGCCGTCAATGCCAACGCCGCCACAGTTCACAATCAGACCCTTGTGCAGAGCGGTGCGACGAATCAGCTGTATCCTGACTCCGTCGGCGGCTGATCGCAAAGCACGCAAGCGAAGGGGAAGGCTTCTTTTTGTGAACAAAAAGAAGCAAAAAAACTTTATGAATGCTGGGCCATGGGCGTTGGCGCTGACAACGGCCATGGCCCAGCATCGAAAAAGAAAAAGCGGCGGCTTTTCTCTCTCCAAGAAGCCGGCCTAGAGCCTGATTGACGGGCATGATGACGGAATTTCGCTATCGGGGCATTGCCTCGGCGATGCCCTTTTTCACCTGGGGGGATGTTATGCGGCGGGCGCAGGCAGAGTCCTTGGCTCTGCTCGGCTTCAGCGCGCACGAGTCGGCTTACCGCGTGGTTGCGTCCAGATCGGGCTGGCGTCTGCGCTGCTATGGCGGCGCCGATGGTGGGGGGCCGCTGCTCATCGTCGCGGCGCCGATCAAGCGGCCTTATATCTGGGACCTGATGCCATCGGCGAGTGCGGTCCGCTACTGCTTGGCACGAGGATTTCGGGTCTACCTGCTCGAATGGTGCCCACCCCACCCTGCCGTACGGCCGGAAGGTCTAGGATTCTATGGCGACCTTGCCATCGGGGCGTGCGTCACCCATGTGCGGGCTCGCGAAGGCGCGCCGCCGCTTCTGCTCGGCCATTCCTTGGGCGGGACGCTGGCCGGGATCTTCGCCTGCCTGCATCCGAAGCACATTCGTGGCCTCGTTCTGTTGGGCGCGCCCCTCTCCTTTGGACCCGGCTCCAGCGCGTTTCGTGAGTCTCTGGTGGCGCTGTATCCCCTACCCGCGCCGGACCATGGCTGGATTCCGGGTTCGGCGCTTTCCCAGCTGAGCGCGCTGGCTTCGCCGGAGAGCTTTATCTGGCCGCGGATGACGGATGCCCTGCTGGCCTGG
>DATJHR010000202.1:0-4201 GCA_035493735.1 Acidocella sp.
GTCTGGAAGCCGAGCGCGTCCAGATCCGCCGACAGGTTGGACTTGTTGAGATATTCGGTGACCACCTGCGAGCCGGGGGCCAGCGAGGTTTTCACCCAGGCTTTCGGCCTCAGGCCGAGGGCGCGGGCCTTGCGGGCGACCAGGCCGGCAGCCACGAGGACATAAGGGTTGGAGGTGTTGGTGCAGGAGGTGATGGCGGCGATGACGACATCGCCATGGCCGATCTCGTAATCCTTGCCTGCCACTTTGGCCTTGGCGCCGGCATCGGCGGCCGGTACGCCCAGCCCCTTGGTCAGCTCCGCATTGAACGCACCTGCGGCCTCCTTCAGCAGCACGCGGTCCTGCGGGCGCTTGGGACCGGCGAGCGACGGCTGCACGGTGGAAAGGTCGAGTTCCAGCGTGTCGGTGAACACCGGATCAACCTCGTCGCGCCACAGACCCTGCGCCTTGGCATAGGCCTCGACCAGCTGGATGCGCGACGCCTCACGGCCGGACAGGCGCAGATAATCGAGCGTGACCTCATCGACGGGGAAGAAGCCGCAGGTGGCGCCGTATTCCGGCGCCATGTTGGCGATGGTGGCGCGGTCGGCGAGCGCCAGGTCGGCAAGGCCCGAGCCGTAGAATTCGACGAACTTGCCCACGACCTTCTTGGCGCGCAGCATCTGCGTGACGGTGAGCACGAGGTCGGTAGCGGTCGCACCCTCCGGCAGCTTGCCGGTGAGCTTGAAGCCGATCACGTCGGGGATGAGCATGGCGATCGGCTGGCCGAGCATAGCGGCCTCAGCCTCGATGCCGCCGACACCCCAACCCAGCACGCCCAGGCCATTCACCATGGTGGTGTGGCTGTCGGTGCCGTACAGCGTGTCGGGATACACAAAGGTGGCGCCGCCATTCTCGGAGGTCCAGGCGACCTGGGCGAGATATTCCAGGTTCACCTGATGGCAGATGCCGGTATCGGGCGGCACGACGCGGAAATTGTCAAAAGCTTCCTGGCCCCAACGCAGGAAGCGATAGCGTTCGCCGTTACGGTCGAACTCCATCTCGATATTCTTCTCGAGCGCACTCGGGGTGCCGAAATAATCGACCATCACCGAATGGTCGATGACCAGATCGACCGGCACCAGCGGATTCACCTTCTCAGGCTTGCCGCCGAGCTGCACGATGCCGTCGCGCATCGCGGCAAGGTCCACCACGCCGGGGACGCCTGTGAAATCCTGCATCAGGATGCGCGCCGGCTTGAACGGCACTTCCTTCGTGGAAGAAGCCTTTTCCACCCAGCCGGCGATGGCCTTGGCATCATCCACCTTGTAGCTGCTGCCATTTTCAAAGCGCAGCACGTTTTCCAGGAGGATCTTCAGGGTCTTCGGCAGCTTGGAAATGTCGCCCAGGGCTTTGGCGGCTTCCGCGAGGGAGAAATATTTGTACTCTTTCCCGTCAACCGACAGGGATTTCAGCGTTTTCAAACTATCTTGGCCAACGGCTGTCATCTCGGAACCCTTTCTTTAGGACCGCTTGTGATTTGCCCCGGGTTAAACCATAGCCATAAGGCCTCGTCTATTCAGCAATAGGATATCCAAACTCTGTTCACGGCGTCCAAACTGTCGGTTTTCAGGGGGGATAGGCTGGTCTTTTCAGACATCAGCTTCACTCTCTCCCCAGGGGGATTTTTGATTCTTCGAGGCGCCAACGGGGCCGGAAAGTCCTCGTTGCTGCGTGCGCTCGCCGGGCTCACGCCGCTCGCGGCCGGCACGCTGCGCTGGGGTGATGAGGATGCGCTAGAAGATCTACCCAGCCATGCAAAACGGATTGCCTGGCTGGGCCATCTGGATGCCGTGAAGCTGGCGCTGACCGCCGGCGAACATGTGCCGAATCACGCGCTCGACGCGGTCGGACTCGGCGGGTATGCCGAGATTCCGGCACGGCTGCTCTCCGCGGGGCAAAAACGGCGGCTGGCGATCGCCCGCGTGGTGGCGGCGGAAAAACCGCTCTGGCTGCTGGACGAACCGACCACGGGGCTGGACACGCGCGCGGTGGTGCAGTTCTGCGGTTTGTGCGAAGCGCACCGGGCGCAAGGCGGGATGATCGTGGCGAGCACGCATTTGCCGCTCGACGTGCGGGAACCGGCGGTGCTGACTTTATGAAGCGTCTTATCTTAAGAGAGCTGACGCTCTCGCTGCGCCATGCCGCCGACACCGCGGCGGCGCTGCTGTTTTTCGTGATCGCGGGGACGTTGTTCGCCTTCTCCGTGGGGCCGAGCTCAACTTTGCTGGCGGCGATTGCCTCCGGCGTGGTATGGGTCTGTGCCCTGCTGGCGGCTTTGTTGCCGCTGGACCGGCTGTTTGGCGCGGACTTCGAGGACGGCACGCTGGACCTGCTGCTGCTCTCCGGCCTGCCGGCCGCGGCGGTGGCTCTGGCCAAAGCCGTGGTGCACTGGCTGACCACCGGCCTGCCGCTGCTGCTGATCGCCGGGCCGCTGGCGGTCATGCTGCGCCTGCCGGCTGCGCATATTCCGCTCCTGTTGCTCACCCTGCTGCCCGGCACCATGCTGCTCTCGCTGCTCGGCACGCTGGCGGCGGCGGTGACGCTGGGCGCGCGCCGCGCCGCGGTGCTGATGCCGCTAATCACCCTGCCCCTGATGATCCCCACGCTGATTTTCGGCACGGCCGCGGTCACCTCACCGCACCCGGCGGCGCCACTTTATATGTTAGCTGCAATGCTTGTCTTGGCAGTGCCACTGGCGCCATTGGCCGCAGGCGCGGCGCTGCGGGCGGCGGCGGAGTAAGCGGAGAAAGGAAAGTAGCCGCTTTTTGAAAAAAGCGGCGCAAAAACTTTTTTGACTTGGGGCCCGTGGCCGTGAAACCAGCACGGCCCAAACTAACAAAGTTTTTTTGCTACTTTTTGTTCACAAAAAGTAGCCTTCCTTTCTTCCTAAACGTGAAAGCTCTCCCCACAGCCGCAACGGCCTTTTTCGTTAGGATTTTCGAAGGTAAAGCCCGACGTGAGCTTGTCGACCTTGTAATCCATGGTCGTGCCGATCAGGAACAAAGTCGCCTTGCGGTCGACCAGAATGGTAAGGTCGTGGCTTTTCACCACCTCATCCTGCGGGCCGGCTTCCGTCACCCAGTTCATGTCGTAAGACATGCCCGAGCAGCCTTTTGTCGACACCGAGATGCGGAGCAGCTTGCCGGCCTCACCACCGGCATAGAGCGCGCGCAAGCGCTCGGCCGCGGCTTCCGTCAGCTGCATCAATGGCGGTAATTCGCGCCGGGGTTTGCCGGCCGTGGTTGTCATCATGCTCATCTCAGCTATCCTGAAACATGTTCAACGCGAGGCGCGCTTCTTCGCTCATGCGGGTTGGGTCCCAAGGCGGATCCCAGACGGTATCGACGGTGACCGTGCCAACACCGCGCAAGGCGGCGATGGAGGAGCGCACCATCTCCGGCAATTCCTGCGCCGAGGGACAACCTGGCGCCGTGAGGGTCATTTCCACCTTCACATCGCCGCTGTCGGCGATCTCGATCGCATAGATCAGCCCCAGCTCGAAAATATTGACCGGGATTTCCGGATCATACACGGTGCAGATCGCGTTGATCACCGCCTCTTCCGTCACCAAAGGCTTGGTTTCACCGTCCGGCGTCCAGGTCGTGGTCGGGACCAATTTCTGGTCATCCATTTTTTTGCTGCTCCTCCTTCAACGCCTCGGCCAGGGCCGACCAGGGCAAAGTCGCGCAGCGGATGCGCGAGCGGTATTCTGACACACCGGAGAGCGCGTTCAAATCACCCAACGCCGGATCAGGCTTTCCGGTCTTGAGCATGTCTTCAAACGCCTCGTGCAGGCTCTGAATTTCCTTAGGGCTTTTGTTCGCCACCGCTTCGGCCATCAGATCGGCGCTGGCGGTCATGATGGCGCAACCGCGCGATTCATGCAGCACCTTTGCGCCATCCCGCTGCAGAAACAGATGGATACGGTCGCCGCACATCGGGTTGTCGCCCGTGGCCTCGGCGTCGAACACCTCCAACCGCCCGGCGAAACGTGGCTTGCGCGAGCGGTCCATGATCAAGGCCTGATAAAGTTCCGCGATATCGGTCATGCGCCGAAAATCTGTTTGATACGGTTGAGGCCGGCGCCCAGCGCATCGATTTCCTCAGGCAGGGTGTACAACCCGAAGGAAGCGCGCGCGGTGCTGCTGACGCCCAAGCG
>DATJHR010000203.1:0-6622 GCA_035493735.1 Acidocella sp.
TCCTTCTGCGCAATGGCATTAAGCCGCTGCACGGTACTAGATGTGACCGTTGAAAGGATTTCAGCGTGTCAGCCATTTCTGCGATCTCAATTGTCGATGGCAATTTCTCGGTCCTGGAGGCAACGGCCGGGCTGGTTACCGCGATGGGTTTTGCCGCGGCGGCATACCAACACGAGGCCACCGCGCTCCTTCAGCGCGTGCTTCGGGGTGAAAACGCGCCAGACGCGACCTTGCGCACGACCGGTCGCATCGCTTTCACACGACGCGAGCCGCGTCATCCGCTGTCCGCGTCGGACATTGTGCCAGAGGGCGCAAGCTTCATCGAAGGTACCTACAGCAATTCAGCGGGAAGCCGAGCCTACAGGCTCTTCATACCCTCCAATTACCAGGGGCAACCGCTTCCCTTGATCGTCATGCTCCATGGCGCCACCCAGTCGCCAGACGATTTCGCTGCCGGCACGAGGATGAACTTTATCGCAGAAGAACAATCTTGCTTCGTCGTCTATCCTGAACAGTGCAGCGGGGCGAACCAGGCAAAATGCTGGAACTGGTTTCGCACAGCCGACCAGCAGCGGGATAGGGGAGAACCTTCGCTCATCGCGGGCATCACGCGCCAAATCATGCGCGACTATTCTGTTGACTCAAAGCGCGTCTATGTTGCTGGATTGTCGGCTGGAGCGGCCGCGGCTGCGATTATGGGCGCAACGTATAGCGATCTGTATGCGGCCATCGGCGTACATTCTGGCCTCGCCTGTGGCGCCGCCATTGACCTTCCCTCGGCATTCGTGGCCATGCGACAAGGCGGTGCCGATGACAGGGCAATCTCAAACGACGGACCATCTGTTCCGACGATTGTTTTTCACGGCGATTGCGACAGGATGGTGCATCCGACCAACGGCGTTCAAATTCTTGAGCAGTCTTTGAGAACGGCCAGCACGCCAGAAGAGGTGCATCGCGGGCAGGTTCCTGGAGGGCATTGCTACACCCGTACGATCCATGCCGATGCCAGTGGGCGCGGACTCATTGAGCACTGGAACATCCACGGCGCTGGACACGCATGGTCGGGAGGCAGCCCCGCGGGCTCCTACACCGATCCGCGAGGACCGGACGCAACGCGGGAAATGCTGCGTTTCTTCCTCGAGCACTCACTGCCGTAACAGGTGCCGCAGCAGGCGCATATCCTAACCATGGCCGCCCTTGCGCTTGTCTCCAGTGCCGGTGCCAAGCTCCCGGTTACTTGAGTCCATGGTAGCCGTTAGGCTGCCAAACTCGGCGTCATCATAACGGCTGCCTGCGTCTGGATAACATGGGCGCGGCTTCGGGTGGCGCGTCTACTGGCAGATGCTCAGAGCGACGGCACGGTGACGCCAAGCATGTCGCCTTCGCGCAGAATGGCTGCGAGCCGGTCCGCGCTCCAGCCTTCGGTGCCGCGGGGACGGCGCGGCAACACCATCCAGCGGTAATCGGCCGTCGAATCGACGACATGGATCGAAACACCATCCGGCAGCGTCGTGCCCCATTCCGCGAGCACGCCGCGCGGATCGCGCACGGCGCGGGCGCGATAGCCGGCCGACTTGAACCAGAAGGGCGGGTAGCCCAGCACCGCGCGCGGATAGCAGCTGCACAGCGTGCAGACGACAAGGTGATGCACGCTTTCGGTGTTCTCGAGCACGCCAAGGGGCGGGGCGCCGCGCATCGAAGCGCCCATCTCCTCGGCCGCCGCGCTGCCGTTCGCGAGCAGGCGCGCGCGATAATCTGGATCGGTCCAGGCGCGGGCGACGATGGCAGCGCCGATCGCGGGGCTCGCCGCATCGGTAATCGCGATGCGCTCGGCGATCTCGGCCGCGGAAACGAGACCCTTGGCCTCCAGCAGATCGCGGATGGCGACGAGG
Organism: Acidocella sp.; assembly: GCA_035493735.1. Taxonomy (GTDB): domain Bacteria; phylum Pseudomonadota; class Alphaproteobacteria; order Acetobacterales; family Acetobacteraceae; genus Acidocella. The sequence goes on from DATJHR010000203.1 coordinate 1,893, forward strand.
AGTGCTTCCGCAGGTGCGTGGAGGAGTTCTGTTTCGGTCAGGCTCATGCGGCCTCCAGCCAGGATTCGTAAATCTCGACGAGGATCTCGTCGCCGGCCTTGGCATCGCCCCAGAGCGAGGCAGGGTCGAAGGCGACGTGGTAGAGCGTGAGGTTCAGCGCCGGTCGCGCGAAGGCGAGATCCTCGGGGTTCGGGAAGTGGCCGAGGATGCTGCGGATCGTGCCGGTCCGGCCGCGCACATAATGCGGCGTGCGGATATGGGCGGGCCCGCGCGCTTCCGGCCAGTCGTCGCGCACGCGCACAGCCTGGCCAGGGGCGAGGGCGCTCATGAGCGCATCCCGCCTTTGGCAAGGGCCGCTTTAAGCTCGGACGCGGTGATGACGCCCTTGCGGAGCAGGTTATCGGCGATAGAGCGGATCCAGCGCTGGTAGTAGGTAAGCGCGTGGTACTCGGCCTCCGGGATGGCCTCGATGCCGCGGCGCAACTCGTCGACACTCATCAGGCGCTTCAGCCCGAGGATCTGGCGGAGCGCATCCACCTCGCGGTCGAAGTCGCTGAGCGCGTGCGGCTCGGTATCGACGGGCTCGCACATGTATTTCGCGATCCCGCCGAGATCGTGATGGGCGCGGGCTGGGTTGGGTCCGTTCTCAGCTGCATCTTCCATATCGGAAGCTTAACTGAAGCGGCATCGGAATGTCACCTGGCCGGCGCTCAACCGCCGCTGCCGTAGGGGCGGGTTATCACCTCGAGATAATGCCCATCCGGATCGGGGAAATAGACGCCGCGCCCGCCATCATGGTGGTTGATCTCTCCTGGCCGGCGGCGCATTGGGTCAGCCCAGTAGTCGAGGCCGCGCTCCGTGAGGCGACCGAGGACGGCGTCGAAGTCGGCCTCGCTGATGAGGAACGCGTAATGCTGAGGCCGGATCGGGCCCTCGGCGTTTGCGAAGTCAAGCGAAACACCGTTGTCCAACGCAACGACATCGAAATGGCCAAAGCGGGCCGGCGCCGGCCTGCCCAGCATATCGGCCAGGAACCTGGCGGAAACGTCCTGGTTCGAGCACCAGACGATGGTGTGATTAAATTGTGTAGCCATGACACAGACTCCAAGAGCATGAAGTTGAGGAGGCTGAGGTGAAGCGCGGCATAGACGCCCTCTAAAGCTCGCAACCGCTCGCGCGGGACGGGCGACCGATGCGCTGCAACGATAGCTTTAATCCATTTCGATTTCAAAAAGCGCGCCTTCCACCACAGATTTGCGTGCCCCCCAAGGAGCAAGGAGATGCGCTATGTCAGACAACATTCATGAATTGTTGAGCCGCAACCTCCAGGAGGTTTTCGGTGAGGGCGACGCCGCGCGACGGCGGGCGGCGATCGAGGAGCTCTATACCGATGACTGCATTCTCTACGCGCCGCCCGGCGTTTTCGCCGGCCGTGACGCCGTGGACAAGTTTGCTGGAGATCTGCGTGCGATGCACCCTCACTTCGGTGAGCCAGTCATGATGGCACGTACGCGGGCACAGTGAAGCGAAATATAGCGCCGTGGGGCAAGTTCGGGGTTGCCCACAACCGCCCGCCATGCGCTTCGATGATCGAGCGACAGATCGATAGCCCCAGCCCCAGACCGCTAGGTTTGGTCGTGTAGAAGGCACCGAAGAGGCGCTCGAGAGCCTCCGGCGCCAGTCCCGGGCCTGAATCCCGCACCGCGACCAGCACGGCATCGGCTTCGGTTCTCTCCGTGCTGATCAGGACCTCGCGCACGCCTTCGTTGCGGCCGTTCATTGCCTCGATGGCGTTGATGATCAGGTTGAGGATCACTTGTTGCAATTGGACCCGATCTCCTCGAATGAGCGGCAAGCTATCCGCGAGGTCGGTCTGCACCGACACGCCGTTCCTCATCGCTTCGCCATCGGTGAGGGCGACGACCTCGAGGATCGCGTCGTTGATTGCCACCTCATCCTTCCGCGGCGGGGTTTTCTTGATCAGCGCACGAATCCGACCGATGACGTCACCGGCTCGGTTCGCGTCCCTGACGATGCGAATGAGCGCCTGCCTAGCCTCCTCGAGAGCGGGCGGCTGTGCGCTTAGCCAGTTCAGAGCTGCATTGGCATTGATGACCGCCGCGGCGATCGGCTGGTTCACTTCATGGGTAATCGAGGCCGTGAGCAGCCCGGTCGTCGCGACACGGTTCGCGTGGGCCAACTCCATCTGCACCTCGCGGTATCGCTGCTCGCTCTCGCGTGCTTCGGTCTCCGCGCGCTTTCGATCAGTGATGTCGATGCAGGAGCCAATATAGCCTAGGAACGTGCCGTCGGTATCGAAGCGCGGCGCACCGTTGTCGAGGAGCCAGCGGTACTCGCCGTCGGCACGCCGTAGCCGATACTCAATTCGGAAGGGCTCGCGGTGGTCGATATGGCTGGGATAAATGTCGTGGCACCTCGCAACATCGTCAGGATGGACGCCCTCCCACCAGCCGTTGCCGAGCTCCTGTTCCATAGTGCGGCCGGTGAAGGTGAGCCATGGCTCGTTGAAGAAGGTGCAGAGGTTGTCGGTCCCCGCCACCCAGATCATGACTGGCGCCGTGTCCATTAGGTAGCGGAACTTGACTTCGGTTGCTTGGTCCACGCCGCCCGGCATGCCGTCCCCCGCACTTGAAGACTGGGGCAAAACTAATTGCCAACGACGCCATTGTACGCGCCGCATGCCCCCAGGTGTCAATTGACCAGAAAAAGGGGCACCAGCCCGGCAACACGATCGGCAGCGAGACCGTGCAGACATTCATCGGCGCGCTGTTCGGAAAGGGGGCACAGAAGGGCGTGCTCATCACGACCTCGTCGTTCTCCAAGCAGGCGCTGGCGGCTGCGGCGACCGCCCAGTCGGGACAGCTCCGGCTCGTGCTCATCGGCGGGACCGAGTAGCTCCGGGCATGCCGGTCGGCTGGCTTCTGTCGTGTGGGGCGTAACGCTTGTGCTGCACGCAGGGCGAAGCGCTTGCTCTTGATGCTGTAACTATGCCCGCCAGGAAAATTGATTTCATTGTTGCGGAGCGACAATGATAGCGTGGCCGTGTCTGCCCTGGATAGCATATCGGATTGTGGATCCAGAGAGCGTTACTCGCATTCCAACGTACGTACGATCCCGACCCGGCTCATGTGGCAGGCAGGGAGCGTGATATGGACAGGTATATGCGATCCGGCGTGCTTGACCGCCGGGCAGTGCTGTGTGGCGGCGGGGCTGTCGCGTTCGGCACGATGCTTGCGTCGCTTCTCGCAGGCAGCAAGCCAGCACGGGCGCAAATGTTGACGGGCCCCGTGCCGGAGGTGGACCGCGTCGCGGTGCGCGTGGTGATCGACAGCTACCAGATCGCGGTCGCACCAAGCACCCGGGTGGGCACCGTGGCGATCAACCGCTTTGGATGGCCTCTCAACGCGCAATCGCCAGACAAGACCCTGATCAGCGAATTCGGCCTCTCGATGCATGTCGAGTCGCGCAGCGGCACCGTCACCCGGCAGACGCTTGTGGACTTTGGCTACACGCCGCAGGCGCTCAACGCCAACACCGCGATTCTCGGTGTCGATCCGGCTGCCCTCGATGCCCTCGTGCTGAGCCACGGTCACTACGACCATTTCGGCGGGCTCGTGGGCTTTCTGAACGCGAGCCAGGGCAAGCTGCGCCCGGACCTGCCGCTCTATGTCGGGGGCGAGGAGTGCTTCTGCGCACGCCAGTGGACGGCGCCGCCGCGGACCGGGAACTTCGGTGTACTGGACCGCCCGGCGGTCGAGCGCGCCGACGTCAAGATCATGATCGCTCAGGGGCCGGTCCTGGTCGCCGACCACGCCTTCACCACCGGCCAGGTGCCGCAGACCACGCTCGAGAAGATCCTCTCGCCGAGCCGGATGACGATCGGCGTGAAGCAAGGCCTGGGCTGCTACCCGGCGGAGATGCCCGAGGACGAGCGGCAGCCAGGCGTGGCCATCCCCGACAAGTTCCAGCACGAGATCGCCACGGTCTACAATCTCAAGGGCCGCGGCCTAGTCGTGCTGACCTCGTGCAGCCACCGCGGCGTGGTCAACATCGTCAAGCGCGCGCAGGCGGTCTCCGGCGTGCGTAAGGTTCATGCCGTGCTCGGCGGCTTCCATCTGGCGCCCTACCCGGCGGACTATGTCAGCAATGAGATCGTGAGCCTGAAGGAGATCGACCCGGACTACGTCGTCCCGATGCACTGCACCGGCGAGCCGTTCTGGGAGATGGGACGGCAGGCGATGCCTGGCAAGCTGCTACGCTCCTATACCGGCACCGAGTTCGTATTCACTTAGTGACGGCGCCTTGGCCGCGCTCGCCTGCTCAAGAGCGGCAGGGAGCGGCTCAAGCGCGCTTGAGGGCTGCGTCGTCGGCCGGCGCGAGGTGCTGTGGCAGGGAAGGAGGCGTCGCTGGCTCCGTCACTGACTGTGCCGTGTCCACACGCCGGGAAGTTCCCACTGCCTGATCGGCGGCGAACATGGGCCATCGGTGGGAATGTGGGGGAAAGCCAAAACGGCAGCAAGCGACGTCGCGGCGCTGTTCTCGAAACTTACTTGATTTTCAAGGAAAAAATGGCGCGCCCGAAGAGATTCGAACTCCTGACCCTCAGATTCGTAGTCTGATGCTCTATCCAGCTGAGCTACGGGCGCGTCGTGGGCGGGGATGTAACCGAACCGTCGCGGTCAGGCAACCCCGCCCGGCAAATTAATTCG
>DATJHR010000204.1:0-2652 GCA_035493735.1 Acidocella sp.
ATGGCGGGAGCAATATCCAGTTCGCCAAGGCGCTGCGCGAGGCCGGGGCGATCTGCAACCACACTTTTGTGGTGTTCTTCTATGGCGTGTTCCCCGGCAGCTTCGAGACGCTGGCCAGCATGGACATCGCGCTGCACCATCTTTGCACCTGGTGGGATGTTCTGGAAGCCGCGAAGGACCAGCCCTATTTCTCCGACTCGGCGCTCGCTGGGGTGCGGAAATTCCTCGAGAACCCGATGGCCTGGTCGGCCGCCCATGGCGGCGTCGCCACCGCGGAAGAGGCACTGGCGCACAAGTTGGGTAAGGCAAAAAAGTAAGGGGAAGAAAGGGCTTCTTTTTGTGAACAAAAAGAAGCAAAAAAAATTTGTTAATCTGGGCCGTGCTGGTTTCACCGCCACGGGCCCAAAGTCGAAAAAGTTTTTGCGCCGCTTTTTTCAAAAAGCGGCCCCTTTCCCTACCTTGATCCTTGAAGCATCAGGGGGCACGCATAGCGCATGGAACTTCTTTCCGCCTTGCGGGCCGCCCTCGGGGACAAGGCCGTTCTGACCGAAGCCGCCGACCGTGTCGGGTTCGAAACCGATTGGCGGCGGCTTTTTTGCAACCCGGCGCTCTGCGTGCTGCTCCCGGAGAGCAGCGAACAGGTGGCGGCGGCGGTCAAGCTATGTGCCGCGGCAGGCGTGGGCATCGTCCCGCAGGGCGGCAATACCGGGCTGGTCGCCGGCGCTGTGCCGGTCGCCGGTGAAAAACCGCAGGTGGTGCTGAGCCTGCGCCGCATGCGCCGGATTCTGCGGCTCGATCCGGTCAGCGACACCATCACGGTGCAGGCCGGGGCAACTTTGCAGGAGGTGCAGCAGGCAGCCATCGCCGCCGGGCGGATGTTTCCCGTCAGCCTCGCCGCCGAGGGCACCGCGCAGATCGGCGGGGTGATTTCCACCAATGCCGGCGGCTTGCAGGTGCTCAGCTACGGCTCCATGCGTCCCCAGGTGCTGGGGCTGGAAGTGGTGCTGGCCGATGGCCGCATCTGGGACGGGCTGCGCGCGCTGCGCAAGGACAATACCGGCTTCGACCTGAAGCAGCTTTTCATCGGCGGGGAGGGGATGCTGGGCATCGTGACCGCCGCCTGCCTGAAACTGGCTCCCGCGGTGACCGACCATGCCACCGCTTTGGTCGGCGTGGCGTCGCCGGCCGCGGCGATGACATTGTTTCAGGCGCTCCGGGCGACAAGCGGCGCGGCACTCACTTTGTGCGAGTTTCTGGCGCGTCTCGCCATGGAACTCGGCGCCGCGCACGCGCCCGGCGGCCGGCTGCCCTTCGAGGCCCCGGCCTATATGCTGGTCGAGCTTTCCGCACATACGGCGTCGGAAAATCATCAGACGCGGCTGGAAGAGGTGCTCGCGGCGGCACTGGAGGCGGGCACCGCGCAGGACGTGGTGATCGCCCAGTCGGCACGCGAACGCGCCGATCTGCGCGCGCTGCGTGAGGCCGTCTCGGACGGCGAATTGGCCGAAGGCGGCGCGGTCAAGCACGACATCGCCGTGCCCCTGGCGCTGATCCCGGAGACCGTGGCCGCCATCGAAGCGCTGGTGGGCGCCAAATACCCGGACTGCCGGCTGAATATTTTCGGCCATATCGGCGACGGGAACCTGCATGTGAATGTGCGCCCACCGAAGGGCCGGACCCTGGCCGATCTCGCTGACCGAAAAGCCGCGATCACCACCGATATTGAAGGGCTGGCGGTGGCCAAAGGCGGCAGCTTCAGCGCCGAGCACGGCATCGGCCAGATGCGCATCGCCGGCATGCACGCGCATAAATCCGCCGTCGAGTTGGAGCTAATGCGGCGGCTGAAGGATGCCTTGGACCCGCAGGGCCTGCTCAACCCAGGAAAGATGTTTTAGAAAGCAGCCGCTTTTTGAAAAAAGCGGCGCAGAACTTTTTTGAACGAGGCCTGTGCTGGCGAAACTGGCACGGGCTAAAGTAACGATCTGGAGGAACCAAAACATGACGGACATGCCCCGCCTTAGCGACTTTCCATTCCGTAGCCAGGACAAATTGCGCTACGGCGATACTGACCGGCAGGGGCATGTGAATAACGCCGTGTTCACCACGATGTATGAGACCGGGCGCGTCGAGTTGCTGCAGCTCGGCGAAAGCGAGGGCCTGAGCCTGGAGGGTGTCAGCTTCGTCATCGCGCGCCTCTGCGTTGATTATCGCGGCGAGATTTTCTGGCCCGGCACAGTGGAGGTTGGCACGGCCGTGAAAGCCTTAGGGAATAGCTCAATCACCTTCAGCCAGGCTCTCTTTCAGAACGGCAAATGCGTCTCTACGGCTGAAAGCGTGATCGTGCAGGTGGATCACCGCACCCGCCGCTCCACGCCGCTGAGCGCGCCGGTGCGGGAGAAACTTCAGGCGCTGGTGCAGGGAAGTTAAGAAAGTGGCCGCTTTTTGAAAAAAGCGGCTGGGCCCGTGGCGGCGAAACCAGCACGGGCCCAGTTTAAAGAAAGTTTTTTGCTTCTTTTTTCCAGGGTCTGTTGGGATTTAAGGGATTCCCCTGGTCTGGGTAGTTGTGATTCACGCTGTTTATGGATCGCCTTATTCTGACCGATGCTCAATGGGCACAGATTGAACCGCTTTGCCAAGGGAAGCGCCGCGACC
>DATJHR010000205.1:0-4929 GCA_035493735.1 Acidocella sp.
TTGCCGCCCTCCCAAGGCCGCGTCAGTCGCGCTTTGCGCCCCGAGTGGCCGAGCTGGATTCCAGCGGCCGCGCCGTGCGTCTTGATGAAAGCCGCACAACGCGCGAGGTTCGGAATAAAGCGATCATGCCAAAGGCCGGTATCGCCGACGGTGCCGCAGCCGTTGCGCACCACCTTGGTCGATTCCATGATGACGAGCCCGGCACCGCCCTGCGCATATTTGCCAGCGTTGACGAGATGCCAGTCGGTCGCGAAGCCCTCGACCGCCGAATATTGATGCATCGGCGCCACCACGACCCGGTTCTTCAGGCGGACGCCGCGAATATCCAGCGGTGAGAACAGCATCGGCTGCGTCATTGCGTTCAACTCCTGACTTTCGGGTTCAACGGCAATGATCGAATGCCCTTTCCCGGTTAGGCAAGGGCCTTCAGCGCCGAACGGCCGGCATATTTGGCATGGCTCCCCAATTCCTGTTCGATCCGCAGCAATTGATTGTACTTCGCAGTACGGTCCGAGCGCGCCAGCGAGCCGGTCTTGATCTGCCCGCAATTGGTCGCGACCGCGAGATCGGCGATGGTGGCATCCTCGGTCTCGCCGGAACGGTGCGACATCACGGCGGTGAAACCGGCACGATGCGCGATGTCCACCGCTTCCAGCGTCTCAGTCAAAGTGCCGATCTGGTTCACCTTCACCAGGATCGAGTTGCCGGTGCCGGCCCCGATGCCTCGGCGCAGCCGCGCCGGGTTGGTGACGAATAGATCGTCGCCGACCAGCTGCAGCTTCGCGCCCAGCCGGTCGGTGAGCAGTTTCCAGCCGTCCCAGTCATCTTCCGAACAACCGTCTTCGATCGAGGTGATCGGATACCGGGCGGCCAAGTCAGCGAGATAGTCCACCATCCCGGCCGCGTCGAACTTCCGCCCCTCGCCTTCAAGGTTGTAGACGCCATCGGCGAAAAACTCCGTGGCCGCGCAGTCCAGGGCAAAGGTCACGTCCTCGCCGGGCTTGTAGCCGGCACGCTCGCAGGCCCGGGCGATGAAGCCCAGCGCCTCGTCCGCCGATTTCAGCCCTGGCGCGAAACCGCCCTCGTCACCCACGTTGGTGTTATGGCCGGCCTCGGAGAGCGCCTTTTTCAGCGTGTGGAAGATTTCCGCGCCGATGCGGACGGCCTCGGCGAGCGAAGCGGCGCCGACCGGCTGAACCATGAATTCCTGGATGTCGATCGGATTGTCGGCATGTTTGCCACCATTGACGATGTTCATCATCGGCACCGGCAGGGTCCGAGCGCCGACGCCGCCAATGTAACGGTAGAGCGGCATGCCGTTATCCTCGGCCGCCGCCTTGGCCAGCGCGAGGGAGACGCCAAGAATGGCGTTGGCGCCGAGGCGCGATTTGTTCGGCGTGCCGTCCAGGTCGATCATGATATTGTCGATGGCGATCTGCTGCTCGGCATCCATGCCGCCGATCGCATCGAGAATCTCGGTCTCCACCGCGGCGATGGCCTTGCGCACACCCTTGCCCCCATAGCGGGACTTATCGCCATCGCGCAGTTCCACCGCCTCATGCGCGCCGGTCGACGCGCCGGACGGCACCGCGGCTCGGCCGAATGCGCCGGATTCCAGCACAACATCCACTTCAATGGTCGGGTTGCCACGGCTATCCAGGATTTCGCGGGCAGTGATATCGGCGATGGCTGACATGGGCGGCTCCTTTGCTTTGCCGTCGAGGTATAGCCATGGTGTTGGCCGAGGCAAGGCCGGGTTCTCGGGAGCGCCCTGGCCCGGCTAACGAAAGTTTTTTGCTTCTTTTTGTTCACAAAAAGAAGCCTTCCCTCTAGCTTCCCTGAGTGCTTGAGCCCCAACATCATCCGGGAGTTTCGCCATGACGACGCATTACTTGCCGGCATCGCCGCAGACCGTCAGCTTCGGGATTTTTGACGCCGCCATCCCTCCGGTCCTCACCGTTGCCTCCGGCGATACGGTGACCATCCAAACCGTCTCCGGCGGCAGCCTGGATCTGGCCCAAGTCCCTTTCGAGGTGCCGCCGGCGCTGCGCGAGATTCAGGAGCAAAAACTGCCCCGTATCGGCCCGCATATCCTCACCGGACCGATCGCCATCGCCGGGTCTATGCCGGGCGACATGCTGGAAGTGCGGATCGACGCGGTGGAGCCCGGCGCCGATTGGGGCTGGACCGCGGTGCTGCCGATGCTGGGCACGCTGCCGCAGGAATATTTTCTCCGCGACATCTCCTTTATCGGCGTGGACCGCGAGGCCCGCACCGCCCAGCTCCCCTGGGGCCCGGCCCTACCGCTCTCCCCGTTCTTCGGCGTGATGGGCGTGGCCCCCGACCCCGTGCTCGGGCCGCTCTCCAGCAAGGAGCCGCGCAGTTTTGGCGGCAATCTCGACAATAAGGAGCTGGTCGCGGGCAGTACTCTTTTCCTGCCCGTCCTCACCCCCGGCGCGAATTTTTTCGTCGGCGACGGCCACGGAATGCAAGGCGATGGCGAGGTGTGCATCACCGCACTGGAAATGTGCCTGACGGGCACCTTCACCTTCATCCTGCACCAGCATACGGATCCGGGCCTGAAGAGCTTCTCCTACCCCCGCGCGGAAACGCCGACGCACTTCATCAGCATGGGCATGCATGAGGATCTCGACGAGGCGATGCGCATCGCCTTACGCGAAATGATCGCCTTTATCTGCACCCGCAGCGACATGACCCCGGTTGAAGCCTACAAAACCTGCTCGCTGGCCGTCGATTTTCATGTCACGCAGACGGTGAACGGCGAAAAAGGCGTGCACGGCATGCTGCGCAAAGGGCTTGTATTTTAAAAAAGGCAAGGAAGGGGCCGCTTTTTAAAAAAAGCGGCGCAAAAACTTTTTTGACGCTGGGCCTGGGGCGGTGAAACCAGCACGGTCCAGTTTAAAAAAGTTTTTTGCTTCTTTTTTTCAAAAAAGAAGCCCTTCCTTCCTACTCTTCCTCCCGGCGCGGCACGTTCGGCCCGTACACGGCGCCGAACTGCGCCAGCGCCGCCTGCACCTCTGCCTCGCTGAGCAGCACCGGGCCGCCCGCCGCCAGGGACAGCACATATTGCTGTGCCAGCGCCTCCAACTCGTTCGCCGCTGCCAGCGCGCTTTCAATATCCTTGCCCACCGCGAGCCCGCCATGGTTGGCCATCAGGCACGCGGTGCGGCCCTCCAGCGCCGCCAGCACATGGGCGGAGAGTTCCGCGGTGCCGAACAGAGCATAAGGGGCACAGCGCACCGGCGCGCCGCCGAACCGCGCGATCATGTAATGGCAGGCGGGAATTTCCTTGCGCGCCATCGAAAGGGCGGTGGTGTAAGGCGCGTGATGGTGCACGACCGCCCCCAACTCCGGCCGGGCGGCCAGAATATCGAGATGGAAGCGCCATTCCGAGGAGGGGCGATAACGGCCACGGTAAGCGCCATATTCGCCGCCGGTCAGCAGCAGCGGGATCATCTCGGGTGTCAACGCGTCATAAGGCACCGCCGAAGGGGTGATGAGGATGCCATCCCTCGTGCGCAGGCTGAGATTGCCTGAGGTTCCTTGCGCGAGGCCGAGTGCGGCCATTTTTTGCGCGGCGGCGATGAGGGTTTTGCGCTCGTCCATGCGTCTGGTCCGTACGCCAGCCGCCGAGGCGCCGCAATCGTGCTGGTGTCCGGGGAATGATTTTTGCATTTTTGCGCAGGCAGGTGTGTTCTGGGGTTTCCTTTCGGAATGATTGCGCAATATCTTTTGCCGCAATGGCAGAAAAGGCAAAAATACGCCGGCGGGGGATCCTCGGCGGTCTGGTGGGGCTCAGCGGCTGCGCGATGCTGGCGCCGCCGGGCGCGAATCTGCCCGGCTTGCCGCACCAAGCCAGCGGCCCTTACCGTCTAGGCCCCGGCGACGCGCTGATCATCCGCGTCTATGACCAACCCCAACTCTCGGGGCAATTCTCCATCGGTGATGGCGGCAGTGTCGATCTGCCGCTCATCGGCCCGGTTCAGGCCGCCGGCCTCAGCACCGGCCAGCTGGCGGCATCCATCGGCCGGAACCTTCAAAACAGCCATCTGATCCTCAAGCCGAGCGTCGCCGTGGAAGTGGCCCGCTACCGGCCCTTCTATATTCTCGGAGAGGTCGACCGCCCCGGCCAATATTCATTCCGCCCGGACATGACTGTCCTGACGGCGATTTCCATCGCCGCCGGCTTCACGGACCGCGCCGTGCAAAGCTATGTAGGCATCACGCGGGATACTGGCGGCAGCCCTGCCGAGTATCGCGCCCCTCTTTTTGCACTGGCGCAACCCGGCGATGTCATTACCGTCTTTGAGCGTAGGTTCTAGAACCGGGGTGGCCCGGGCCACCATTCTCAATCTCGCCGTTTTCAGTGCGGGGTTCGTCACTTTTCTTAACATGTGGTGCACCCAGTCGATCCTGCCGGTGCTGGCCGCGGCCTTCCACATCCCCCAGGCACGCACCAGCCTCACCGTCACCGCGCCGCTGGTCGCCACGGCCATGATGGCGCCGCTGATCGGCATGATCTCCGACCGGTTCGGCCGCAAGAAATTCATCTACGGCGCCGGGCTGGTGCTGGTGCTGCCCACCCTGCTGGCAGCCGCCGCGCAGAGCTACGACCTGTTCGTGTTCAGCCGGTTCATCCAGGGCCTAACCCTGCCGTTTATCTTCACCATCACGGTTGCTTATATCGGCGAGGAGACGTCCGGGCCGGCGACGGCGCGGCTCGCCGGCACGTACATGTCGGGGACGATTTTCGGCGGCTTCTCCGGCCGGCTGATCACCGGCTTCGTGACCTCGGAATATGGCTGGCGGCCGGCCTTCATCGTCATCGCCCTTCTGACTTTGCTGATCAGCGCAGCCGTCGCCACCCTCATGCCGCGTGAGCAGAAATTCCGCCCGCTTTACGGCGTT
>DATJHR010000206.1:0-2446 GCA_035493735.1 Acidocella sp.
GACGCTCCTCGCCCTCGATTTCGAGCGCCAGCCACTGGCGCCTGAATGGGGCGCGCCGGTACGGCTGCGGATTCCGACCAAGCTCGGCTTCAAGAGCGCCAAGAACCTGCAGGCCATTGAAGTCACCAACATCTATCCGGGTGGCTTTTGGGAGAACCAGGGCTACGACTGGTTCGCGGGTGTCTAGACTAAGGTGCGGAGAAAGTGGCCGCTTTTTGAAAAAAGCGGCGCAAAAACTTTTTTTGAGTCGGGCCCGTGGCGCTGAAACGGCACGGGGCCCAGCTCCCATACGAAAAGTCGGTGCGTCCGGGAATAAATGATCAACTGGATTGTCTTCCCTATGACACCAGCTCTTCGCGGGGATAAAGATGTTTCCAAACGCTAATGTCTGCTTCAGAGGATGGTACGATGGCTGAGATGGCAGAGCTCATCGAGCCCATCATACCGGCATTACGCCGCTACGCCCGAACCTTTGTGCGCGATGCGGCGGCCGCTGACGATCTCGTGCAAGATACGCTGGAGCGCGCGGTCAGCCGATGGTATCAGCGCCGGCCGGATGGGAACCCGCGAACATGGCTCTTCACCATCCTGCACAATCTGGCTGTCAACCACCTCCGCCGGGCGGCGCGGCGCGGGCGGGAACTCGCGTTGGATGATGCCAGTGAGTCCGATATGGCCGTATCTTCGACACAGGAAGATCGTTTGCGGCATGACGATATCCTTGCGGCGGTCGGGAAACTCCCGGATGAGCAGCGCAGCATCCTGCTCCTCGTTTCCATTGAGGATGTCAGCTACGCCGATGCCGCGCGCATTCTTGATATTCCGATCGGGACCGTGATGTCCCGCCTTGCCCGCGCGCGCGCGCGGCTTCAGAAACTTGTTGAAGAGCAAGGCAACCCCGCGTCTGAGAAGCCTTATTTACGGAGAGTTCAATGAGTACCGCTCGTCCGATTTCGGAAGATGATCTTCATGCCTTTGTCGATCAGCGGTTGGACGGGGCGCGTCGCAATGAGGTACAGACCTATCTCGATGCGCATCCGGAGGTCGCTGCGCAGGTCGCGGCCTTTCAACACCAACGCGATGCCCTCCGCGCGGCCGCCGCGCCGATCGCCCACGAGCCGATCCCGCCGCGGCTGAACCTCCGCCACTTGATGGAGGCACGGCGGCAAACCCGGCAATGGTCATCCTGGCGCTCGATGGCCGCGGCCGTGCTCTTGCTGGCGGCCGGCGGCGCGGGCGGCTGGTCATTGCGCGGCCAGGCGCCGGAGGAATTCCCGCAAAGCACCGGCGTTGCCGCCCTGGCCCACGAGGCCGCCTATACGTTCGGCGTCTTCGGGATGGATCACGCGCACGCCGTGGAGTTTGGCGCGGCGGACAAGGCGGAGCTGCTCAGCTGGATCGCCTCACGTATCGGCCGGACGGTCGCCGTTCCGGATCTGGCGGCCGCAGGCTACAGCTTCATGGGTGGCCGGGTGGTTGCGACCGCCCATGGGGCCGCCGGCCTCCTGATGTACAGCAATGACCAGGGCGAGCGCCTGGCCGTGCTGGTACGGCCGATGGCCATCGACCAGGACACCCGCATGGCCGAACACAGCTTTGGCGATATTCGGGGCTTCGCCTGGGCCCGAAAGGGAACCGGCTTCAGCCTCGTCGGCACCGCCCCTGCCGATCTGCTCCATCCCATCGCGAATATGGTCAGGCAGCAGGAGGGATCGGTGATTTGAACATGTTTTCGGAAAGGAACATGCCATGCCTCGTCGGCGAGACTTGCTTGAGCTGACCATACTGGGCGGCGCAACCGCCTGCCTGTTATGGCCGAGGCGACATGCCGCGGAAGCCCAAGCGGACGAACGTTTTCCAATAGCCCATACTGACGCGGAGTGGCGCAAGCTGCTGAACCCGGCCGCCTATGAGATTTTGCGGCAACAAGGCACGGAAGCGCCCTATTCAAGCCCCTTGGACCTGGAAACACGAACGGGCCTGTATAGCTGCCTAGGGTGCGGCCAACATCTGTATTCGTCAGCGACGAAATATGACAGCCACACCGGCTGGCCAAGTTTTTGGAAGCCGCTATCAGGCGCTGTTGGCGAACGCCACGACACGAGCTTCGACATGATCAGGACGGAGATTCACTGCGCGCGATGCGGCGGCCATCTGGGCCACGTCTTTCCGGATGGTCCGCCCCCCACCGGTTTGCGGTACTGCATGAACGGCGCGGCACTCTCCTTCCAGCCTGCGTGACAAACAACGCCGCCTAAATTAGACGGCCAAGGCAAGGGGAAGGCTTCTTTTTGTGAACAAAAAGAAGCAAAAAAACTTTATTTACTGGGCCATGGGCATTGTCGGCGACACAGACTCAGGCCCAGCATCGTAAGATTTTTGCGCCGCTTTTTTCAAAAAGCGGCCACTTCGTTGTCGAGAAGCCGATTGGAGCACGAGTGATTTA
>DATJHR010000207.1:0-14413 GCA_035493735.1 Acidocella sp.
CAGACCGCGCCGGCCACGCCCGCCACCATGGTTGCCACCCCGGTGACGCCGACGGAGGTTTCCTCGAACGATGATGCCGCGAGCCCGACCGTGGTCCGCACGGTGAAGGTGGCGGAGAAACTCGACGCCGCGCGCAGCCAGATTGAAACCAATCTCGGGGCCACGCGCTATAATTTCAGTCCTAAAACGCTGCAGCAGATCCCGGGCAACGGTAACGCCCAGTTCAACCAGGTGCTGCTGCAGGCCCCAGGTGTGGCGCAGGACAGTTTCGGTCAGATCCATGTACGTGGCGACCATAACGAGGTGCAGTACCGGATCAATGGCGTCGAACTTCCCGAGGGTCTTTCGGTGTTCGGCCAGATCCTGGAGACGCGCTTTGTGCATTCGATGTCGCTGATCACCGGCGCGTTGCCAGCGGAATACGGTTTCCTGCAGGCGGGCGTCGTGGATATTCAGGCGAAGTCGGGCGCGACCGATCCCGGTGGCGAGATTTCCATGGAAGGCGGCTCGCGCGGCTATCTCCAACCAAGCTTCAGCTATGGCGGCGTGACGGGCAATACCGATTACTTCTTCACCGGGGATTTGCTGCGCAACCCGGTCGGCATCGAGAATCCGACCGGCAGCTTCTCGCCGATTCATGACACCAGCGATCAGTATCATTTCCTCGGCAACATCTCGACGATCCTGAACCCGACCACGCGGGTGAGTCTGATCTTCGGCATTTCCAACGAGGAATTCCAGATTCCGAACAATCCGGGGCAGACGCCGCTCTACACTGTCAGCGGCGCCACCGCCGCCAATTATAACAGTGCCAATCTGAACGAATATCAACGCGAGATCACCGATTTCGGCATTCTCTCGCTGCAGAAGCAGTTCGGCGACAACGTCAATGAGCAGATCTCTCTCTATACGCGCTATAGCAGCCTGAACTACACGCCCGATCCGCTCGGCGATCTGATATTCAACGGCATTGCGCAGACCGCGGACCGCTCGATTCTCTCGAATGGCGTTCAGAGTGACGGCAGCTGGCGGATCAATAACGCGCATACGCTGCGTTTCGGCTTCCAGGTTGAGATGGATCAGCTGAATGTCTCCACCGCCTCGGCGGTGCTGCCGGTGAATGCCGATGGCGTGCAGACCTCCCAAACCCCTGAGACGATCTATCAGGGCCAGCAGAAGACCGGCACGCTCTATGGGCTATACGTGCAGGACGAGTGGCACATTCTCCCCAGAGTGACGATCAATTACGGCGCGCGTTTCGATGGCGTGAACGAATATACGTCGGCCACGCAGCTCAGCCCGCGCGTGAACGTGGTGTGGAACGCCACCAACACCACGACGCTGCACGCCGGCTACGCGCGTTACTTCACGCCGCCGCCCTTCGAGCTGGTTGGGGGCGAGCAGGTCTCGGCCTTCAACGGCACCTCAGGGGCGGCGCCGACCACGCAGGACACCACGGTGAAGGCGGAGCGTGACAATTATTACGATGCCGGCATTCAGCAGATGCTCTCGCCGTACCTGCAGGTGGGCGTGGATGCTTATTTCAAAACCGCCACGGATTTGATCGACGAGGGCCAGTTCGGCGCGCCGGTGATCCTCACCGCCTACAATTATGAGAAGGGGCAGGATGGCGGCGTCGAGTTCAGCGGCAACTACAATCGCGGGCCGTGGTCGATCTATGGGAACCTCGCCGTGTCGCGCGCCATCGGCAAGAACATTGAAACCGCGCAGTTCAACTTTGATGCGGCCACGCTGGCCTATAGCCAGAACCACTGGATTCATCTCGACCATGACCAGCTTGTGACCGGTTCCGGCGGCATCGCCTATACGCTGAACCGGACGACGCCAAACCCAACTTTGTTCACCGCCGATCTGGTTTACGGCAGCGGCCTGCGCTCCGATCTCGGGTCCCCCGGTGACGCCGATTTTGTTCCCAACGGTGCGTCGGTGCCGGGCTATTACACGGTGAACGGCTCTATCGTGCAGCAGCTGAATTTTGCCGGCTGGCACGGGGCCTCAGTGCGGCTGGATGTGTACAACCTGTTCGACCGCACCTATGAGCTGCGCACCGGCCAAGGTGTCGGCGTGTTCGCGCCGCAATACGGGTTGCGGCGGACGATTCTGGTCGGGTTTTCGCAGCGTTTTTAAATAGGGGAAGAAAGAGGCCGCTTTTTGAAAAAAGCGGCGCAAAAACTTCTTTGAAATTGGGCCTGCGGCGCTGCAACGGCACAGGCCCAAACGAACAAAGTTTTTTTGCTACTTTTTGTTCACAAAAAGTAGCGCTTCCTTACTTAGCAGCCATGGAAGGGACGGTGGAATCGCCATGGTTCCACCAGCCGCCGCCCAGCGTCTGGAACAGCGCCGCGGTGTCGGTGAGGCGCAGCACCTCCGCCTGCACCAGAGCGAGCTGCGCGGTCTGATACATTTGTTCGGCATTCAGCACGGTAACATAGTCGATGTCGCCGGCTTGATACTGGGTGCGGGCAATGGCCAGGCTGCGCCGCGCCGCGTTGTCCGCCGTCTCGGCCGCCTGCAACTGGTCGGCATCGGTTTGCAGCGCGCGCAGCGTGTCGGAGACGCTCTCGAACGCGGTGATCACGGTTTGCTTGTAGAGCGCGGCGGCGCTGTCGAACTCTGCGACCGCGGCGCGCTGTTTGTGCTTCAGCATGCCGCCGTCGAACAGCGGCGCGGTGATTCCGGCCACGAGCGTGTAGAACTGGTTATAGGGGGTGAAGGCGTTGGCGATGGCGGCGGGAGAGGTGCCGAGCGTCGCCGTCAGCGGGAATTGCGGCAGGCGGTTGGCGATGGCCACACCGATCTCGGCGCTCGCCGCATGCATGTAGGCCGAAGCGGCCAGAATGTCGGGCCGCTGCGCCACCAGCTGCGAGGGCAGGCTGACCGGCAAGGTCAGCGGCAAAGTCAGCTGCGATAGGCTGAAGCTTTCCGGCAGCACCTCGTTCGGATAGCCGCCGGAAAGGGCGATCAGCGCGTTTTGCGCCATGTCCAGCTGGCGCTGCAGCGGGGGCAGCAGCTGCTGCGCCTGGGCCAATACGGTCTGCTGCTGCAGCAGCACCGATTGTGCCACTTCGCCGACCGCATATTGATGGGCGATGATGCGCTCCAGATCCTCGTCCGCCCTGATCGTGTCCTGCTGCGCGGCGATCGCGGCGCGCAGGCCCGCCTCTTCAACGGCGGTGGTCACCACATTGGTGCTGAGGCTGACATAGGCGGCATCCAGCTCGTCGCGCTGATAGTCCGCCTGCGCGCCCAGCGCTTCCACCTTGCGACGGTTCAGGCCGAACACGTCCGGGGAATAAGAGATGGAGACTTGCGCGGTGTAGAGCGAATAAAACGCCTTGTTATTGGCGCCGATTGGGGCGAGGCTGGCGGTGGAGGTGAGGTTCTTGCTGGCACTGATGCCCGCGGTGATTTGCGGGAAGAAGCCGCCCTCCTGCGCCAGCGTATACTCCTGGGCGGCCTTCAGCGTAGCCTGGGCGGCGGCGATCGAGGGGTTTGCCTGCAGCGCCTGTTCGATCAGCCGGTTCAGGTCCGGCGAATGGAACAGGGTCCACCACGCGCCTGGAATCGTTTGCCCCGGCGCGAAGGTTTGCGCGCCGCCGAGCGGGCCGGCGGCGGCACGCGTGCCGTGAAGCGGCGTCGGCGTATAGCCGGCGCCCGACGGGGCCAAGGGCTGGTGGAAATTGGGCCCGACGGCGCAGCCGCTGAGCACCGCCAGCGCCGGCAGGGCGGCATACGTGAACCAGGACTTCTTCGTAAGACGAGGCATAACTTATTCCGCCGGCTGGGTTTGTTGTGAGGAGGACAAGGAAGGCAGGCGGGATGCCGCGCGCTGCCCGGCGAACCAGGGATAAATCGCCGGGATCACCAGCAGGGTCAGGGCCGTGGCAGTGATCAGCCCGCCAATGACCACGGTGGCGAGCGGCCGCTGCACCTCGGCGCCGGAGCTGGTGGAAATCGCCATCGGCAGGAAGCCGAGGCTGGCCACCGTGGCGGTGGTGAGCACCGGGCGTAGCCGGGTCATTGCCGCCTCACGCGCCGCGGCGCGCGGGCTTGAGCCGGATTTGCGCCGCTCCTCGATGTAGCTGACCATGACCACGCCGTTGAGAATGGCGATGCCGAACAGCGCGATGAAGCCGATGGCCGCGGAGATGCTGAACGGCATGCCGCGCGCGGTGAGGGCGAACACGCCGCCGACCGCGGCAAACGGCACGTTGCAGAAGATCAGCGCCGCCAGCCGCGCATTGCCGAACATCGTGTAGAGCAGCGCGAAAATGACCGCCAGCGCGACCGGCACGACGAGGGAGAGCCGCGCCATTGCCTGCTGCATGCTCTGGAAGCTGCCGGCCCAGCTGATGCTGTAGCCTGGCGGCAAATGCACTTGGGTGGCCACCGCCTGTTGTGCGGCGGCGACGAAGCTGCCGAGCGCGCGGCCGCGCACATTCGCCTGCACCATGATCACGCGCTGGCCGCCGACCCTGCTGATCACCGAGGGGCCGGGTTCCCAGCTGACCTTGGCCACTTCGCTGAGCGGCACGGAGATGCCCATGCCGTTGCTGACGCGCAGCTCGCCGATCGTGGCCATGTTGGTCCGGTCGCGGGGGGCAAAGCGGACGCGAATGTCAAACATGCCGACGCCGTCATTGATCTGGCCGACCGTGGTGCCGCCAAGCGCCTGGGCCACGTTCAGCACGTCGCGGGCGTTCAGGCCGTAGCGGGCCACCGCGGCGCGGTCGACGGTGATGTGCAGATAAGGCTGGCCGATGGTCTGTTCGGCCTCCACATCCGCCGCGCCGGGCACCGTGGAGATGACGTGCGCCACCTGCTCGGCGGCGTCATGCAGCGTGTTCAGGTCGTTGCCGTGGATCATCACCCCGATATCGGCCTGCACGCCCTGCAGCATGTCGTCCATGCGCATTTCGATCGGCTGCGCCCAGTCCTGGGTGATGCCCGGCACGTCTTGAGCTAGCGCCTTCGAATAGGCGGCCACCAAACCGGCCTGCGTGTGCGCCGTCTTCCACTGCGATTGCGGCTTCAGGATGATGAAGGTGTCGCTCTGCTCGATGCCCATCGGGTCGGTGGGAACCTCCGAAGTGCCGCCGAGCGTGACGGTGGTCTTCACTTCGGGGAAGCGCATCAGCGTGCGCTCAACCATTTCCTGCGTCTGCAGGGCCGAGGGCAACGAAATGCCGGGCAGCTTGGTGGTGGTGACGGTGAGCGAGCCTTCGTCGAGCTTGGGCAGGAATTCGGTGCCGAGGCTGGAG
This sequence comes from Acidocella sp., assembly GCA_035493735.1. Taxonomy (GTDB): domain Bacteria; phylum Pseudomonadota; class Alphaproteobacteria; order Acetobacterales; family Acetobacteraceae; genus Acidocella. The sequence goes on from DATJHR010000207.1 coordinate 5,283, forward strand.
CCGGCAAAGAGCGCCGCAACCAGCAAAACGAGCGCGGCGCCGAGGGTGAGGCCGGGGTGCGCCTGGGTTTTCGCCAGTGCCGGGCCATAGAGGCGCCGCGCGCCGTGCACGATCCGGCTCTCATGCTCGGCGACCTTGCCTTTGAGCAGGAAGCTGGCCAGCACCGGCATCAGCGTCAGGCTGAGGATCAGCGAGGCGAGCAGGGCGAAGATCACGGTCAGCGCCATCGGCCGGAACATTTTGCCTTCCACGCCCTGCAGGCTGAGGATCGGCATGTACACGGCGGTGATGATGATCACCGCGAAGGTGACCGGGCGGGCGACCTCGAACGCCGCCTCGCGCACCACCTCCAGGGCTGGGCGGTCGGGCGCCTCCGCGCGGCGGCGCACCACGTTCTCGATCATCACCACCGCGCCATCGACCAGCAGGCCGAAATCGATGGCGCCGAGGCTCATCAGATTGCCCGAGAGGCCGGCGCAATACATGGCGATGGCGGCGGCGAGCATGGAGAGCGGGATGGCGCAGGCGACGACGAGGCCGGCGCGCAGATTGCCGAGCATCAGGAACAGCACCACGATCACCAGGATTGCGCCTTCGGCGAGGTTATGGGCGATCGTGTGGAGCACGCGGTCGATCAGGTTGGCGCGGTTGTAATAAGGCTTGATCTGCACGCCGGGTGGCAAGGTCTTGTTGATCGCGGCCACCGCGGCGGTGACGCGGCCGGCCACCACGCGGGTGTTCTGGCCCAGCCCCATCAGCACCACGCCGATTACCCCTTGGCCCTTGCCGTCGACGGTCACGCCGCCGAGGCGGGGCATCGGCGCCAGCTCCACCTTCGCCACGTCGCGCACATAAAGCGGTGCGCCGCCGGCGGAGGTGCGCAGCACGATATTGCCGATATCGCTGATGTTCTGCAGCAGCCCCTGGCCCTGGATGATCGCTTCCTCGCCATTATGGTTGATGGTCGCGCCGCCGACATCGGCGTTGTTGTTCTGGATCGCGGCTTCGACGTCGCCGACGGAAAGGCCGTAGCGGGTCAGCGCCGCGTCGGAGACTTGCACCGTGTAGGTTTTCAGCTCCCCGCCATTGACGTTGACGTCGACCACGCCCGGTACCTTCTTGAGCTCCGGCGCGATCTGCCAGTTCAGCAACGTGCGCAGCTGCATCAGCGACTGGGCCTTGCCGACCACCTGGAATTGGTAGATTTCGCTCAACCCGTCGGACAGCGGGCCCATTTGCGGCGTGCTGGTGCCGGGGGGCAGCATGACGGTGGCGAGGCGCTGGGCGACAAGTTCGCGGTCGGTGAGGATGTTGCTCCCGTCGGCGAAGCGGACATACAGCACCGAGACGCCGTAGCGCGACACCGAGCGCAGGCTCTGCATGCCGGGCAGCCCCTGCAAGCCGAGTTCGATCGGCGCGGTGACCTGGCGCTCCACGTCCAGAGGGGCGAGGCCCGGCGCCTGGGTGGAGATCAGCACCTGCACCGGCGAGATGTCGGGGTCGGCATCGAAGGGCAGCTGGTTCATGCTCATGAGGCCGAGGCCGATCAGCACAGCGACCAGCATCATCACGACCGCCCGGTTGCCGAGTGCCGCGTCAATGATCTTGGTAATCACGGGAGAACCTTTCAGGCAGGCACAGGGAGAAAGGAGAAAGGCTTCTTTTTTGAAAAAAAGAAGCAAAAAAACTTTTTTAAGCTGGGCCGTGCTGGTTTCACTGCCAGAGGCCCAAGCGAGCAAAAGTTTTTGCGCCGCTTTTTTCAAAAAGCGGCTGCTTTCTTCTAACCTTCATCAGGAATGGTGGACTGCATCAGCGTGGCTTTCAGCCAATAGCTGCCATCGGTCACGACCGGCGTGCCGGGGGCGATGCCGCTTTGGATCTGCGTGTCGCTACCGGTGCTGAGGCCGGGCCGCACCACATGCCAGGTGAACCGTCCGTGGCCGGCCGGCGAAAACACCACCTTCTGGCCATTGATGTCTTGCAGCGCGGAGGAAGGCACCAGCACGCCCTGGCCGCCGAGCGCGGCCTCGACCGTGCCGTTGGCAAACATGTTGACGCGCAGCGCGCCATCCTGGTTCGGCACGATGCAACGGACCATGATGGTGCCGGTGTTGGGGTCGACCTTATCGGCGATGTAGGAGACGCGGCCGGTGAAAATGCGGCCAGGATAGGCGTCGATGCTGATCGAGACCGGATCGCCGACCTGCACCGCGCCGATCTGCTTTTCCGGCACTTGCAGCGGTACCCAGACGGTGGACAGATTGGCCACGGTGAAGAGGGGCGGCGATGACGGATCAACCAGCTGCCCGACGGAGAGCGAGACGGAATCGACCACGCCGGCGAACGGGGCGACGATCGCGCTCGCCGAACCCTGCGGGTCGGGCAGACCCGGCAGGGGCTGGCCGGCGGTGGAACTGATCGGCATCAGCTGTGCCAGCTGGTCCTGCCATTGCTGCAGCGAAGCCTGCTGTGTGCGCAGATTCGCCTCGGCGGCGGCGGCGGCGGCGCGGCGCGTATCCAACATGCTCTGCGCCATGCCGCCGGAACGCACGAGATCCTCGGCGCGCCGCAGGGCGGCGTTGGCGGCGGACAGTTGCGATTGCGCCTGCATCACGCTGGCCTTCGCGCTGGCGACGCCGCTGCGCGCCGTGGTGAGTTCGAAATTGTTGAGCACGGCCAGGCGCTGCCCGGCCTGCACCTGCTGGCCGACCACGGCATCGATGGCCTCGACCCGGCCGCGGGCGGGCGGCACGATGCGCGCCAGGCGCAGCGCGTCATAGGTGACGATGCCGGTGGCCGGCACATCGCGGACGAGCGGGCGTAGCGCCGCATCGGCGTAATGCAGCTGCATGTTCGCCAGCGCGCCGGCAGAGACGCTGAAACTGGCGGGCAGCGCGGGGCTGCCGGCCGCGGCGTCCGGCGAGGCGGCCATGGCGGCCTGCCCACCGGCGCCGTGGCCGGCATAGAAGCCGATGAGGGCGGCGACGACCAGCGCGCCGCCGCCAAGCAGCAACCAGCGCGGGGTCATGCCTCGGCTCCGTGCCGCGCGCGGTGGTCACAGGCGACCAAGCCGCCGGCTTTAGGGCGGGCTCTGTGCAACATTCGCATGGGCAATACTCCGGCGGGTATGTTTGTGGCCCGCCGCATAGCAACGGTAACTGACATGAACCTGACTCTAAGAGCAACACGCAGTTTCTTAGGAATGGCAGATGCCAGCTCAGCGCATGAACCAAAGTATAATGGGCGTTGCGCTCAGGCCGGGCGCCGCGCTTTCAGCGTGGCGTCAGGAAGAGCGCGGATGTATGACGCCTATACTTGGAAGTCGCAGGCTGCCTTCATGAGAATTCTGCTGGTTGAGGACGAACCCGATCTTGGCGCCGCGGTGCAGGAGCATGTGCGTCAGGCAGGGCATGCGGTCGATTGGTTCCAGCGCCTGAAGCTGGCGGATGCGGCGATGCGCACCGTTTCCTATGAGGCGCTGCTGCTGGATCTGGTCCTGCCGGATGGCAGGGGGCTGGATTTCCTGCGCGCGCTGCGGGCGAGGCGGGACGCCATTCCGGTGGTGATTCTCACCGCGCGCGACCAGATCAGCGACCGGATCGAGGGCTTGAGCGCCGGGGCCGATGACTATCTGGTGAAACCGTTCGATCTCGAAGAGCTGATCGCGCGGTTGAATGCCGTGGCGCGGCGCTATTTCGGCACCACGGCGACCGTGCAGCAATTCGGGCCGGTGGAGCTCGAACTCGAGGCGCGGCGGGCGCGGCTGGCGGGGGACGAGGTGGAGCTGACGGCGCGCGAATGGGCGGTGCTGGAGGTGCTGCTGCGCCGGCCCAACGCCATCGTCTCGCGCGAGCAGATCGAGGAGGCGCTCTACGCCTTCGAACAGGAAATCGAGAGCAACGCGATCGAGGTCTATATCAGCCGGATCCGGCGCAAGCTCGGGCGCGACTTCGTGCGCACCGCGCGCGGCCTGGGATACCGGATCAGGGATTGAGTTGATCATGGGGCACAGTCTGGTATCGCGGCTGATCTGGCTATTGGCGTCGGCCATGGTCCTGTTATGGCTGCTGGGTAGCGTGACCGCCGGCATGCTGACCGTATTCGAGGTGAATGAGCGGCTCGATAATGCGCTGGTCGAGGTCGCGCAGCGCCTGTTGCCGGCCACCGAAGACGCGCTGACCGCGCCTCAGGTGATGGACGACAAGGCGCGGCAACTGGTTTCGACGATGAACCCAAAAGCGCTGGCCTATCAAATCATGGCGCCCGACGGCTGGGTGGCGCTGCGCTCGATCAACGCGCCCGCCGCGCCGTTCGTACCACCGGCATTGAAAATGGGGTTCCGCAACATGCCGCACTGGCGCGTCTATACGCAGCCGGCGGCGGCGGGCGGCTATCTCATTGAAGTGGGGGAGCCGCAGATCCACCGGGACGAAGCGTTGCGCCGGGCGGTTGGCCTGGCGGTGCTGCCGCTGCTTCTGTTTCTGCCGCTGTCCTGCCTGATGATCCGCTGGGTGGTCAAACGGAGCATGCGCTCGCTGATCCGTCTGCAGCGAGAGATCGGCCAGCGCGACGGTTCCAACCTGACCTGCATCCCGGAATTGCCGATGCCCTCGGAGCTGGTGCCGATTCATACCGCGGTGAACCGTTTGCTGGACCGGCTGCAGCGGGCCTTGATGAACGAGCGACAATTCGCGGCGAACAGCGCGCATGAGCTGCGCACGCCGATCGCCGCCCTGCAGGCGCAGCTGCAGGTGCTGGCGGCGCAGCTGGCCTCGACCGCCCAGGCCGACCGGGCGCAGCGGATCGTCGGCCAGGTCAAGGCGCTCAGCAATCTGGTTGAAAAGCTGCTCCAATTTTCCCGTGCCGAGGCGGGGCTGGCGCTGAACCGCGAGTGCATCGACGTGACTCAGCTGCTGAACATTCTGCTGGATGATTTCCGCCGCCAGCACGGGGTGGGCCAGCGGCTGCTGTTCGTGCCGCGCCGGCAGGAACCCTTCATGGTGCTGGCGGATCTCGACGTGCTGGGTATCGCGCTTCGCAACCTGCTGGAAAATGCGGTGCGCTATGGCGCCGCGGAGGCGCCGATCGAAGTGTATCTCGACGAGGGCCGGCGTTGCATCGGTGTGCGCAGCGGTGGGGAGCTCGTGCCAAGCCAGGTTCTCGCCATGCTGAAACAGCCGTTTCGGCGCGGCACCACGCAGGGCATGGGCGGTGGGCTCGGCCTCGCGATCGTGGAAAAGATCATGCTGCAGCTGGGCGGGCGGCTGGAACTGGCATCGCCGGCCGGGGGCCACGCGGATGGATTTGAGGCGCTGCTGTATTTTCCGGCACAGGCATACGGCACGGCTCAGCGGCCTTCCTCCGTCGCCGTAAGCTGATCCACCCGCAGCTCGGTGCTGCGCCATTTACGCCGGCTTTATGCGGTGCCGGGTGATTAGCCGGGCGTGTCAGTGGCCATGCCGCTCGGGGGCGTCGATTTTTCCTCTGCTGGCCGCTGCGAGCCATATGCCGGAGGAGAAATGTTTTGGCGTGATGTGCTAACACGCCGTTTCTTATGCAATTCTTATCATTTGTGGTCCTATCGCAACAGCTTTGCTGCAAAGCAAAAACGCGGGGGTACCTCATCTGGCTCCGCCGCCTCGAGGTCCATAGATTGCCGCTTTGTGAACGTCCGGCCGTTTCGGATCAGGTGTCTTACCTGGTTTTGCAAACGCCTCGGAGCGTTTGTTTTGGCATTCGCGCACGACCTGCGCATTCAGGAGGCATAATGGTTAATTTGCGTCGGCAGCTGTTGGGATTGGGCGTGGTCGCCGCGTCTTCCCTGCTTGCCATCAATGCGGCGCACGCTTTGAACGGTCCGACCCCCATCCAGATTGATGGCGGACCGTTGGGCCCGCTGGAGGTAAGCGGCGGCTTGGACGGTTATGGTTATTTCCAGACCGGGTCGGGCGTCGGCTCGGGCAATAACGTCCTCAACAACTATGGCGTCTCGAACCGCAATGACGGCATCAATGTCGGCAGCGCGTTGATCGAGGTGCAGAAGAACACCGGTGTTCTGCAATTCACCGTTGAGGTCGGCACGAATGGCGGCGTGACGACCCTGGGGGCGCGGCCGCTCCAGACCTCGATCAATGTTTATTCCACCGGCCCGCTTTATGAGGGGTACGTCACCCTCGCCCCGAAAGGCTCGCCGGTCACCATCTCGGCCGGCATGATGGCTTCGCTCGAAGGTTACGAAGGGGCCACAGATTGGAGCAACCCGGTTCAACTCACCACCGCGATTTTCGGTGTGCAGAATCTGCAAAGCCGCGGCGTGAGCCTGAACTTCACCAAAGGCCCCATCAATGCCACCGTGATGTATGGCGACGGCTACAACACCGGCGTGTTCAACTTCCTGCAGGCGCTGGTTAGTTACACGATCAACAGCTCAAATACTTTCAACGTCTATTACGGCGGAAACCTCGGCCAGACCGGTCTGAACGCCAAGACCTATGGCAGCGCCATTTGCAACTATGGCCAGGCCTGCGGTGCCACCGTCGGAACCTTTGGTCCGCAATTCGCCAACTCGCAGTTGGTCGGCGCCTATTACAGCTACACGATGGGCAACCTGAACCTGGTGCCGGAGGTGCAGTATCAGGTGGCCAAGGCGAACGCCAAGCTCGGCATCTACAAAGAGACCAGCAATTTCGGCGCGGCCTTGTTTGAAAACTACACGTTCGGTAAGTCGCCTTACGCGCTCGGCGGCTGGGTTGAGTATTTTGATTCGCACGGCTCGGCGTTGAATCAGCCTGCTGGAGGCGTGAATTCCAACACCTGGTTCCTGGGGCCGAATGCCGAAGCGATCGGCTTCGCGGTGGCGCCGACCTGGCAGCATAAGTACCTGTTCGCGCGCGCGAACGTGGGTTACCTCTACCTGCTGAACAACAAGGCCAATGGCGTTACCTATGGCTATGGGGCCAACGGTGACGGCCGCAGCGAGTTCCTCGGCACGCTCGAAGCCGGCGTCCTTTTCTAAGCCATTATTCCAGGGCGCAAACGAAAGGCCGGCATTCGCCCGGCCTTTTTTGTTGCCTAGCCCGTGCCGTTTCCGCGCCGCTTTTTCAAAAAGCGGCTATTTTCTGAAGTCCGTGAACCTAACATTAGTGGATTGTTCGGCTCACGCAGCATCCTGGCATAAAAATTGCCATTCCGAGACTATCTGATGGCGGCGGATCAGGTTTTTAGCCTGGTTTGTAACGTGTCGGGGCGTTTGTTTTAAGCATTTGCGCAAAAAATGCGCATTCAGGAGGCAGAATGGTTAATTTGCGTCGGCAGCTGTTAGGACTGGGTGTGGTGGCGGCGTCCTCTCTCCTCGCCATCAATGCAGCTCATGCCATGAGCGGTCCGACCCCCATCCAGATCGATGGCGGCCCGCTTGGCCCGCTGGAGGTGAGCGGCGGTTTGGATGGTTATGGGTTCTACCAGACCGGGACGAGCACCAACGCGGGCAACGTCCTCGCCACCGACCGTTCTAACGGCATCAATGTCGGCAGCGCGTTGATCGAGCTGCAAAAGAACAGCGGTGTGGTGCAATTCACCGTCGAGGTCGGTTCCAATGGCGGCGTGACGACTCTGGGCGCGCGGCCGCTCCAGACCTCGATCAATATCTATTCCACGGGCCCGCTTTATGCCGGCTATGTCACCCTCGCCCCGAAGGGCTCGCCGGTCACCATCTCGGCCGGCATGATGGTCTCGCTCGAAGGTTATGAAGCCGGGATCGATTGGAGCAACCCGGTCCAGCTCACGACCGCGATCTTCGGTGTGCAGAATCTGAACAGCCGCGGTGTCAATTTGAACTACACCAAGGGGCCGGTCAGCGCGACGGTGATGTATGGCGATGGTTATAATACCGGCGTGTTCAACTTCCTGCAGGCGCTGGTCAGCTACACGTTCAACGCCTCGAATGTTTTGAACGTTTATTATGGCGGCAATCTCGGCCAGACCGGTCTGAACGCCAAGACCTATGGCAGCGCCCTTTGCAACTATGGCCAGACCTGCGGTGCCACCGTGGGGACCTTTGGTCCGCAATTCGCCAATTCGCAGCTGGTCGGCGCCTATTACAGCTACACGATGGGCAACCTGAACCTGGTGCCGGAAGTGCAGTATCAGGTGGCCAAGGCGAACGCCAAGCTTGGCATCTACAAAGAGACCAGCAATTTCGGCGCGGCTTTGTTCGAAACCTATACGTTCGGCAAGTCGCCTTACTCGCTTGGCGGCTGGGTTGAGTATTTCGACTCGCACGGTTCGGCGTTGAATCAGAACAATGCTCAAGGCGTGAATGCCAACACCTGGTTCGTGGGCCCGAATGCCGAGGCGATAGGCTTCGCGCTGGCGCCGACCTGGCAGTACAAGTACCTGTTCGCGCGCGCGAATGTCGGTTACCTCTACTTGCTGAACAACAAAGCCAATGGCGTCACCTATGGCTATGGCAGCAACGGTGATGGCCGTAGCGAGTTCACCGGGACGCTCGAAGCCGGTGTTCTGTTCTAAAACCAAAAGGCCGGGCATTCGCCCGGCCTTTCTTGTCCCTCAGCCCGTGTCGCCTCCGCGCCACCGGCCCAAAGGACCAAAAGTTTTTGCGCCGCTTTTTCCAAAAAGCGGCCACTTTCTTATTCTGTGGCGGCGCCGTTCAGGACACCTGCGCGAGCCAGGCGGGCAGGTTGTAGTAATTTGAAATGCGGCAGATTTTATCGCCGCGCAGGGTGAAAAACGCGCCGGCGGGCAGGGTGTATTTTTGGTTTTTGGCCGGCGGCAGGCCTTCCTGCGCGTGCAGATATTCGCCCTGCACTACGAACTCGGCGGCGGCGCGGGTACCGGAGGCGTCCGTGAGGATCACGATGTCGGTGATCGTCTCTTTGTAGCAACGGTTCATTTCCCGCAGGAAGGCGGCGAAAGCTTCGCGGCCAATTTCCGTGCCGGACTGGTTGATGTCGTGGCGCACGTCATCGGTTAGCAGATCGAGAAAGGCGGGAATGTCGCCGGCATTGAAGGCGGCGTAATAGGCGGCGATGACGGCGTGGGCGGGGGTGGTCATGCAGGTGCTCCATTTTCGCGCCACCATGCCGCAGTGATCAGAGCCAGGGCAACCAGCA